>CAXUNW010000126.1:7039-7543 GCA_964252505.1 uncultured Acidobacteriaceae bacterium
GGCCTGAGCCGGGCTGGACGCGGGAGGCGGTGGACCAGATGGTGGTCTCGGTGGGTCCGTAGAGGTTCCAGAGATCGAGCTTACGTGCGAGGAGGGCTTCGGCGAGGTCGCGGGTGAGGGGTTCGCCGCCCGAGAGGGCCCGCAGGCCTGACTGGCCGGGCCAGTCGACGGCAAGGAGCCCGCGCCAGGTGGCGGGGGTTGCCTGGAGGACGGTGCATCGGGTGCTTTGAAGGAGAGCGGCCAGTGCGGTGGGGTCCACGGCGGTGCGGCGGCTCGCGATGACGAGGCGACCCCCCGCCATCAGCGGGAGGAAGAGCTCCATGGTGGCGATGTCGAAGGAGATGGTGGTGACGGCGAGCAGGGCGTCGGTAGCCTGGAAGCCAGGCTCGCGCTGCATCGAGAGGAGCAGGTTGACGGCGGCACCGTGGCTGATCTCGACGGCTTTGGGGCGGCCGGTGCTGCCGGAGGTGTGGATGACGTAGGCGGGGTCGTGCGGGGCGAAGA
>CAXUNW010000127.1:0-7333 GCA_964252505.1 uncultured Acidobacteriaceae bacterium
CGCCATGCCTGGCGGCGAGATCGAACTGCACGGCACGCACCTTGGGCCCTACAGCCCGACCACGCTGCCCGCCACACTTCCGCACGTCACCCTCAACGACATCACCACACCTCTTACCCTCTGCCGTCCCACCCGTGCCACCGTTCGCCTTCCCACAGCCACTGACGGGGCCTTCTCCGGCGACCTCATTCTTCACCGCGCCACCGCCTCCTCGAACGCGCTTCCCCTCCGCGTCGCCACGCTCATGGCGGAGAACCTCCACCCCGTCGCCAACCCTGCCGTCGACGCCTCAGGCTCGGTCTTCGCCACCCTCTCCGGCTCCCGCGGCCAGCAGGTCCCCGTCTCCATCTTCCGCATCAATACGCAGTCACCCTCCGGCGACTATCCCATGCGCCCGTTCGTCCGCGACCTGCTTAACCCCAGCGGGCTTGCCTTCGGCCCTGACGGCAACCTCTACGCCAGCTCCCGCGCCGACGGAACCATCTACCGGATCTCCCCGACCGGGGCCATCGCCACCTACGCCGAAGGTATGGGCATCGCCACCGGCATCGCCTTCGATCGCGGCGGCAACCTCTTCGTGGGCGACCGCTCCGGAACCATCTTCAAGATCGCGCCCGGGGCTCGCGCCGCCGAGTCTCGCGAGATCTTCGTCTTCGCCACCCTGGAGCCTTCCGTCGCGGCCTACCATCTCGCCTTCAATGAGGCTGGAACGCTCTTTGTCACCGGACCCACCACCAGCTCCAACCAGGCCATTCACGCTATCGACCGCGACGGCAACGCCACCATCTTCTTTTCCGGCCTCGGCCGTCCCCAGGGGCTCGCCTTCGACGCAGACGACAACCTCTACGTCGCCGCCTCGTACCGTGGCTGTCGCGGCATCATCCGCATCACCCCATCGCGCGAGGCTGCTCTCGCTATCGCCGGAAATAACCTCGTCGGTCTCGCCTTCCTGGATCCCGGGGCTGTCGTCCTCGCCACCCGCGACGCCCTCTTCCACCTGGAGTTCGGCATCACCGGCCGCAGACTGCCCTAGAAGAGTGCCTTCGCAAAAGCAAGCTGCCCCGCATCCCACCTTCCCGGACGCGGGGCATCCCAGCTACTTTCCTTCCGCCGCCGCCGCACTCCCCAGATACACATCCACATTGTTCTTGTCGACAATAGCGGTCCCGGTATCGATAAACATCGGATACGGGGCAAACGAGTCCACCCCATAGTTCGTCCGCAGCTTCGTGGGAGCATTGTGATGGATCTCATCGAGCGCCTTCAGCCCGTAGTACCCCATCGTGTACGGCTTCTGCGAGATCGTCGAGTCGATGCTCCCATCCTTGATCAGGTCAAGCGTATCGGAGTTCACATCCATCGCGATCACCGTCCGGTCGGTCACATTCTTCCGCTTCAACACCTCCGCAATCGACTTGCCCGCCGTCGATTCCAGCGACACAAACGCGTCGATCTTGTCCGCCCCGGTCTTTCCCAGGTAGGCCTCCGTCTGGTCGAACGCCGTCCCGCTATCACCCTTCGTATCGAACACATCCACAATCTTGATTCCCGGATGCGTCGAGAGCGCGTCCTTATACCCCTTCAGCCGCTCTTCCAGGTTCGGCTGCCCGGCGATCGTGTAAAACACCACGTTCCCCTTGTCGTGCAGCTTGGAGATCAGTCGCAGCGCCCCCAGGTGACCGGCCTGCAGGTTGTTCGTTCCGATGAAGAACAGCCGCGCGCTCGTCGGCGCATCCGAGTCCACCGTGATCACCGGAATACCCGCCTCGATCGCCGTGCCAATCTCGTCATGCAGCATGTTCGCGTCCGACACTGAGATCAAAATCCCGGCAGGCTTCGACGCCACCACCTTCTTCAGCGCCGTCAACTCCCCCTGAATGTCAAACGTATCCGGTCCTTCCAGCAGCGCCGTTACCCCGTAATCCATCCCGGCCTTCGAGAAACCCTGGTACACCGTCTTCCAGTAAGGCAGCTTCAGGTTGTTGGAGATCAGGTAGTACGTATCTTTCTTCGAGTGGTACTGACACCCGCTCAACGCCATCACACCAACCGCCACGCCCGCCGCCAACACCCGCATCCCCTGTCTTGTCCGCATACCCAACCCACCTTTCTCTTCCTGGTTCGTTGCTCTGTCTGCCGCGCCCGTCAGCTGGACCGGTCGCCCCGGTTGTCGCCACGTCGTGCCGAATTGTACGCCCACATGCCGCCAGATCGTCTACACAAACCATCTATCATCCAAAGAGGCTCGGCGGACCGATCTCCCTGCCACCCTCCGCGCCGCACACGCCGTCGCCTTCCTGCCCCGCTGGGAGGTCTAAACCCGAACGCAGCGCTAAGCAACGTGTCCCGACACAGTACCAGAGTGGAGCAGGAGTCCACCGCATCCCCATGATCGCTGAAATCATCGCCGCCGGCTCCGAGATGCTTACCCCCTTCCGGCAGGACACAAACTCCCTCTACCTCACCGAAGCCCTTAATACCCTTGGCGTTGCCGTCGCCTTCAAGACCATCGTCGGGGACAACCTCGATCACCTCACCGGTGCCGCCCGCATCGCGATCGCCCGCGCCGACATCGTCATCTTCTCAGGCGGACTGGGGCCCACCGAGGACGACCTCACCCGCGAAGCTGTTGCCGCCGCCCTCAACCTGACCCTGCGCCGTGACAATGAGCTCCTCACCGGCCTCGCCAAGCGCTTCGCCGCCCGCCGCATGGCCATGCCGCCCAACAACCTGCGCCAGACCGACGTCCTCGAAGGCGCCCGCATCCTCCACAACCCCAACGGCAGCGCCCCCGGTCAATATCTCGACACCGTCGTGCCCGGCCCGGACGGAACCCGCGTCCGCAAGATCGTCATCCTCCTGCCCGGCCCGCCCAAAGAGCTTAAACCGCTCTTCCGCGACGCCTGCCTGCCCCTGTTGGCGCCATCGCTGCCCCCGCGCCATCTCGCCACCCGCCAGCTCCGCATGGCCCTCATTCCGGAGTCCCAGGTAGACGCCCGCACCGCGCCCCTCTACAAGTCGTTCCCCGACGTCGAAACCACCATCCTGGCCGGCAACGCGGAGATCCAGCTTCACTTCCTCTGCGCCAAGGACACCCTCCAGGAAGCCCAGGCCCGCGTCGACGAGCTGACCGGCCTCATCGAGCACGAAATGGGCGAGTCCATCTTCTCTTCAGGCGGAGAGTCGCTTGAAGAGATCGTCATCCTCAACCTCGGAATGCGCCATCTCAGCCTGGCCGCTGCCGAAAGCTGTACCGGCGGTCTCCTCAGCCAACGCCTCACGGCCATCCCCGGGAGCTCTAGTGCCTTCCGGGGAGGAGCGGTCGTGTACGCGGAGGAGATGAAGACCCTGTTCTGCGGCGTGCCGCCTGAGCTGATTCAAGCCCATGGCGCGGTCAGCCCGCAGGTTGCTCGCGCGCTCGCCGAAGGCATCCGCCAGCGCGCCGGAACCTCCTTCGGCATCGCCATAACCGGCCTCGCCGGCCCAGGAGGAGCCTCTCCCGGCCCCGACGAAGCAAAGCCGGTCGGCCTCATCTATATCGCCCTCGCCGACGAACACGACACCCAGGTCCGTGAGCTCAACCTTCCAGGCGATCGCGAGCGCATCCGTCTCTGGGCCACCCAGCACGCCCTGGAACTCATCCGCCAGGCTCTTCTCTAAGGAGCAGGCCCCAGGCAGGCAGCTTCGAGAGCCTCAGCATCCCGCTTGGCCGGGCACTGTCGGGGTTCCGTGTTCGCTGCCGAAACCTTCCGCCGCCCCGGCTCCAGGCCCCGCTCGCTGCTTCCTGGACCCCGTATCCTGCTCCCTGTTCTCTGTTTTCCAGCAAGATCATTGCTACACTCTCCCCTAGACGCATGAACCCGTGGCTCCGCTCCATTTCGCTTGCTTACCTGCTCGGCTCCATACCGTTTGGATATCTTCTCGTCCGCGTCTTTCGCCATCAGGACATCCGCGCCACCGGCAGCGGCAACATCGGCGCCACCAATGTCGCGCGCTCCGGAGCCAAGGGCCTCGGCCTCGCCACCCTTCTGCTCGATCTCGCCAAGGCCTACGCCGCCGTAGCCTTCGCTCAGCATATGGCCCCCGGCAACCAGGATCTCGCCGTCTCCGCAGCCGTCGCCGCGATCCTTGGCCATGTCTACCCCATCTGGCTCCGCTTCCAGGGCGGCAAAGGCGTCGCCAGCGCCCTTGGCGTTCTGCTTGCCCTCGATTGGCGCGGCGCCATCGGCGTGCTCGCCGTCTTTCTCATCGTCGTCCTGCTCACCCGCTTCGTCTCGCTCGGCTCCATCCTCGGCGCCATCACCTTTCCCCTCTTCGGCCTTTACTTCCTGCCGCCGCCGCACACCTCCATCGTCGTCTCCGGCCTCCTCTTCATCGCTCTCCTCGTCATCGTCAAGCACCACGCCAACATCGGCCGGCTCCTCAACGGCCGGGAAAGCCGCTTCGGCACAGCCAAGGTGCCCGCATGAGCCGTATCGCGATCCTTGGCGCCGGAGCCTACGGCACTGCCCTCGCCATCTCCCTCGCCCGCCGCGGCGGCCACGACCTCATCCTTTGGACCCACTCCGAACTTCTCGCCGAGACCCTCAACGAGACCGGCGAAAATTTACCCTACCTGCCCGGCTATACCCTCCCCGTCAACATCCACGTCACCTCCGATCTGCCCTTTGCCATCTTTGAAGCCGAAATCCTCCTCTGCGTCACCCCCTCGCAACATCTCCGCGAGACCATCACCCACATCGCGCCGATCCTTACCCGCGACCAGGTCATCGTCAGCGCCAGCAAGGGCCTGGAAGAGGTCAGCTTCCTCCGCATGTCACAGGTCGTCGCCTCCGTCACCGGCAACCCCTTCGCCGCCCTCAGCGGCCCTTCCTTCGCACAGGAAGTAGCCGCCGGCCAGCCCTCCGCCGTCGTCATCGCCACCAAGGAACCCCTGCTTGCCCAGACCCTGCAGCGCGACCTCTCCTCCCCCGCCTTCCGCATCTATACCAATGATGACGTCGAAGGCGTCGAGCTTGGGGGAGCCCTCAAGAATGTCATCGCCCTCGCTACCGGCGTCGCCCACGGCCTCAATCTCGGCCAGAACTCCTCCGCCGCGCTCATCACCCGTGGCATCGCCGAGATCACCCGTCTCGCCCTCGCCTGCGGTGGTCGCCGACAGACCCTCGCCGGCCTGTCTGGCCTCGGCGATCTCGTCCTCACCTGCACTGGCTCGCTCTCCCGCAACCGCACCGTCGGCATCGAACTCGGCAAAGGCCGCGCCTTGCCCGAGATCATCGCCGGCCTCCATGGCAAGGTCGCCGAAGGCGTCCGCTCCACCACCGCCGCCCTTGGCATAGCCCGCCGCTACGGCGTCGAAATGCCCATCACAGAGCAGATGCATGCCGTCCTCTACGAAGACAAAAGCCCACGTGAAGCCATGCGCGAGCTGATGGCCCGCCCCGGCCGCGACGAGTAGCCTTCGCCTGTCCCAATCCGGCACCACAAACGCGATCCTCCCGTTCTAACATCCCCCAGATAGAGGAGTCTTACCGGATATGGCGACCCCCATGGCAATCCCCCTCGCAGAGTCCGGCATCGACGAAAGCGAGCGCGCGCGCGCCCTCGCCCGCCGCTACCACGCCGACTTCGTCGACCTCAAAAACTTCAAGATCCAGCACGATCTCTTCAAGTCCGTCCCCGTCGACATGATGTTCCGCTACAACTTCGTCCCCCTCGAGCAGTTCGACGGACGCCTTGCCATCGCGGTCTCCGACCCCTCCAAGCTCATGGTCCTCGACGAGATCTCCGGGCTGCTAGGCCAGCGCCTCGTCACCCGCGTCGCCACCCTCTCGCAGATCACCGATCTCCTCAAGAAGACCGAGCAGTCCCAGCGCGTCCTCGACGAAGCGTCCGAAGGCCTCGCCTTCGACGTCCTCTCCAACGAGGACAACCCCGACGAGAACATCTCCATCGAGCGCCTCACCGCCGACGAAGATATCTCGCCCATCATCCGCCTCGTCGACACCACCATCTTCACCGCCCTCGAACGCCGCGCCTCCGACATCCACCTCGAAACCTTCGACGACTCCCTCCAGGTCAAGTACCGCATCGATGGCGTTCTCCAGCAGGCCATGGCCCCCATCGCCCGCGAGCACCACCAGACCATCCTCTCGCGCATCAAGGTCATGTCCGAGCTCGACATCGCCGAGCGCCGCGTCCCCCAGGACGGCCGCTTCCGCGTCCGCTACAAGGGCCGCCTCATCGACTTCCGCGTCTCCATCATGCCCACCGTCCACGGCGAAAATGCCGTCCTCCGCGTCCTCGACAAAGAGTCGATGTCCGAGAAGTTCACCAAGCTCTCCCTCGACGTCGTCGGCTTCGCGGCAAAGGACCTAGAACGCTTCCGCCGCTACATCAAGGAGCCCTACGGCATGGTCCTGGTCACCGGCCCTACCGGCTCCGGCAAGACCACCACCCTCTACGCCGCCCTCAACGAGATCAAATCCGAAGAAGACAAGATCATCACCATCGAAGACCCCGTCGAGTACCAGATCCGCGGCATCACCCAAATCCCCGTCAACGAAAAAAAGGGCCTCACCTTCGCCCGCGGCCTCCGCTCCATCCTCCGCCACGACCCCGACAAAATCCTCGTCGGCGAAATCCGCGATGCCGAAACCGCCCAGATCGCCATCAACTCCGCCCTCACCGGCCACCTCGTCTTCACCACCGTCCACGCCAACAACGTCGTCGACGTCCTCGGCCGCTTCCTCAACATGGGCGTCGAACCGTACAACTTCGTCTCCGCCCTCAACTGCATCCTCGCCCAGCGCCTCGTCCGCCAGGTCTGCGACTTCTGCGCCCGCCACGTCACCTATTCGGACGCCGAGCTTCGCGAAAGCGGCCTCGACCCCGCCGAGTGGGCCGGCTTCAAGTTCCGCGAGGGCCCCGGCTGCATGGAGTGCGGCGGAACCGGCTACCGCGGGCGCTCCGCCATCCACGAACTCCTCGAGCTCGACGACGATATCCGCGAGATGCTCCTCGCCAAAAAACCCGGCAGCGAAATCCGCAAAAAAGCCCGCGACAAGGGCATGGCCTTCCTCCGCGACTCCGCCCTCGAACGCGTCCGCGACGGCATCACCACCCTCCGCGAGATCAACAAGGTCACCTTCATCGAAGCGGGGCGCTGACCCCTCAAGATGTCGCTAAGCTAAAACACGTGTCATCCTGACCCAAGTGCAGGACCTCCGTTGTTGCGCTCTTGTCGTTGCGGTTGCCCGTTTTACGCTGTTGCCATGTCCACTCAGCCCCCCGCATCCCACCCGCGGCCGCAGCGCGAAGGATACTCTAGTAC
>CAXUNW010000128.1:0-1234 GCA_964252505.1 uncultured Acidobacteriaceae bacterium
CCACACCCACGCCGATCGCACCCGGCAGCCTTCCCTACGCCGGCAAAAAGATGTTCTGTCTTGGCGACAGCATCCTCTACTCAAACCCGGGGCTCTGTTCAAGCATCGCAACCAAGCTTGGCGCCACCCTGTCTAGCAACGGTGCCACCTCACCCGGGGTCGACGCCCAAAACGGCAGAGGCTTCGATAACTTCAACTACGTCAGCCCCGGAACCCCTAACCCCGCCATCAACCCTCAGGTACTCGCCGACGTTGATCTCCTGGTCATCATGCTGGGCACCGATCAGGATTCAACGGTTGGGCTGGGCACCCCCAACGACTCGCCCTCCCAGAGCTCCAATGCCTCCATGTCCTCCCAGATGCGCTTCATGCTCGAGTCCATTCTGCAGTGGAAGCTTGGCATCCGCATCGTCGTCGTCGGACCCTACCAGACCAACCGCTTCAACATCCCGAACGGTCCTGACGGTCTTCTAGGCTCGCAGGATCAAGGCCGATCGCTGGCAAATCAGGCCAGCCTGAACATTCTCAGGAACATTGACGCCGCGATGAGAGCCGTCTGCGACCTCTACGCCGTCCCCTACGTCGACATGTACACCACCTCCGGCGTCAACTTCACCACCTCTGCCCTCTGGCTCACCGACGGGCTGCATCCCAACCCGCTTGGCTACAGCACGTTTTACATTCCCACCATCGGCAATGCTCTCGCCCGTTACGCCTTCCAATAGCCCATACGGCGAGCGGCTGTCCCAAGCCGCTCGCCGCCTCCCGCAACTCAGCGCCCCTGTACGTTGCTTGAACGCCGCTCTCCCTCAACGGTACGGCCTCCCGTCTCCTGTCCTTTGGTAATCCCTTTCTCCCGCCACCGCGGCCAAACTCGCCGAATCGCGTATCCTAAAGGCATGCCGCCCACATCACCCAGCGAGACCTCTGCCACCCCGTCGGCTGACTTCGAATCCTGGGGTCGTTACCCCAAGTATGACGCCACCGTCATCCCCCTCGCCTGGCAGAGCGACTTCCCTCGCGTCGTGACCCAGCTCTCTAACGGCTCTCTTCCCGTCGGCATGGGCCGAAGCTATGGTGACGTCTGCCTCCTCGAAGGCGGCAATCTCCTTCGCACTACCGGCATGAACCGCCTCATCGCCTTCGATCCTGCCACCGGCATCCTCACTGCAGAGTCCGGCATCACCCTCGCCCAGATCCTGGACTTCGCCGTCCCCCGCGGCTTCTTCCCCCC
>CAXUNW010000128.1:1244-7318 GCA_964252505.1 uncultured Acidobacteriaceae bacterium
CTTCAATCCTCGAGGCCTCGCCCAGCGTCGAACCCACTAACGTGCCCACCTCGCAACCAGACACACCCAGGCTCACAGCCGCCTTCGAATCCTGGGGCCGCTACCCCAAATACGAGGCCCACCTCGTCCCCCAGCACTGGCAATCCGACTTTCCCGGCAACATCGCCGGCCTCCACAACGGCGCCCTCCCCGTCGGCATGGGCCGCTCCTACGGCGACTCCTGCCTGCTCAAAGACGGCAACCTCGTCGTCACCACCGGCATGAACCGCCTGCTCTCCTTCGACCCCGCCACCGGCCTCCTCACCGCCGAAGCCGGCGTCACCCTCGCCCAGATCCTCGATTTCGCCGTCCCCCGCGGCTTCTTCCTGCCCGTCACCCCCGGCACCAAGTACGTCACCCTCGGCGGCGCCATCGCCAACGACATCCACGGCAAAAACCACGAGCACGCCGGCTCCTTCGGCTGCCATGTCCCCGCCTTCGAGCTCGTCCGCTCTGACGGCTCCCGCCGCCTCTGTTCCCGCACCGAAAACCCGGACTGGTTCGCCGCCACCATCGGCGGCATGGGCCTCACCGGCCTCATCACCTGGGCCCAGCTCCGCCTCAAGCCCATCGTCTCCCGCCTCATCGACTACGAGGGCATCCAGTTTCACGGCATTGACGAGTTCCTCGACATCAAGCGCCAGTACCCCGACGTCGAATACACCGTCTCCTGGGTCGATTGCGTCTCCACCGGCAAAAACTTCGCCCGCGGCATCTACATGCTTGGCGACCACTCCAAAGTTCCCGCCGAGCTCAAGCCGTCCCCCGAACCCAAGCTCGTCTTCCCCATGGACGCCCCCGCCTTCGCCCTCAACCACACCACCGTCTCCCTCTTCAACACCGTCTTCTTCCACAAGCAGATCAAACCTCGCGTCAAAACCCTCCAGGACTACGAGCCCTTCTTCTACCCGCTCGACATCATGCTCCACTGGAACCGCCTCTACGGCAAAAACGGCCTCGTCCAATTCCAGTACGCCATCCCCTGGGCCGACGCGAAGGAGGGCACGATCGCCATCCTCAAGGAGATCGCCAAATCTGGCCTCGCCAGCTTCCTCGCCGTGCTCAAGGCTTTCGGCGATATCCCCTCCCTCGGCATGATGAGCTTCCCCCAGCCCGGCATCATGTTCGCCCTCGACTTTCCCATCAAGGACAACATCACCTTCCCCCTCATGGAGCGCCTCGGCGACATGACCCGCGACTTCGGCGGCCGCCTCTACCCCGCCAAAGACGCCGCCATGACCGCCTCCCAGTTCCAGACCTTCTACCCTCAGTGGGAGCAGTTCGCCCGCTTCCGCGATCCCGCCCTCACCTCCAGCTTCTGGGAGCGCGTCACCGGCAACGAGCCGAAATAAGCCCGGGGCCATCCCGGGTATCCAGCCGGAGTATCAATCCCGGGTGCCCCATCCTTGGCACTTCTGCTAAGCGTGGGGTTCCTCCCTACCAAACCTCACCGCACCCCATTTGAACAAACCTATGACCTCGACCACCACCAGCACAACCCCCCTCGCCGCCGTTGCCATCCAGCCCGCCGCCGCCGCCGGAGCCCCCCGCAAGATCCTCGTCCTCGGCGCCACCTCCGGCATCGCCGAGGCCACCTGCCGCCTCTGGGCCGCCCAGGGTGCCAGTCTCTTCCTCGTCGCCCGCAACCAGGAAAAACTCGCCGCCGTGGCCGCCGACCTCAAGGTCCGCGGCGCCTCCTATATAGATACCGCAGTCGCAGACCTCGACGATACGGACGCCCACCCCGCGCTCCTCGCCCATGCCATCAACTCCCTCACCGGTCTCGACGTCGCCTACCTCGCCCACGGCATCCTCGGCGATCAGCCCGCCGCCGAACGCGACTTCCAGACGACCGCTCAGATCCTCCACACCAACTTCATGGCGCCCGTGTCCCTGCTCACCTGGCTCGCCAACTTCTGCGTCCAGCGCCATGCCGGGGTCCTCGCCGTCCTCTCCTCCGTCGCCGGAGACCGCGGCCGCAAATCCAACTATGTCTACGGCTCCTCCAAAGCCGGCCTCACCGCCTTCCTCGCCGGCCTGCGCAACCGCGTCGACCGCGAAGGCGTCACCGTCCTCACCATCAAGCCCGGCCCCGTCAAAACCGCCATGACCGCCACCATGAAGGGCTCGGAAAAGTTCGCCGACGTCGACAAGGTCGCCCAGACCATCGTCAACGCCGTCGCCGCCAAGAAAGACAACCTCTACGTCCCCTTCCAGTGGCAGCCCATCATGTTTGTCATCCGCAACATCCCCGACCGCATCTTCAAGAAACTCAACCTCTAAAGACGGTCGAACCCCATACCGTCCAGACCTACCATCAGCAGTTACGGTGCTGTTGCGCTTGCGGCTGCCGTTAGCTCTCTCCAGACCACTCAAACCTTTGTCATCCCGGCCGAAGCGCAGCGCAGGGACCCCCACATCTCGCCGTTGCGTGCCGTAGCCTCATTCAACCTCCGCCGTACCATCACCCCTTCTACACGCCCCGTTCTCCATAACGACACTACACTGCTATGAATTCTCATAGGCATCGAGCATCCTCCACCCCTCTGACCCAGGCGAATGGTGGCATAACCACCAAATAGACCGTGATAGTGGAGCAAACCAAAATGCCCGTTTGGCACGCCAATTGCACCTCATAAAGCATCTCCGCATTCCAGGACATCCATTGAAAAAGCGTCTCCTCCTTTCCGCAGCGTCTCTCCTGCTCTCTGCGACCGCGTCTCCGCTTTGGGCCCAAACCAGCAAAGGCATCCTGGTCGGCATCGTCCGCGATAGCACCGGCGCGGTAGTCGCGAACGCAAGCGTCAAAATCGTCGGCGTCTCCGATGGAGCGACCCGCACCATCAACACAAAGGCAGACGGTAGCTTCCGGATCGAGGCGCTCGACCCCGAAAATTACACCGTCTCCGCCACCCAGACCGGCTTCGAGGGTTTCTCCGCCAGCAACGTCATCGTCAACCCCTCAGCGGTCACCAGCTACGACGTCACCCTCAAGGTTGGCTCCGCCTCCGACTCTGTCAGTGTTGAGGCCGATTCTATCTCCATCAATACAGAGAACGGCCAACTCACCGGAATCGTAAACGCCAAGGACATTACCGAGCTCCCCATCTTCTCGCTTAGCCCCTACGAGCTCGCCACCACCGTACCGGGCGCGCAGATCGTCAGCAACAGCGGCTTCTCCAACGGCCAGGGGCTCCAGGTCAACGGCGCCCGCCCCCGCGCCAATAACTTCCTGCTCGACAGCCAGGAGATCAACGACGTCGCCATCGGCGGACAGGCCTTCCAGCCCGCCATCCCAGACTCATACGAGTCCGTTGCCGTCCTCACCAGCGCCGCCTCCGCCGAGTACGGCCGGGCCGGCGGAGCCGTCGTCAACCTTGTCACCAGGCAGGGAACCAACACCTACCACGGCGAAGCGTACGAGCGGTATACCGGCTCCGGCCTTAACGCCATCGGTGGCTTGGAGCGCGGGACAGGAAACCCCAAAGCCCGCTTCGACATCCAGACCTACGGCTTCACCGCTGGCGGCCCGATCATCAAGAACAAGCTCTTCGCCTTCGGCGGCCTCGAAGTCCAGCGATACTACGGCAAGGAGACCGCGGCCGTCCTCGAACTCCCCGACCAGAATGGCTATAACGTCCTCACGGGCATCGGGGGTCCCCAGGTCGCTCTCCTCCAGTCCTACCTCAACGGCGGAAGCTATCTCACCACCTACAACCCTGTTGCCGGCCACACCCTTGTCATGACCAACGTCGGCCCGCAGACCGGCTGCCCTGCCACGGGGTGCATCGTCACGGAGAACTACTTCCAGCGCCCCAACGCCAGCACCAGCGAGCCGGAAACCCAGTTCACCTACCGCATCGACTACAAGCCCTGGGAAAAGGACAGCTTCACCGCTCGCTACATCCACAGCCGCAGCTCTTTTAGCCCAGACTTCCTCAACAACAGCACCGCCTTGGTCGGCTTCGACACCCAGCAGGGCGGCCCATCCGAGCTTGGTGCTGGTGCCTGGACCCACGTCTTCACCCCCAACATCCTCAACGAGTTCCGTGTCTCCGAGACGCGCCTCAACTTCGCCTTCGCGCCCACCGCGGCCACCCAGGCCAACCCTCTCTTCGCCCTCCAGACCCTCAGCATCTCCGGTCTCCCCGCCCTCGGCCCCAACCAGAACTTCCCCCAGGGTCGCGGTGAGGATCTCTACCAGTTCCAGGACACAGTCGGCTACACCCACGGCCGTCAGTCCTTCCGCATCGGCTTCGACATCGGCCGCCAGCTCGAAACCGACCTCGTCTCCCAGAACGCGAAGGGAACTTTGACCTTTGCCAAGGGTGGCACCAACGCCGCCGGAGTCAGCTACATCACCGCGCTCGGCAACTTCCTCCAGAACCAGCTCGGACCGTCGGGGACTGCAACCCGCACCTTTGGCCCAACCCGCATCGATCCACACGATTGGCGCTCGGGCTTCTTCCTTCAGGACGACATCAAAGTCAACGCGGATCTCACCGTCAACTTCGGCTTCCGCTACGACTACCTGACCAACCCTGAGAATTCGCTGCCCTATCCCGGCGTCGATCCCACCAACCCGCTCGGCATTCTCGTCGCCCCCACCGTCGCGGGACAGCCGGCAACCGCGACCGTCAATAAGATCAAGAACGACACCAACAACGTGTCGCCGCGTGTCGGCTTCGCCTACTCGCCGCATAGCGGCGGTCTCTTCGCCGACGGAAAGTCCGTCATTCGCGGGGGCTTCGGCATCTTCTACGACAGCGACTTCAGTAACTTCGTCACCAACGCCGCCCAGACCGCGCCCAACGCCCCCACCGGAACCCTCACTCAAACGACCGGCGCCGGTCTTACCAACGCGACCGGACTTGTCGCCACCATCCCTGCAACTCTCACCCTCCAGTCGTCAGTCACCGGCGTCGTCACCAACATGGTCAACCCGGTCACCTACCAGTACAACCTTGGCGTCGAGCATCAGTTCCCAGCCAACATCTTCCTCGCCATCCGCTACGTCGGCTCCCGCTCCAACAAGCTCTTCGCCAATCAGCAGTACAACTACTTCTCTGGCCTTACCGGCAAGCGGCTCAACCCCACCTACGGGGCCATCGTCGCGCGTGGTAACTTTGCCGACTCCAACTACAACTCAATTCAAGTCGAGGGCGCTCACCTCTTCTCGCATGGCTTCCAGATTCGCGGCAACTACACCTACAGTAAGAACCTCGACGACGGCTCCGAGATCTTTACCACCTCCTCCTCGCCGACCTCCTACTCCGCCAACCTCGCGCCCGGTGGCCGCGGCCAGGATTACGGTCCCTCCGCCTACGACCATCGCCATTACTTCGTCGTCAGCTACGTGTGGTCTCCTACAGGCCTTCACGCCGAAAACACCTTCGCCAACGCGGCGCTTGGTGCACTCACCCGCCATTGGACCGTCTCCGGAGTCTCCAAGTTCCAGAGCGGAGCCTACTCGACCTTCTCGAGCAGCGGCTTTGACCAGAATGGAGACGGAAGCACCGCAAACGACCGCGCAATCGTCAGCAATGCCTCCGCTCCCATCGCGTCCGGCGGCATCGACGGCCACTTTGTCGGCGGATCAACGGGAACCTACTACGACCTCGCAACCCTCAATGGTCCGGTCGGCAATTTGGTTCCCGTAAATCCCAGCAACGTCCACTTCATCATCCCCTACGGTCCGGCAAACCAGTTCCTGCTCTCGGAAATCGGGCGGAACAGCTTCTCCAACCCCGGACTCATGCAGAACGATATTGCGCTCGAAAAGGGAATCGGTCTCGCCTATCTGCACTTCGAGCGCGGTCAACTCCTATTGCGCGCTGAGGTCCAGAACATCGCCAACCACAACAACATCACCGGTCCTGGCGGCGCTCTGCTCGATACCAACGTATCGGACATCGGCACCGGCAACTTCCTCAACATTAAGAATGCGCTCTCCGACAACGGCCGCCAGATGGTTCTGTGGGTCAAGGTTCGCTTCTAAACCCCGCACTGCAGGAGAGGGCCGGTCACCTTTAGGT
>CAXUNW010000129.1:0-7266 GCA_964252505.1 uncultured Acidobacteriaceae bacterium
ATCCAGGTAGGGGCGAACGGGCCTACGGCGCTGGTGGGGATGTTTACGGTGCTGGCGGTGGTGCAGGTGGGGTCGCTGTTTTCTGCCGATGCATGGAACAATGTGACGTTTACGGCGGGGGAGATCCGGGATCCGCGACGAAACATTCCCTTGTCGCTGGCGGTGGGTACGGGCGGGATCCTGCTGCTGTATGTGCTGTGCAACCTCGTGTATCTGAGCGTACTGCCGATGGCGGGCGATCCGCATGGGGCGACGGTGATGGCGCGGGGTATTTCGTATGCGTCGCAGGACCGGGTGGCGACGGCGGTGCTGGAAGAAGCGCTGGGCCCGGTGGGGGCGAAGGTGATGGCGGCGGCGATCCTGGTGTCGACGTTCGGTTGTGTGAACGGGATGCTGCTGGCGGGGGCGCGGGTGTACTACGCGATGAGCCGGGACGGGCTGTTCTTCAAAGGTGTAGGCAGGCTGAGCGGGACGGGGGTTCCGGTGAACTCGCTTTGGGTGCAATGCGCGTGGACGTGCGTGCTGTGTTTGAGCGGGAGCTATGGGCAGCTGCTGGACTATGTGGTGTTTGCGGTGCTGGTGTTTTATGTGCTGACGATTGTGGGGTTGTTTGTGCTGCGTCGTACGCGGCCCGATGCAGCGAGACCCTACAGGGCGTTTGGCTATCCGGTGTTGCCGGCGGTTTACATTGCGATGGCGGTTTGGATCTGTGGGGTACTATTGCGATACAAACCCCAGTACACATGGCCCGGCTTGATTCTGGTTCTGCTTGGCGTTCCGGTGTACCTGGTGTGGTCGCGCCAGGGTGTGACGGTCAGTTCTTAAGGGTAAACGGGTCAAGGAGAACGAAGGCGGATGGCGAATCTGTTCGCAAAGAAATCGATGACTGCTTTGATGGCTGAGGCAGATGCGGAAGGCTCGAACACTCTGGAGCGCTCGCTTGGGCCGTTCTCGCTGACGGCGTTGGGCGTAGGGGCGGTGATCGGGGCGGGCATCTTTGTGTTGTCGGGGCTGGCTTCGCAGAAGGTGGGTCCGGCGCTGATGCTGTCATTTATCGTGTCGGGGCTGGGATGCCTGTTTGCGGGGCTTTGCTACGCGGAGTTTGCGGCGATGATTCCGCTGGCGGGCTCCGCGTACACCTATGCGTATGCGACGCTGGGCGAGTTGATGGCGTGGATTATCGGCTGGGACCTGACGCTGGAGTACGCGATGGGCGCGAGTACGGTGAGCTCGGGCTGGTCCAATCATTTTGTGGAGCTGCTGGGGATTGTGCACATCCGGTTTCCGATGTGGCTTTCTTACGATCACTGGACGGCGCAGGGGACGGCGCTGAAGATTGTGGCGCGGCAGACGCTGGCGGCGACGCAGCCGGCGCTGGCGGTAGGCAGCAAGCCGTTCAGCGAGGCTCTGGATGCGCTGGTGAAGCATCCTTCGGACGCGATGCTGGCGCAGGCGCATGCGCTGCTGGGAGCTCCCTCGATCTTCGGAGTGGAGATCGGGTTCAATCTTCCGGCGTTTGTGATTGCTCTGGTGATTACGACGGTGCTGGTGATCGGGATCAAGGAGTCGGCGAAGTTCAACGCGACGATCGTGGTGATCAAGGTGGCGGTGGTGCTGTTTGTCTTATACCTTGGAGCGCACTATGTGAACCGGGCGAACTGGGGGACGGACTGGCACAGTTTTGCGCCGTTCGGCTGGGCGGGGATCGGCAAGGCGGCGGGGCTTATCTTCTTTTCGTATATCGGGTTCGACGCGGTGTCGACGACGGCGCAGGAGGCGAAGAACCCGCAGCGCGATATGCCGATCGGGATCATCGTCTCGCTGGCGGTCTGCACGATTCTGTACATCGGTGTGGCGGCGGTGCTGACGGGCATGGTGTACTGGCCGAGCATCAACATCGAGGCGCCCATCGCGCGGGCGTTCCTGGACCACAACCTGGTGTGGGCGGCGGACATTATCACGCTGGGCGCCATTGCGGGGCTGACGAGCGTGATGCTGGTGATGCTGCTGGGGCAGAGCCGGGTGCTGTATGCGATGGCGAACGACGGGCTGCTGCCGCGCAGGTTCTTCGCAGACATTCATCCCCGGTTCCGGACGCCGTGGAAGGGTACGATCCTGGCGGGGCTGCTGGCGGCGATTGTAGGCTCGCTGACGCCGATCGAGATCATTGGGGACATGGTGAACATCGGGACGCTGCTGGCGTTCGTGATCGTCTGCATAGCAGTGATGGTGTTGCGGAACAAGGAGCCGGGGCGGGTGCGGCCGTTCCGGACGCCGCTGGTTCCGCTGGTGCCGGTTCTTGGCATCGCCTTCAACCTTTACATGATGTACACGCTGGGAAAGTGGAACTGGATCCGGCTGGTGGTGTGGCTGCTGATTGGTCTGGTGGTTTATTTCATGTACGGCAGAAAGCATAGCCGGGTGCAAGGCGCGGATGTGGCAGTGCTGTAGCGCTTCGCGGTCATAGCAAGGGGCAGCGCCCGGCTTTGTGGCCGGGCGCTTTTGCGTGGTGCGGGGCGAGAGTTTCTTGTTGCCGCGGGGGGTGGTGCGTGGTAGTTTGGTCCCGAACTTCCCGGCCTTGCAATGACCCCAGCCAACCTGTTGTTACTCGAAGGACGAGTTTTTCTCATCCTGCTTGCGGTGACGCTGGCGTGGATGCTGCTGACGCGGCGGATTGCCATGCAGGGTCTGCTGCTGCGCGATGACGGTGCGGTGAGTCCGGAGCGGGTTCAGCTTTTAATTTCGACCCTGGCGGTGAGCCTTCATCTGCTGCTGGGCGTGTTGACGACGCAGACGACGACAATGCCCGAGGTCGACTCGGCATGGCTGTATGGGTTTGGCGGAAGCGGACTGGTGTATGCAGGCGTGAAGGCTGCGACGACGTTGGGCCGACAGGGAACGTGGAGGATAAGGCGATGACAGGGACGATGACAGCGACCACGGCGGCAGGCGGGATCACGCCGGGGATGGCAACGATGATCACGGTGTGCGGGTATGGCGTGTGCCTGTTTATGGGGCTGCTTTGCGCGATTTTGCTGTGGTTTATTGTGACCGAGAAGATCAACCTGACGACGCTGATCTCGGAAGCGAACGGGAATGCGAGTATGTCGCGTTTCCAGTTGCTCATTTTCACGCTGGTGGTGGCTATCTGCATGTTCATTCTGATTGAGCGTGGGACGGCGTATGCGTTTCCGGAGATCTCGCAGGGCGTGTTGACGCTGCTGGGTATCAGCGCGAGCACCTATGCGGTGGGGAAGGGCATCTCCTACAGCCGCATTGAAGGGGTGACTACGGAGGCGGAGCGGGCGAAGATGCAGCAGACGGCGAAAGACATCAACGCGACGGGGGCGCGGGTAGACATCAAGGCCGGAGAGACGAGGGCGGGGGGCGCGGAAAATCCGGTGACGCCGCCGGCGCCGCAGCCGTAAGGAGGTTTGCTGAGGGCCTGAGTACACGATAGGAGAGCGAGGCACGATGCCGCCTGAGACACAGAGATCGAGTTCAAATGGGGCCGCAATCCGAACGATCGGGCCGGCGATCCCACTGGCGATTGCGCTGTTGCATGGAGCGATCAGCGGGGGCAATGCGGCGGCGCCGGTCGCGCCGGTACAACCGCCGGCCGCGACGATCTCTTCCAGTGCGATGACGGGTGTGAGTTGCGGGGGCGGGGCGGCGGATTCACCGGCCTGTACGGCACCCTACCCGATGCTTGAAAAAGGCCATCCGGTGGACTGGTGGTTCGTGTTCAAGCTGAATGCTTCAAAGTTTCCGGGGTGCGGGGGCGGCGAGGTCGCATGCCCGTTCGGCGGGACGCCGCAGACGTACCTGGCCGGGCAGCAGTTTGCGTTTGCCAGCAGCGAGACGGCGACGCTGGACGGCGGAGGCGAGGAGTGCCTGGGAGACTCGACGGGCGACCCGGTGGGGGCGACGTTCGATGAGATCTACAACGGCGGCTTCCACTATGCGTTGTGGAACGACCAGTTTTATGGAGATCCGGCGAGCGCAAGCTGCGGGGGCGAAGGGTGTGACTCGCCATGGGGGCACTCGAAGGGGATGGTGGCGTGGAACGATGCGGGGGATGGCCTGGTGATGCAGGTGTCGACGCCATCGTGGCCTGGATCCGGCAGTATGAAGACGCCGCGGACAGATGGCAACACGCTGGGATGCGTGAAGGATGACGACGTGAAGGTCAGCCAGCACTTCTTTGCGCTGCGGCTGACAAAGGCGGATCTGCTGGAGGTTCTGGATGGGCTGAGCAATGCAAGCGTGGCGACGGACCCGAAGAATCCACAGATCGTCAGCAACGGCGGGCCGCCGGATGTACAGGCGAAGGTGGCTCTGCTGGGGGTGAAGACGAAGGGCACGACGGTGGTGATGGGGACGTTGTCGAGCGGGGTGCGGATGATTGCGAAGCCGTCCGCGCTGCATGTGCCGCCATGGCAGATGGTGTCGGCGGAGCTTGGCGGGGTTCCGCTGCGGACGGCGACGTGGTGGGCGGCGCCTGAGATCCCCACGACGACGGCGGAGACGGCGATTGGGTGTTGGGACCCGACGCTGGGGAAGGCGGGCGCGGTGGAGATTGCGACGACGGGTGACTGGCGGGGCAAGGTAATCGGGCTGAAGGGAGGAATCAGCCCGGACGCGAACCATGCGAAGCTGGGCGTGTCGACCGGGCCGAACCCGCAGTATGCCATCTTTGGCGATATGAACCAGCAGGGGACGCTTTCGGGAACGTGCGAGAGCAGTCAGAATGGCCGGGGAGGCCTGTTCTTCGTGATGCAGAACCCGCAGCTGTCGGCGAGTCTGGGAACGTTGATCGCAGGGCAGACCGCGCCGGTGGGGCCGTGAGCTAGGGCTGCGCGTAGTGGATGATGGCGGAGAAGGATTGGGGGTCGAGGCTGGCGCCCCCGACGAGGGCGCCGTCGATCTCAGGTTCCGCCATCAGAGACGCGATATTCTTCGGGTTGACGGAGCCGCCGTAGATTATGCGGGTTTTATCTGCGCACTCCTGACCGAGTCGTTCGGCGACCTCGCGGCGGATGATGCGGTGGGCGTCCCCGACCTGATTCGGGCTGGCGGTGCTCCCGGTTCCGATGGCCCAGACGGGCTCGTAGGCGATGGTGATGGGGCACCGCTGATGAACCTGAATGCCGTTCAGAGCGCAGCTGATCTGCCAGCGGAGGACGGCCTCGGTAAGGTTGGACTGGCGCTTCTCCAGGGACTCGCCGACGCAGACGATCGGGATGAGGTCGTGAGCGAGGGCAGCCTTAAGCTTCCAGTTGACCATGTCGTCGGTCTCGTTGGCGTAGATGCGGCGCTCGGAGTGGCCGAGAAGGATGTGGTCGCAGTGGATGCTGGCGAGCATGGTGGGCGAGGTCTGGCCGGTGTAGGGACCTTCGTTGAGCCAGTGCATGGTCTGCGCGCCGACGTCGACGTGCGAGTCCTTGCAGGCGCCGATGACGGTGGAGAGCGAGGACATGGTGGGGAAGATGGCGATGTCGTCGCGAGTATGACCCTTGACGAGGGGCAGGAACTCGTGGAGGAAGGCAAGTGATTCGTTGGGGGTTTTGTACATCTTCCAGTTGGCGGCGATCAGTGGCTTGCGCATGAGGGTGACAGTATTCCATCTTGGGGGGCTGAGGGGAAGAGGATTGCTCAAGATCGGCGATTGCTGATTCGTCGTCGTGAGGTAACCAGTGCCCCGATGATGCCGAAGAGAATCGGGACTGCCATCACAGCGACCTCGGAGATGCCCCCTGCCACTGCGCCGATGCCGGAAGCGGCCGGCGCGTGCATCCTGAGCCAGATCCAATCGGCGGAAACGATCACGAGCAGAAGCAGAGACGGTCCGACCACGGCAGAGAGGAGGAAGGCAGTCGTGATGAGCAAGGCCCTGCGCATAGGCGGTCGCTTCTCCTTGGTGCGTGCCTGACCCTACATGCCTGACGGCGCGGGCTTGTACGCGGCAATGCCAATGGGAGCTACTTTTCCGTGAGGGCTGCGATGCCGGGGAGGGTTTTGCCCTCGAGAAACTCAAGAGAGGCTCCTCCGCCGGTAGAGATGTGGGTGATGCGGTCGGCCAGGCCGGACTTCTGGATTGCCGAGACGGAGTCGCCACCGCCGACGATGGTGACGGCGTCGGTGTTGGCGGCTACAGCTTCCGCGATGGCGTTGGTTCCGGCGGCGAAGGCGGCAATCTCAAAGACACCCATGGGACCGTTCCAGAGGACGGTCTGGGCGCGGGCGATCTCCAGGGAGAAGAGCTCGATCGTCTCGGGGCCGATATCGAGGGCCATCAGGTCGGCCGGGAAGGCATCGGTTCCGGAGACGATCTCCGTGCGAGCGTCGGCAGCGAACTTGTCGGCGAGGAGATGATCGACGGGCAGCAGGAACTTGACGTGGCGGGCCTTTGCCTTGGCGAGTGCGGCGAGCGCGACGTCCTGCTTGTCGGGTTCAGCCAAGGACTTGCCGGTGGCCTGCCCTTGGGCATTGAGGAAGGTGTAGGCCATGGCGCCGCCGATGAGGATCGTATCGGCCTTATCGAGGAGGGAGTTGACGATCTCGATCTTGTCCGAGACCTTGGAACCGCCAATGATGGCGACGAAGGGTTTGTCCGGCGCGGTAAGGACCTTGCCGAGAAAGGTCATCTCTTTTTCGAGCAGGAGGCCAGCCGCGGAGTGCGCTACGTGGTGGGTGATGCCTTCTGTGGAGGCGTGGGCGCGGTGTGCGGTGCCGAAGGCGTCGTTTACGAAGATGTCGCAAAGTTTGGCGAGTTGCGCGGCGAAGGCGGGGTTGTTGGCTTCCTCTTCGGGGTGAAAGCGAAGGTTTTCAAGCAGGAGAGTCTGACCAGATTCCAGCTGGGTGGCGAGTTCGGTGGCGACCGGGCCAACACAGTCCGGAGAGAAGGCAACGTTCTCGCCGGCGTTGAGACGCTGGTCGAGCAGGGTGCGGAGATGATCAACGAGCGGACGAAGGGAGAGCTCGGCGACGGGTTTGCCCTTCGGGCGGCCGAGGTGCGAGGCGAGAATGACCTTGGCGTGGTGGCGAAGAGCGTACTCGATGGTGGGGAGGGTTTCAACGATGCGGGTGTCGTCCAGGATGACGCCGTCCTTGAGGGGGACGTTGAAGTCGACACGGATAAGGACGCGCTTGTTGGAAAGGTCCAGGTCGCAGAGGGAAAGCTTGGGCATGTGCGGACGGGTCTCCTTTGAGGGCGGGGAAGCGGCCGCTCAGGGAGGATGCTAGAGGATTGCGGGTCTGGGGGCA
>CAXUNW010000130.1:0-7250 GCA_964252505.1 uncultured Acidobacteriaceae bacterium
GGCGAACTGGGCGTCGGAATCCGCGGTGCAGGCGGGGCAGGTGATGCGGACACCGGCGGGAAGAGACTGATCGGCGAGTGGATGGAGCTCGCGAGGAATCGGTATGAGGGGGATGGTTTGCGAGACGGCAGAGCTAGCGAGGAGGAAGGCGATGCAAGGCAAAAAGCGCATGAGATCACGGTACATGATCGAGGCGGGTGCGCTCGCCGGGAGTTGTGCGCGAGGGTTGGACGGGAGCCGGCTGCGGGACGCGGGGCGAGGGATCTTTGGGACGAAAACGCCTGGCGAGCAGAATATCGATGCCAACGAAGGAAAAGAGGAAGCCGAGGATGGCATAGGTACGAAGGTTGTGCGGGTCAAGCTTCAAGCCAAGGAGATCGAAGTTTGCAAACAGCCATGCGATGACTCCGGCGAAGATGGCCAAGCCCAGGCTGTTGACGCGAGCCTTACCCAAGGCCACATTGTAGAGCGAGTAGAGGAGGGCACCTGTGATGGCGATGAGGCAGGTGAGCCACTCCGGTGGGGCTACGTCGATGGTGATCAGGTTTTGCGCGACGACATTCTCGCCGAGGCTCAACGTGGCCAGGACATGCACCGATCCACCTTTGAGTTGATCGGTTTCGATGCTGACGGGATCGCTGTAGATCTTGCCTGCGTCCAGGTCTCTGAGGACGAGATGCTGATTTTCCTGCGTGTTCAGCTTGCCCGGAGTGCTCTTTCGGGTTGCATTGTCCTGCTTTTTGCTGTCCTGCGGCGACTCGCTTGGATCGGAGATGAGTGCATCCGCGGACTGAAGCCTGAGAAGAAAGCCGCTGCCGTTGCGGAGCGGCTTGCCTGAGCTATCGGTGATCTGGATGCTGAGTGGTTTCCGCTCGTGGTACTCAAGGGTGAGTGGAGCGGCTTCAAGGTGGCCGATAAAGCCCGCATCCACCGTGCTGTCGCACATTTCGTGGGTGTCATCGGCGAAGGCGAAGATGGAGGCGAGGCCGGAGCTGGTGCTTTGAATCCTTGTTTTGACCAGCTGGTGCTGGCCGTGGACCAGCTTGAACTGTTTAGGGGAGCAGGAGATGCGGTCATTATCGTCCATGGTGATGGAGGTTGGCCGGAGAGGTGGGGTCTGGGCCTGCGAGCTCCGGCCGTCTTCATCGTCGAGACTGACGTCGACGAGAAAAGACTGGCCGACCTCGGCTTTATGCGGGATGTTGCAGTTGATGAAGCCGCGATGAGGCAAGTCTTCAGCGGGAGGGAGAGGTCTGGCCGGCGCCGAAGCCTGCGACTGGATAACGGATGCGGCGAGGATGCCGGCAGTCAGGGTACTCGACAGGGAGTTTGCCTTCGGCTTGCGCGGGGTCTGACCCGGGGCCGCGCCGAGGAGGATGGGAAGGAGCCACAGAGCGGCCTGAAGGCCGGCAGGACATCCGCACCGGGAGGCGGGCCTGCCCCGAGAATCCGCGAGTTTTGCCATGGCCCACTCTATATCCGGTCTTCGGCGGCAGGAAGGGAATACGGACACATGCGGTCCGGCACTGTGGAGCCCGGAGAAGGAGTGGATAAAGCACGGAAGGCGGAGGACCGGGACAGAGGTCGGACAACTTTGGTAGGCTGCTTGGGCTGGCGTTGTTTTTCGGTACGCCGAACTTATCTGCGAGGTGAGGGATGTTGCATCCGATGAGGTTGTTTCCGGCCGAGGGTTCGGTGCGGGAGGTGGCTGCGAGGCTGTATGAGTCCGTGAAGGGGCTGCCGATTGTGTCGCCGCATGGGCATACGGATCCGAAGTGGTTTGCTGAGAACAAAGCGTTTGCGAACCCGACGGCGCTGTTTCTGCAGCCGGATCATTACGTGTTTCGGATGTTGTACTCGCAGGGGGTGTCGCTTGAGTCTGTTGGGGTGCCGCAGCAGGGAGCGGCGGGGGACGCGGGGGCAGCGGACCAGGTGGATCCGCGGGAGGCGTGGAGGATCTTCGCGAAGCACTATTACCTTTTTCGTGGAACGCCGACGCGCTCGTGGCTGGATTACTCGTTTGAGACGCTATTCGGGATGACGGAGCGGCTGGGGCCGGACAATGCGGATGTGTACTACGACGCGATCGACCGGGCTTTGGCGACTCCGGAGTTTTTGCCGCGAGCGTTATATGAGCGCTTCAACATGGAGGTGTTGGCGACGACGGACGCGGCGATCGATACGCTGGAGCATCACAAGGCGATCAAGGCTTCGGGGTGGAAGGGGCGGGTGGTGCCTACGTTCCGGCCGGATGGCGTGGTGGATGCGGAGTTTGCTGGGTTTCGGGAGAATATCCAAAAACTGGGGGAGCTGACCGGCGAGGATGTGACGCATTGGAAGGGGTATCTGAATGCGTTGCGGGCGCGGCGAGCGTTCTTTATCGAGAACGGTGCGACGGCCACCGACCATGGACACCTGACGGCGATGACGGCGGACCTGCCGCTGAACGATGCCTCGCGGCTGTACCAGAGGATCTTCAGCGGGCGGCTGGAGGGAGGCGATGTTGAGCTGTTCCAGGCGCAGATGCTGACCGAGATGGCCGGGATGAGCGTGGAGGATGGACTGGTGATGCAGCTTCATCCGGGGAGCATCCGGAACCACAATGCCGTGGTGTATGAGCGGTTTGGGCGGGACAAGGGCGCGGATATTCCTTCACCTACGGAGTACGTTCGGAGTCTGCGACCGTTGTTGTCGAAGTATGGCAACGAGCGGGGATTCACGTTCATCCTGTTTACGCTCGATGAGACGACGTTCTCTCGGGAGCTGGCTCCGCTGGCAGGGCACTATCCATGTTTGCGGCTTGGGCCGCCGTGGTGGTTTCACGATTCCGCTGAGGGGATGATGCGGTTTCGCGAGACGGCTACGGAGACGGCGGGTTTTTACAACACGGTGGGGTTCAACGACGATACACGGGCTCTGCTGTCGATTCCTGCGCGGCATGATGTGGCGCGACGGGTGGACTGCGCGTTCCTGGCGCGGCTGGTGGAGGAGCATCGGCTGGATGAGGACGAGGCGTTTGAAGTGGCCGAGGCGTTGACCGTTGGGCTGGTGCGGAAGGCTTACAAACTGTAGGGGCTTTACCGCTGTAAGGATTGTGCCAACGAACTCCGGGGAAGAGGGCGAAGTCGCGGGTGTGGACGGGGGCTCCGCAGCGTGGATCAGTCCGCAGCGAAGTACCCGGTTGATGTTTTGCTTCATGGGCTCGTCCGCTTTGCGGTTTCCATCCGCAGGAGTGCCGCGATGTCGTCGTCGATGGTGAGGGTGGTTCGCACATCATGGTGTTGCGGTATAAGGCGTTAAGACGTCAACCAAGCGGGCGGGTGATGGATAGGGATGTACTCTAGATGGCACTGGACGTGTGAGGTGAGGAGCTGTGAGCTTGTTTTTTGGGGTGGGGTCCGCGACTACGGAGTTGTCTCCGGCCGAGGTGAAGGCGGGATTGTTTGAGGCGCTGGGTCAGCTTGGGAGGCGGCGGCGGGTGATTGCGGTGCCGCCGGATTTTACGCGGTTTCACTCCAAGGCGGGAGAGCTGACGGAGTATGCGTGGGAGTACTACGGGGACGGGCTGGTGGATGTGTTGCCGGCGCTGGGGACGCACAAGGCGATGACGGAGGCCGAGATTGCGACGATGTTTGGGGCTACTCCGAATAGCCTGTTTCGGGTGCACGACTGGCGAAATGACATTGTGACGCTGGGCGAGGTGCCGGGCGAGTTTATGCGGGAGGTGAGTGAAGGCAAGCTGGACTATACGTGGCCGGCGCAGGTGAACAAGCTGCTGCGGGATGGGGGGCATGACCTGATTCTTTCAATCGGGCAGGTGGTTCCGCATGAGGTGGTGGGGATGGCGAACGGGTCGAAGAACATCTTCGTCGGCACGGGCGGCGTGATGGGGATTCACCGGTCGCACTTTCTGGGGGCGGTGTATGGGATGGAGCGGATGATGGGCCGGGCGGATACGCCGGTGCGACGGGTGCTGAACTATGCGAGCGAGCACTTTACCGGGGCGTTGCCGAAGATTGTATATGTGCAGACGGTGGTGAACAAAGCGGCGGATGGACGTCTGGTCATGCGTGGACTGTTCATCGGAGACGATCATGAGTGCTTTGAGCGGGCGGCAGAGCTGAGTTTGCAGTGCAACTTCCTGATGATGGATCGGGAGATTCACAAGGCGGTCGTGTTTCTGGACCCGCATGAGTTCCGGTCGACCTGGCTGGGGAACAAGAGTGTGTACCGGACGCGGATGGCGCTGGCGGATGAGGCGGAGTTGATTGTGCTGGCACCGGGAGTGCATGAGTTCGGGGAGGATGCGGCCATCGATGCGCTCATCCGAAGGTATGGGTACTGCGGAACGCCGGCCACGCTGGCGGCGGTGAAGGAAGACGCGGCGCTGGCGGGGAACCTGAGTGCGGCGGCGCACCTGATCCATGGGTCGAGCGAGGGGCGGTTCCGGATACGGTACTGCCCGGGGCATCTGACGCGGGAGGAGATCGAAGGAGCTCACTTTGAGTATGGGGATCTGACGGAGTACGCGGCGAAGTACGACGTGACGACGCTGAAGGATGGGTGGAATGTGGTGGATGGTGAGGAGATCTTCTTTGTGTCCAACCCCGGGCTGGGGCTTTGGGCGTATGAGGGGCGATTCAAGGATTAGCGATTTGCCGGGGTCGCCTGCAAGCCGGTATGCTTGGGGCGGCAAAGTGGTATGACCAGATGTGTTTCGAGGGGTGAAGGCGCATGAGTGACGGGATAGAGCTTCCGCGGTTTTCGATTGGGGTTGGCGATCGGTTTGCGCATCAGGCGAAGGCACAACTGGCGGCTTGCGTGATGGCGCTGGAGGCAGGCGTGGAGATAGCGCCGGTGTGGAACAAGTCGAACCGGGAGCATACGATCATCGGCTCTGAGCCGAAGCAGACGCGGGCGGCGGCGGACAAGGCGGTGAGGGAGCTTGGGTGGACGAAGCCGTACTTTCTGGATGCGGACCACATCAACCTGAAGACGGTGGAGCGGTTTATGGAGCCGTGCGACTTCTTTACCCTGGATGTGGCGGACATGATCGGCAAGCCGGCGGACCCGGATGAGGTGCTCACGTTTGTGAAGCGGCACGATGAACTGGTGGGCGAGGTGACCATTCCGGGGATTGCGGAGCCGTTCAAGACGGATATGGAGTTTGTGAAGGGCGTGGCGAACAAGTTTCTGGCGGCGGTACAGGATGCGGGCAAGATCTATCGGCACCTGGTTGAGTTCAAGGGAGCTGGACGGTTCGTTCCGGAGGTGTCGATGGATGAGACGGACTCTCCGCAGACGCCGGTGGAGTTGCTGATTATTCTGGCGGCGATTGCGGATGAGAAGATTCCGATTCAGACGATCGCGCCGAAGTTCACGGGGCGCTTCAACAAGGGTGTGGATTACGTGGGGGATGTGGCGCAGTTCTCGAAGGAGTTCAACGAGGATCTGGCGGCAATCGCTTACGCGATCAAGCAGTACGGGCTGCCAGTGAACCTGAAGCTGAGCGTGCACTCGGGCTCGGACAAGTTCTCGATTTATAAGGCGATCCACGATGGGGTGACTCGGTTTGGCGCAGGGGTCCACCTAAAGACGGCGGGGACGACGTGGCTGGAGGAGTTGATCGGGCTGGCGGAGGCGGGTGGGTCGGGTCTTGCGATTGCGAAGGAGGTGTACGCGGAGGCGTTTGCGCATGCGGATGAGCTTTGCGCGCCGTACGCTTCGGTGATCAACATCGACACGGCGCAGCTGCCCTCGCCGGAGACGGTCGAAGGATGGACGAGCGAGCAGTACACCTCGGCACTGCGGCATGACCAGGGGAATACGGCCTACAACCAGAGCTTTCGGCAGCTGCTGCACGTGGGGTTCAAGGTGGCGGCGAAGATGGGGGACCGTTACCTGACGGCGCTTGAGGAGAATGAAGAGAGCGTTGCGCGGAATGTGACTACCAACCTGTTTGAGCGGCACATCAAGCCGGTGTTCCTGGGGGCTTGATGATCGTTGTGTTGATGGGGGTAAGCGGGTCGGGCAAGACAACGATCGGGACGTTGCTGGCGCAGCGGATGGGGGCCGCGTTCGCGGATGCCGACGATTACCACCCGCCAGCGAACAAGGCGAAGATGGCGGCAGGTCACCCGCTGGACGATGCTGATCGGCAGCCCTGGCTGGAGGCGCTAAACGGGGTTCTGCGCGGCTGGTCTGAAGGGGCGGGAACAGGTGTTCTGGCATGCTCCGCGCTGAAGGCCAAGTACCGGGAGACGCTGGAGAGCGGGATGCCGGCGGGGACGGTGCGGTTTGTGCTGCTGGATGGATCGAAGGCTCTGTTTGCGGGGCGGATGGCGGAACGACACCATGAGTTCATGAATCCGGCGCTGTTGGACAGCCAGTTTGCAACGCTGGAGGCTCCCGCGGATGCAATTCGCGTGTGCAACGATCGGGAGCCGGGAATTGTAGTTGGGGAGATTTTGGAGAAGCTGAAAGGGTAGGGTTCCAGGGTCTGGAGGTCTGGAGCGGTAACGAGGTGGGGCTCGGGCGAGGCGGTGGAGGGCTCCACCTGTCAGAGTCGAGAGGTGGGGCAGCCGCACTGGCGACACTGGGGCCCGCACGCGGGCGGGAGTGCAGATCGGAAGACAGGTGACCATGGGGCTTTTACCGACGATTGAGGAGGTTCGGGCGGCGCGGGAGGTTGTGTACGGGATGATGCTGGCAACGCCGCAGTATCGATGGCCGCAGATCGATGCACTGGCGGGACGGCCGGTCTGGATCAAGCATGAGAACCACACTCCGGTTGGGGCGTTCAAGCTGCGTGGTGGCCTGGTGTACATGGATTGGCTGCGGGGGGAGCTGCCGGGTGGAAGCACGGTGGTGGCTGCGACGCGAGGAAACCATGGGCAGTCGATCGCGGTAGCGGCACGCAGGAACGGGCTACGGGCGGTGATCGTGGTGCCGCATGGGAACAGCGTAGAGAAGAACGCGGCGATGCGGGCGCAAGGCGCGGAGTTGATCGAGCATGGGGAGGATTTTCAGGAAGCCAGCGAATATTCGATGCGGCTGGCGGGGGAGAACGGCTGGCACCGGGTGCCTTCGGTGCATCGAAAGCTCGTGACGGGGGTGGCGACGGGGTCTCTGGAGCTGTTGGAGGCACACCCGGAGATCAAGACCCTGTATGTTGCGGCAGGGATGGGCTCCGGGCTGTGTGCGGCGATTGCGGTGCGTGATGGGCTGGGGCTGGCCACGGAGATTGTGGG
>CAXUNW010000131.1:0-7157 GCA_964252505.1 uncultured Acidobacteriaceae bacterium
GTGGGAGGGTGCACCTGCTGGAAGGAGTGTGGGTGGATGTGGCGGCGAGTGGGCTGCGGGCGCGGCTGCGGGCGGGCGATGCATGCGCGGAGGCCATCCCGACGCAGGTGCTTGGCTACATTCGCGAGCATGGACTGTATGCAGGCGAGCCGCTACGATAGACAGATGGCGAATGCAGAGAGTTATCAGCTTTTGTTGGCGGCCGCGGCGGCGTGCGAGGACAAGAAGGCTGAAGATATACGGATCCTGAAGCTGGATCCATCGGAGAGCGGGCTGACCGACTACTTCCTGATCTGCAATGGGACGAACGATCGTCAGAATGTGGCGATTACGGACGAGATCGAACTGCGGCTGAAGCGGGAGTTTGGGACGTATCCGAATTCGGTGGAGGGACGGCGGCAGGGGGAGTGGGTGCTGATGGACTATGTGGACTTTATCGTCCATGTGTTTTCGGCGGAGAAGCGGGCGTTTTATGGGCTGGAGCGGCTGCGGAAGTCGGCGACAACGATCAGCGTGGATGCGTTGAATGAGGAGCTTAAGACTTCGATTGTGGCGGCGCGGAAGAAGAAGACGCCGGTGGCCAAGGCCGCGGAGGAGATCAAGCCGGCCAAGAAGGTGACCATGCGTGCGGCTGGGGCGATGGATGAAGTTGCGACGCCGGCAAAACGGGTCAGAGCGAAGAAGGCTGTTTTAAGCTAAGGCGGTGTCAATTTTTGAGGGCTTCGGCGCGGTGTTTGAAGTCGGCTGCTTTGGAGGGGTCGCCTCCGGCCTGGTACATACGGGAGAGAGCGAGATAGAGGGCGGAGCTTGGCGGCTGGAACTGCAGCTCCATTTCGAGGATCCGTGTACCGGCATCGGGGTGACCGGTCTCACTGCTGGCTTCGGCCATGAGGATAGCTGTCTGCTCCTTGGAGTCGTGGGTGGGTGGGTGATCCTGAGCGATGGCGGCGACCTCGGCGAAGCGGTGAGAGCGGCTGAGGACGTCGACGAGGCGGTCTAGGGCCGGGGTGAAGGTTTGATCTTCGGACAGGGAGCGCTTGAGCCAGGCGACCGCCTGGTCGTTTTGCGATTGGGCGAGGGTGGTGAGGGCGCGCTTGTAGTCGTCGGTGGCTTCGCTGCGGTTGCCGCCGGCTCCGGTGAAAAAGGCGGTCCAGAGGGCGGTGGGCTCGGTCCAGGGGGCGATGTGGAAAGAGGTGGAGGCGAAGGCTTTGCGCTGGGTGGCCTGGTCGACTGCGGTGACGACGAGGCGATAGGCGCCGGGCTCAAGCTTGGAAGTGTCGAAGAGATGGCCGGTGAGGAGGTTGCCGGAGCTGTCTAGATTTGAAAGGTCAACCTCTTCGGTCTCGGTGACAGGGGGCTGTCCGCCCTGGAGGTTGCCGTAGGAGTAAGTGATTCTGGCGCGACGGGGGGTTAGCTCAGCGGGCACGGAAGGCTTTGCGGTGGCGGGGCGGGTCCAGAGCTGGAAGGCGATCCAAAGGGGATCAGTGGGATGCAGGGGCGCGTCGGTGACGGCGATGGGGGCAAAGCGGACGTGCGCGATGGCGAAGGGAACCTTGTCTGAGGCAAGAACGGAGGATCGCTGGGAGAAGACGAGGAGATTGCTGATGCTCCAGGGATCCTGGCTGAGGTCGGGAACGATGAGATTCTGGGACTCCTGAAGGGCGATGTGGCTGAGCTGGTTGGTGAGGGTGGCGGTGATCTTGTACTCTCCCGGGGCGAGGGGGAGGCGCTCTTCGACGGCGAAGCGCTTCTCGCGGGCGGCCTTGGCCTGATCCTCGGACATGGTTCCCTGGAGGCCGGTTTCGGTGCCGTAGGCACGGGTTCCGGAGCGGGTGAAGACGGTGGTCTGGAGGGTGAGGGAGTAGCCGAGGGCGCCGTCGGGGCGGGTGCCGATGAGGTTGCGCATGGGCTCGTGGGGGATGAAGAGGTAAGAGGTAGTCTGCCGGCCATCGGCCTCGCGGAAGGTCGCGGGCTGGATCTCAGCCTGGGTAGGCGCCATGAGGATGCGGGCGGAGACGACCTCCTGGCTGCGCCGGGCACGGAGCTGCTCGCGCGTGACGTTGTTGTCCGCGTAGCCTTTGATGGTGGCGAGGAGAACGTCAGAGGTCATGCTGGGGCTGTAGGCGTTGAGGTCCACGGGCTCGGTGGGAACGAGAGAGAGGGTGGTGCGGGCAACCTCATCGCCGAGGGATTTGCGGATGGTTTGGAGGCTTTTCTGTTGGACGTTGAGGTCTTCGAGGCCAGTGGTGAGGCGCGAGGGGCCGTCCTGGTAAGGGGAGTAGAGGGTGTAGGGGTCGCCGGCGCTCCGCTTGTAGAAGAGGACGTTGAAGTGGGTGGGAAAGGCGGCTGACGGGGCCTGATAGAACCAGATGATGATGGGCCGGACGTTGCGTGAGTTGGGATAGGTCACGATCTGCTGGGGGGCACCGAGGGTGATGTAGACACGGCCCTGGTCAGAGCGCCAGCCGTTCTGGAGTTCGGTGCTGCCAAAGTGCTCGTTCGCGTAGGCGAGACGTCGGTAGTGTTCTTCTTTGTAGGCGTTGTAGTCAGGATTGTTGCCCGGGTTCCGAATGTTCCAGAAGGCACGTATGAAGTTGTCGCGTTCCGGATCCGACTTGAGCTGGAGGAATTCGGTGCGCTCCTCGCTGCTGATGATGTAGCTTACTTCGTCCACCAGCCAGTGGCCGTATCGGGGGGAGAGGGATTTGAGTGGGTCAGCGGCGTGGAGGGCGGAGGCGAGCAGGACGAGCAGCGTAAGGCAGACGATGGGGAAGCGCAGCACGGGGAGACTCCTGATCAACGGCAAGAGGGAGAGCGATAGGCTCTCCCTCCTGATTTTACGGCAGTCCAGGTTCACTAGAACTCAAACCGGACGGAGCCGCGGGCGTTGAAGGGACCTTGGAACGAGGTGGGACGACCATAGTCCAGGTTGAGGGGAGGCGCCGCGCCCACGGTGCCGTTGCTGGTCTGGGTGTACTGGACGCGACCTGTCTGAAACTGGCTGTTGGTTACGTTGAAGGTGTCCATGGCCAGCTTGAGATGGTAGCGCTCATTGATGTGCGAACCGAGCGGCACAGGATAGTCGAGGTGAAGGTCGAGTTGTGACGCGGAAGGAGTACGACCGGCGGCTCCACGTCCGCCGACAGGGATCTCGCCCTGGTTGAGGTAGATAGGGTGATCGCCGAGTAGGCTCAACGGGACGCCGGACTGGCCACGTGCGCCAAGGCCGACGGTGAGGCCCCGTGCCCTGTGGACGAAGGGAGTGTCCGAGCCAATGTTATAGCTGAGGAAGATGTTGCCGACCGTGCGACGATCGCTGCTGAGATAGCCGGGCGTGAACTGGCCACCGAGCAGACCGAGCTGCCCTGCGGTGAAGTCGAACAGCGAGCTGATTCCGGGGTCCGACTGGCCGTTGTCGTTGCGGTACGCACCCTCATAGTTTCCATAGAGGTTGCCCCAGCGGAAGTTGATGTCAGCCAGCCAGTGGTTGCTGAAGCGTTTGACGACTTCGAGCTCGACCGCATTGTAGCGCCGAACCGGCTTGACGAACCCATCAGGGATTCCGTCACCCGGACCGGCGTCGGCCGTAGCCAGATTGGTGAAGCAGGCGCCGCCGACTGGATTGTTGAAGCTATCCAGGAAGGGTCCGCCCACCGCAAAATAGGTATCGTTGGCGGCGGTGCAGCCCGCAACGGGAGCGACGTAGTTACTGCCCGAGGCGTTAATATTCGCGTTCTTAGCGAGGAACTGCGCCTGAGTATAGGTAATCTCCTTCTCGTTGACGGCGATATCCGTGCCGGGGCCGGGGTTGGCGATGCCGCCGTTGTAGTTGGGGATGATGGTCGAGCCTTCAGGCGACTGGGAGCCGATGTCTTCAATCACGCGAAGGAGGCGCCGGTCGGTGTAGCGAGCCTTGACGACGATTGAGCTTCCAATATTGCGTTCGTAGCCGATGACGTATTCGTCTTCGTACTCGCTCTTGGTACCGGGGATGATGCCTTCACCGGTGGAGGAGGAGAAGCTGGGGCCGCCAAAGTTGGAGACGGTTCCGGCGTTCGTCGCCTTCGCGGTGCCGTTGAGCGTATGGGCGGCATCGGTCAACACGGAGATGGTTCCGTCAGCCGCGACGGTGGGAACGAAGGCGTAGCTCGTGTCGTCCTGCTCGTTGCCCAGCTGGCGAATGGCCGCGTCAAGCGGGAGCGCCCAGTAGTTGCGGGCGTAGTTGAAGAACAGCTTGCTTTTGTGATCGCCTCCTGGATCGATGTTGAGGCCGATGCGAGGAGACCAGTTCCCGGTAAACGCGTAGTTTAGCAAGGTGCCGCCGACGCGCTGCATCTCCCAGCGGACGCCTGCATCGATGGTGACGTACTTGTTCATCTCGAACACGTCGTTGCCGTAGGCGCTGTGATAGCGGCCGAGAGCCTGGACGTTAAGACCTTTGTACGTTCCGCGGCTGATGGAAGCGTAGGCGCGAACACCGTTGATGAGGGGGCACTGCGAGCAGGTTGGATCGGTAAGATTGTTGGGATTGGTGGCCTGGATGCGGAAGGATGCGTTGGTCAGCTGGCCGCCTGCTCCCGCGGGGATGTTTGAAAACAGGGTGCTCAACGTTTGACCATTGGCATTTGTGGTGGGGATGGCAAAGAGGGGTCCGGAGCGAGACGGCTGATCGAGGAAGGCCGTGTGATCGTAGGCGTACCCGGCCGAGAAAGTGTGCTGGCCGAAGAGATGGGCAATCTTCGAGGTGTTTGCGGAGATGCTGTAGGTGTTATTGACGGAAGGCTCGAAGGCGCCAAACCCGCCGGTGACCGAGGCCCCGCCGGTGTAGGTCTTCGTGGCGTCGGTGATGCCGTACGCGTTCTGCGAGGGTGACTCTGAGAAGTGATTATGGTTGTAGGCGTAGGAGAGATCGACTGTCCAGGAGCTCGTAAGGGAGGAGTCCAGGCGAGCGACCGAGTTGCGGGAACCATAGTTATAGGAGCTGGTGACGGACAGAGGATTGTTGGTAGAAAAGGTGTTCGGGATGGCGTTATGGCGGGTGGGATCGCCGAAGCTGGATGCCTCGAGGGTGGCCTTGGGTGAGAACTTGTAGGTCAGCTTACCTGCCCAGCTGAGGGCTGTGGCGTCGTCGTCATAGACGCCATGCGCGAAGGTGATGGGGGAGCCGGGGTTTGCGAGATAGTCCTGCTGCGTGAGAGAGGGGTCCCAAGCGCCGAAGAAGAAGAGCTTGTCCTTGAAGCCGGGGACATAGCCGCCGAACTCGGCGGAGGCGTCGAAGGCGGGCGAAGAAAGTGTCTGGCTTGGCGTCGTGTTCTTGTAGCCGAACTGATAGAACTGGTACCGGCTTGCGTAGAGGGCGCTCGGCTCGAAATACGCGCCGATGGCACCGTGATAGCTGTTGCCGCCGGACTTGGTATCGATGAGGACGATGCCGCCGAGGGATTTTCCATATTCGGGCTCGAAGGCGCTGGTCTTGACGTCGACTTCCTTGATGAAGGCGAGGTTGATGCCGGTTCCAAGCGAGCCGTGGTAGCGGTTGAAGGTGCCGATGCTGCCGAAGGCCTGATCGGTGATGGTGACGCCATCGACGACGTAGAGATTTTCGAGCGCCGAGGCTCCGCCGATGGATGGATTGGAGGCGCCGGGTCCAGCTTCATTGGCGACACCATTGACCTGTCCGCCTGCCACGCCGGGGGCCGCATAGAAGAGGGCGCTCACGTTGCGCTGCATCGGGATACTGTTGAAGAAGGTGTCGGTGAGGGTGGTGGTGACGGCGGTCGACTGGGTGTCGAGCTGGACGGCGGTGGTGGTGACTTCGACGGTGGTTTCCGCGTTGCCGAGGCTGAGGGTGACGTTGAGGGTGGAGGTTGTGCTGACGGTCACCTCGCTGTGCTTGGCCTGGGCCTTGTTGAAGCCGGAGGCTTCGACGGCGACGTCGTAGAAGCCGGGGCGGAGGTTGCCGACGGTGTAGCGACCGAGCTTGTCGGTGACGGTGCGGTTGGTTCCCTGCGGGCCGACGATGGTGACGGAAGCGCCGGCCACGGCCGCGCCGGTTGCGTCGAGCACGGAGCCGCTAAGGCCACCAGTGATGCTGGAGGCGTCTTGCGCTGAGAGGGGGAGCAATGCTGCGAACAGGAATGCCAGGAGTGCAACGGGAAGTCGTAGAACAGGTCTCATGCAGGCCTCAGGTGTTCATTTTGGGGAGAAACGCTTCGTACGCGCTTTCACGCATATTGCACGTTGCGTGCCACTTCGTTTCGCCACTGCAAAGGGGGTTAGGTGCGGAGGCGGATTACGGAAGTATGAAAATCCGTATAATGATCGTGGTTTTTCATAAAACCTGGTAGCTGCCTCTGAGTTGGCCGCCGCAAAAGGTGTGTCGCATGGAGATTGTGCAGGGCTGGATTGGCCGGCGAGGCGGGGAGCGGACGGGCAAGGGGTCGGACTGGGTAGCGCGGTACATTGAACGAAGCAACGCATACTGTGGGTGCCGCTGCCAGATGTTTGCGAGGGAGCAGGACTTCTGGGCGGACGGCGCCGAGAGCCAGCCGCGGGCGAGAGGGAGGACATTTGTTGTTTTGCTGGATGGGCGGGGGCGGCAGATGTCTTCAGAGAGCTTTGCCGGGCAGATGGGTCAGCTTCGGGAAGAGGGTGTGCGGCGGATTCTGTTTGGGGTAGGGGCTGCGGACGGATGGGGGAAGGAGTCGCTGGCGCGTGCGGATCTAGTGGTGTCACTGGGGTCGATGACGTTGCCCCATGAGTTGGCACGGCTGGTGCTGGCAGAGCAGGTGTATCGGGCGCTGACGATTCTGGCAGGGCATCCGTACCATCTGGGGCATTAGTCGTTGGGGGAGGATCGGCCTTTTTTGGGGCGAATGGGATTGTCTTCGACGCATTTGTCGGAGACGCGGACGGGGTTGGGGCATTTGCCGGCGGCGGCCCGGGTGAAGGAGCGGAAGAGCTTGTTGGGGTCGATGCGGCCGTTGTGGAGTTCTCGGTCGACGGCGGCGTGCATGGCGGCGAGGAGCTCTTCGCGGAGTTCGTGGAAGACTTTATCTATATAGATGTAGGCCATGAGGTCGGGCGGAGCTCCTGCTTTCGCTGCCGGGTGATTGCTTGAGCTTACAGGGCGCGAGGGTAGGTGGCCGGCTCTGGTA
>CAXUNW010000132.1:0-7146 GCA_964252505.1 uncultured Acidobacteriaceae bacterium
CTATGGAGTTGTGGAGGAGGATAGCAAGAAGGCTCGGATTTCCCGGCGCTCCGGCGATCGTGATGGGGGCGAGCGGCTGGGTGGGGCATGCAGAGTCGGGCTGGGTGCGGGTGATGATGTTTTCCTGCAGCAATGGTGCGGAGTCGGTGGCGTCGAGAGCGGCGCAGAGGTTTTCTGTAAAGATGTTGGCGGTCAGGGTGGGGGAGCTCGCGATCAGTAAGGCTCCCGCGCCATGCCGAGGAGCCTCGCCTGGGGTGGCGGGCGCGGGTGCACCATTGCGGAGAGTGAAGCCGGAGAGAACGCTGGCGCGGGTTTCGCCGGTGGTGAAGGAGACAGTGGGCGCGATGCGGCGACCATCGAGTATGGTGAGTTCCGGTCCTTCGGTGCTTTGGACGGTGATGGCCTTGCCGTGAAAATCCAAGTTTTCGAGCCACGTGCTGGGGGAGACGAGGACGAGGTCGCCCTTTTCAGCGGCATCGATGCCGGCCTGGATGGTGGGATAGTCGGCGGGAATGCGGAGGGTGCGCTGTGCCTCAAGGCTTGCGGCGAACAGAACGACGATGCCGAGGAGGAAGGTTCGCATGAGCCAGCCAAGACTTGGATTTCGGTGCTGGCGGTTTCATCGGCGGAGGGTGGAGGGGAGGCGGTGGATGGCGCGAAATCGGACGCGAGTGGCGCCAGCCTAACGGGCCAGCGCCAACTGGGCGAGCAGAACCGCGTTGAGGGCGAGGATGATGCCGGCGGAAAGCCATGCAGCGATGCGGGTACGCAACGCGCTAGAAAACTCCCCCATGACGGACGAGCGGTTGGTGAGGAGGATCAGAGGGACCAGGGCGAAGGGGAGGGCGAAGCTAAGTACGACCTGGGACAGGATGAGGATTTTAAGCGGATCGAGGCCGAACGCGATGACTAGAAGCGCCGGAATGACGGTGATTAACCGGCGCAGGAAGATGGGGAATTTGATGGCAAGGAAGCCCTCGATGATGACCTGACCGGACATGACACCGACCGTGGAGGAGGAGAGGCCGGAGCAGAGAAGGGCGACGGCGAAGACGGTAGCGGCAGCAGGGCCAAGAAGTGGGCCGAGCGTCTGGTAGGCACGTTCGACGTCCGTTACCGGCGCACCGAGGCGGGCAAACGCGACGGCAGCGACAACGATCATGGCGGAGTTGATAAGCCATGCACCGTTCATGGCGACAAAGACGTCGACGAGCTCAAAGCGGAGGTAGCGGCGGCGGAGACGTCGGCCCGGGAGACGGATGAGATGAGCTCCGGCAGGGTCTGGCGGAAGGGTGAGGAACTTGGGATCCTGGATGGCGAGTGCGTGAAGGCGCGGCTGAACCAGCGCGGAGTGGAGATAGATGACGTGCGGCATGACGGTGGCGCCGAGCATGGCGACGGCAAGATAGATGCTCTGATGAAACTGAGCGGAGGAGCTGGTGTCGAGGGTGGGCAGAAGGATGTGGACGGCGGCGGCGTGCCAGTCCGGATGGACGAGGAAGACCTCGAAGCCGTAGCAGAGGCCGATGGCTCCGACGAAGGTCATGATGCCGGCCTCGAGCCAGCGATAGCCGATGAGATCGAGCACAAGGATGGCAAAGACGGCGGCAGTAGCGACGAGACCGGACAGCAGAAGGGTTCCGGTGCGGGTGAAGCCGTGGGCGAGCAGGGCGGGGCCGAAGAGGAGGTAGAGGCCCAGGGCGGCACCGAGGAACTCGGCGAGGTCAGTGGCGATGGCGGCGATCTCCGCAGCGAGCCAGAGGGCGATGACCGTGGGGCGGGCGAAGTGCTTGCGGCAGTTCTGCGGGAGGGTGAGGCCGGTGACGATGCCGAGCTTGGCAGAGAGGTACTGGATGAGGATGGCCATGGCGTTCGACCAGAGAAGAACCCAGAGGAGGCGATAGCCGAATCGGCTGCCGCCCTCAATGTTGGTGGCGAAGTTGCCGGGGTCGATATAGGCGACGGAGGCGACGAAAGCGGGGCCGAAGTAGCTCCAGAGCTCAGTGCGGCGGAAGCGAAAGGAGCGTTTGGGTCTGAGGGAGCTTGCGGCAGCGGCGACGGCGGCCGGGGAATCCGCAACGGGATTGGGGAGTTGGGGGGACTCAGCCATCTGACTCGAGTATAGGTTGTGTGGCGACGAGCGGCTGGAGGAAGAGGTTTCCGGAGCAGGTTCGGCGGTGCTAGGCTTCTGCGTATGAAGGTTCTGGTGATTGGCGGCGGCGGGCGGGAACATGCGTTGTGCTGGGCGCTGAGGCGCTCGCCGCGGGTGAGCGAGGTGGTGTGCGCGCCGGGCAATGGAGGCATCGCATCGGTGGCGCGGTGCGTCGCGGTGGATGTGAGCGACGTCGATGCGATGGTACGGCTGGCGAGCGCGGAGCGGCCGGCGATGACGGTGATCGGGCCGGAGGTTCCACTCGCGGCTGGCATTGTGGATGCGCTGGAAGGTCGGGGGCTGCGGGCATTTGGACCCACGCGGGCAGCGGCGATGCTCGAGACGAGCAAGGCGTTTGCCAAGGAGTTCATGGGCCGTCACGGGATTCCCACGGCGCGCTACGCGGTGTGTTGCACGGAGGCCGATGTACGTGCGGCGCTTGGCGAGCTGGGAGCGCCGGTAGTGGTAAAGGCAGATGGCCTGGCGGCTGGCAAAGGCGTGGTACTCTGCGCATCGATTGCAGAGGCGGAGGCCGCGGCGGGGGGTATGCTGCGCGGGCAGGTGGCCGGGGTGGCGGCAGGGCAGGTGGTTGTGGAGGAGCTTATGGAAGGGCCTGAGGTCTCCTTTTTCGCCTTGTGCGATGGGCGCCGCGCGGTGACGCTGGGCGTCGCGCAGGACCATAAACGGGCGGGTGAGGGCGATACGGGGCCGAATACGGGCGGAATGGGAGCGTATTCAACCGACACGCTGATATCGCGCGAGATGGGCGACTGGCTGCTGGAGCATGTGGCGCAGAAGACTGTGGATGGAATGCGAGCGGAGGGAACACCGTTTCGTGGGGTGCTGTTCTGCGGGGTGATGCTGACGCCGGCGGGACCGAAGGTGCTGGAGTTCAACACGCGCTTCGGAGATCCGGAGACACAGGCGTTGATGATGCGGATGGAGACGGACCTGGTGGATGCGCTCGAGTGGGCGCTGCGAGGCGAAGGATGGGGGTTCCAGGTGACGATGGCGGCGGAGGCCAGTGTGTGCGTCATCGCGGCAAGTGCAGGATATCCGGGCGCGTACGAGGGCGGTAAGGTCGTACGCGGAGCGGAGACCTATTGCAATTGGGGGGGGTCGGTGGAGTTATTCCACTCCGGCACAACCTATCGTGAAGGCGCGTTGGTGACAGCCGGAGGACGCGTCGTGGGAATGACCGCAGTAGCGCCTCTGCTGAAGGAAGCTTTGGGTAAGGCCTACGCGTCGCTTGCAGAGATTTCGTTTTCGGGGATGCAGTTTCGCCGGGACATCGGGTGGCGGGCGAGTGTGACCTCCGGGGAGCGTTAGGGTGGCATTCCTCGGCGAATCCCACCCTAACGGCTTAGCTGAGGCTCTTCATGTCGATCACGAAACGGTACTTGACGTCACTGGCAAGGACGCGGTCGTAGGCTTCGGCAAGTTTATCAACCGTGGTGAGTTCGATATCGGAGACGATATTGTGCTCCGCGCAGTAATCGAGCATCTCCTGGGTCTCCTTCATGCCGCCGACGCCGGAGCCGGCGAGGGAGCGACGGTTGACAATGACGGAGAATGCAGAGACGGGAAGGGGGGTCTCCGGCGCGCCGACGAGGCAAAGGGTTCCGTCTAGCTTAAGCATGTTCAGGTACGTGTTGAGGTCATGCTCGGCAGAGACGCAGTCGAGAATGAAGTCAAAGGAGCCCATGTGCTTGGTCATCTGCGAAGGGTCTTTGGTGATGACAACCTCATCGGCCCCGAGACGCTTGGCGTCGTCAATCTTACTTTCGGAGGTAGTGAACTGAACCACGTGGGCACCGAAGGAGTGGGCGAACTTGAGGCCCATGTGACCTAGTCCGCCCAGACCGACGACGCCCACCTTGCTGTTTGGGCCCACTTTCCAGTGGCGCAACGGAGAGTAGGTGGTGATGCCGGCGCAGAGTAGCGGGGCCACTGCCGCAAGATCAAGCGAGGTGGCAACGGACATGACATAGTGCTGGTGGACGACGATCTTGTCGGAGTAGCCGCCGAAGGTGGGATTGCCGTCGTAGTCGCGGGAGTTGTAGGTCTGGACCGCGGTCTTGAGGCAGAACTGCTCCATGTCAGCCTGGCAGGCGGAGCATTCGCGGCAGGAGTCGACGAGGACGCCGACGCCAACGGTATCGCCGGCCTTAAAACGGGTAACGTCGGAGCCGACGGCTGTGACGCGGCCCACGATCTCGTGGCCGGGGACCATGGGGTAGATCGAATTGCCCCACTCATCACGAGCCTGGTGAATATCGGAGTGGCAGATGCCGCAGAAGTCGATGACGATAGCGACGTCCTGCGGGCCGGGGTCGCGACGGTCGAAGCTGAAGGGCGCGAGGGACGAGGTCTTGGACTGGGCGGCGTAGCCTTTGGTGGAAAGCATGGGTTCTCCGGAGTGGGTGCGTTCGCTAATAAGATGCGGAGCGGGTTGGGACGATCCACCCCTCCGGTAAAGTTTACAAAATCTTCGAAACAGATGAGTTAGGTCCGGACCTCGAGTTGACGAACCATGCAAAAAGCCCGGCGGTTTAGGCCGGGCTTTTTGCAATTGCTTCTGGAGAAAGTATAGCAGCGGTGTCAAGCAGTCAGGTCAAGACGCTGGAGGGTGGCAGGGTCGGGCTTGCCCTGAAAGAGGCGGGCGAGGGCTGCGGAGAAGACCTGGTTGGCGGGATCGGCGTGAGCTTGTTTGGCGGCTTCTGCAAAGAGGGTGACTGAGGAATGAAACTTGAGGTTGTCGGGATAGCCGAGGATGTCGTCAAGGGAGCGGTTTCGGACGGCGTTGACGAGGGCGGTGCACTCGCGCAGGCGGGGGCCAAGCACGGGATGGGCCAGATAGGCGCGGGCTTCGGCAAGATCCGTGATGGCGAAGCGCTGCGCCATGGAACTCGACCCGAGGCCCTGAATTTGCGGGAAGATGAACCACATCCAGTGGCTGCGCTTCTGGCCGGCGGCAAGCTCGCTGTGGGCCTGGATGTAGGCGGAGGCTTGTGCGTCGAGGAAGCGTTGCAGGTGAAAGGGATCGGGTAGGGGGCTGGGCATAGAGGCTTTCGAACCTTATATCTCAGAAGCCAAACGCGAGGTGCGCGTTGTGTGGCTGCCGAGCGCAAGGTGCGCGCAGCAGGAGCAGCCCTGATGCCGTGTTCTTCTATCAGGGGAAGAGCCGAGGGGTTCCGAAGCGTAGCGCATCGGCTGGACGGTCGGAGAAGCAGGGACGGGAGCGTTCGCAGCTGCTTTGCGCCTCGACCCAGGAGTTTGTGCCCCGGCAATCGACCCTCAGGAGGAGTTACGTGCCCAAATATCCGCTGGTCCAGCCGCGTCACGACGTAAACCTGTGGATCATCCCCTTGAAGATGTCGATCGGGGCGGCCGTTCTCTTCGCGGTGACCATCACGCCGGACATGCTGGCCGCCTACCATGTCGTGCATATCCCGAATTGGTTCACAATGGGGGGCATCGACGACGCGCGGGCGATCTTGAGCGCCATGCTGGGATGCGTAAGCACGGTGCTGGCGTTGATCTTCTCGGTGACCCTGCTGGTGCTTTCGATGGTGGCCAACCTGTTCGGGCCGCGGCTGTTGTACCGGTTTGTGCAGGACTGGGTGACGCAGGTGTGTATCGGCCTGTTTATGGCGGCATTCATCTACGTGTTCCTTGTGTTTCTGGTGACGCACCAGGATGAGCACACGAGCTTTGTGCCCCAGGTTTCGCTGATTACAAGCTGGTTTGTGGTGCTGGCGGCGTTCGGTTTTCTGGTGTTCTACAGCCATCGGGTGGCGGTACTGATTCAGAACCCGGATGCGATCGGGCGGATTGTGGACGACCTTGCGGCGGTGGTGAAAGGGGCCTATCGGGCGGAAGGCAAGACTGGGCCTGCACTCGGGGACGCAAATGCTCTGCGGCTGGCGCGCCACGACGCCGACTGCTGCGTGGTGCGGAGCGTGAGGAGCGGCTATGTGCAACAGGTGGAGGTGGGCGCGCTGGCGCGGGAGGCGGCGAAACGAGATGGGTTAGTCGTACTGCCGTTTCGCCCGGGGCAGTTTGTGCTGGCGGGCGATGTTCTGGCCACGGTGTCTCCGGCGGGAGACGGCGCGGAGATGGAGGGGATCATGCGCGGCGCGGTAAGCCTTGGGCGGCATCGGGTGCTGTCCCAGGATGTGGAGTTCGGGCTGGCGCAGATTGTGGAGATTGCAATCAGGGCGCTGAGCCCTGCGATCAACGATACGTTTACCGGAGTGGCGTGCGTGGATCTGCTGGGGGAGTCGCTGATGCTGATTGCAGAGAAGCCGCACCGCTATGGGCGGACGTACGATGACGCGGGAGTATTGCGGGTGCAGATGCGTCCGCTGCTGGTACCACGGCTGATCCGGCAGGCGTTCGACCAGATTCGCCAGGCAGCGGCGGATAACCCGGCGGTGTCGATCCGGCTGCTGACGACGATCGGACGGTTGGGCGAGCGGATGAGGGATGCGGAAGATCGGGCTGCGCTGATTGCCGAGGCTGACGCGGTGTGGGAGACGACGCAGGCGAAGGGTCCGGTCACGGTGGATCGGGAGGACCTGATGGCGGCGTGGCGAAAGACGCGCGGGATGCTGGGGGCGCCGATGGATTAGGGCGTTTCCCATGCAGCTTTTTACGCGGGCCGGGATAGACTTCGCTTGGATCGGAGGAGCTATGCGGGCCGTTTTGCTTTGCGTTGGGATGGGTAGATGCTTGCTGGTTGGCGTGGGGATGGCGCGTGGACAGGCGGCTGCAGCGGCGAGCGGGCCGAGCTTGCCCGCAGCGAATCCGGCGCGGCCGACGGTGACGATTCCAGCGGCGCTACCACCCTCGGGGTATGTGCAGACGGAACAGGGCTTTGTGGAGGCGGGTGCTTCACCGGGTGGCGTGGCGCGGCAGTTCGGGGTGAACCAGGTGACGAAGCTCGCGCTGACCTCACGCCTTCTGGTGCAGTTTCTTGCGCAGCCCTATGC
>CAXUNW010000133.1:0-7094 GCA_964252505.1 uncultured Acidobacteriaceae bacterium
GTGACGACGACAAGGCGCAGGGCTGCGGGCTTGCCTTTGCCGGTTGGGTTCTTTTTGCGAAGCGCCTGCACGGCGGCCACGATGGCCAGCGCGAGGCCGGCGAAGAGGAGCATCATGGCGGCGGACGGGGGCGGCGGGGGCAGCAGGAAGTAGGCCAGGAGGTAGAAGAGGAGTGTCAAAGTGATCGTGGCCCCAAGGAACGCTGCGGACTTCTTCATGGCGACCTCTCGCTGCCGCGGATTCGGGATGGGAAAAGCGTACACGAATGCGGCAAGGAGGTAGCCCCCGGTGTCTCGATCAAGATGTCACATTATGAATCGCAGGGCGGATCTGGCAGGCCACCCGGCAGCGCGGGAGTCACGTGATAGACCCAAACCTGCAGATCTGGCAGATGCTGATGGATTTTCTGAAAGTGATATTTGCGGATAATGCGGCTTCCGTCGCCGTTGGCCATTCGGGCAAAGACGTGGCGGATACATGGATTGGTCGCGATCCGCTGGCGAATGTCGAGGAGCAGGCTTTCCAGAGCCTTGCCGCGGACCACGATGCCCTCAGCACAGATGTTTGTGACATATAGTCCGGACGGCTTGCCCCGGTCCTTTGTGGCGTGCAGGTGGTTCAACGCTTGCGCATTCGAGAAGGTGCCGTCGAGGAACTTACGAACGGCGTCGATGCGGATGGGGAAGATGATGTAGAGGCCGACGGGCTTGTTGTCTTTGAAGAAGATCTTGGCGGTGCGTCTGTTTATAGTCATGAAGTCACGCAGGGAATTGATGTTGATGACGTGATCATCGTGTGTATAAAAGCTCCGGCAGATGCGCCACACCTCGTCGACCTCAGAGGGATCGGCGTAACGTTCTGAGACGCCCCGGCCGAGGACCTTCATGCCGTGGAAGTAGGCCCGTTCGGAGGCGTACCAAAGCACCCACAGCGTCACGAGGGCGACGGGGGTCCAAAGGATCAAGTGCCATTGCATTCTGGTTCTGCCGGTGGGGTGAGTGTACAGATCGGCGAAGAAGGAAAAGCCAAAGAAACCGACAATCCAAAGAACTTTCTCCTTGAAGAAGGAGTAAAAGCTGGTGGCCGGCGATTGCATCATGGGCTTGCTCCTATGGAGAAAGGTCTTCCCGACAGGTACATCAGTATACGGATTCAAGCCGCAGAGTCATCCTACGCACCCGGCAAGCGAGATGCGCTGAAACGCGCGGCGAGCAGACGGGATGGGCGCGTGAAGTTAGCGGGGTCGACCTTCGTGCGGCTCTGCGCGGGGTTGTACCTGCTGGGGCGCTTGTTGCTCCCGGGGTTGGGCCGGCTGCGGCTGGGCTCGTTGTGGCTGCGGCTGCTCGCGCTGGGGTGGCGGCTGCATCCGCTGGGGTTGAACGGCCTGCTGGCTGGGAGCGGGTTGCCGAGGGGCAGTCTCCTGCTGCGACTGGCGAGGCGGGTTGACTTGCTGTTGCGGCTGGATCCGCTGCTGTTCCGGCTGCGCTCTTTGTTGCTGCTGCGGGGTACGCTGCTGGTTGAATTCCTGGTTGCGCTGCTGGGACGCCGGTTGAGCGGGCTGATTGGTCTGCTGCTGGCGAGCGGCGGTGGCCTGCGATTGGCGTGCGGTGTCTGCCTGTTGCTGGTGGAAGGCGTTTGATTGCTGCTGTTGCGCGCGTTGCTGCTGTTGCAGACTAGAGTTACGCTGGGCAGCCTCCTGCTGGGTTCTCGCCTGATCGGTTCTCGCCTGGTCTTGGGCGAGACGCTGCTGCTGTGCTGTGTTCCGCTGCTGCTCCTGCTGTGCCTGTACCGTATGTTGCTGCTGAAGCTGCTGAGTGCGGGCTTGCTCCTGCGCAAGCCGCTGCTGTTGCTGCTGGCTCCCCCCGGTGGCAAGGGGCTGGGACTGCTGGAAGCGGTTTTCCGGAGGTGGGGGCGCCTGAATGCCACGCTCGGCTGGAATTGGGCGAGCTGCTACGGAGATGGCCGGCCGACCGTGGTTCTCGCTAAAGAACTGCTGGCGGTTCTGCGCGGCTTCCTGGCGAATCTGGAGTTGGGTCGCCATGGGAGGAATGCGCTGTTCGTGGAGGACGGCAATCTCCTGGGGCCTTGGACGGACGTCGATCCCCCCGGTGCCACCGTGGTAGGAGACGCGAGTTACGTTGTTGATGGTGATGTTCCGCTCGTATACGTTACGAATGTTGGTAACATTTACGCGGTTTACGGTGCGGTTGTAGAAGAAGTCGTTGCCGCGCCAGTAGCCTCCCTCGTATCCGGAGCCGGTGTAGCCGTAGCCATAGTTGATGCCTCCGTAGAAGCCGATGTGGCGAGCCCAGAAGCCACGATGAAAGCGATAGCGGTTGGGGCCGTAACCATCCCAGTAACCGGGGGTCCAAAGCGCTCCCGCGTAAGGTGCAGCGACCCAGGCGCCGGGTACCCAGAAGTAGCCTGCGCTGGCGTAGTTCCAGTAGCCGGGAGTCCAAAGGTCATTCGGCTCGGGGGCGGGTGGCTGCTCATACTTAGGAAGTGGTGGAGGTGGCTGAGAGGCTTCCTCGACTGCGTCATAGCCTGCGTCGACTCCGGCGTCGTAGCTGCTGTCGTAGTTGTTCTGCTGTGACGGCGGCGGAACCTGCTGGGCGTTGCTGTAGGTTGCCCGGCCGGCATATGGCTGCTGCTGCGGGTAGCTTTCCGCGCTCTGCTGGGGCGCGTATTGCGACTGTGCGCCCAGCACGCGGACAGGCTGCCTGGTCGCCGATGTAGGAGCGGACTGAGCCGGTGGAGCGTTGGGGTCTGCCGGTGCGAGGTTGGCGTCAGCTGGGTCAGGACCGGAGTTGTTGTCGATGATGGTAGCTGGAGCGGCAGGAGGCGCCTGACGGCAGGCGATGGGGGAGAGCAGTGCAGCACATGCTGCGATTGCGACAATGACCTTATGCGCTGCTTTGCCCATGTATGAGGGATCCGCATGCGTTGCATAACGCGGTCCCGCGATGAAGCCAGGAGCTTCCGTCGTGGATATGGTGTTCGCCTTCGTCGTCATGTGGTGCGCTCCCGTCCTGCGTGTGATTCCCTGTAACCGGTCCTCTGGATGTGATGCAGCCCTTGAGGGATGCGGCTCCAGAAACCTCTCGCATGGTACTCAACCCCGATGGAGCGTGAGGGTTGTGCTGTGTGGGCGAGGTGCGGCTCCACGCAGTAGAATATGCCACATGGCTCGGCATACTCCTCTGCTCAAGCGCTTTCGTCATGGACGCCGCGACCGGGGGCGGTTTTAGGCGTCCCTTCCAAGCCAAGCCTACCTCTTCCCGACGTGAAGCTCCGTCCGGTTCAGCGCGCCAACCATACAATGGCCCATGAGTGTGCAGGCTCCTGGCCTGTGTTCAAGGAGATATCGCATGTCTGTCGAGACCCATCCAGATACGTTTCAGAGCCGTTCGACGCTCACCTCCGGCTCTTCCACGATCCACCTTTACCGCTTGCAGGCGCTTGCGGACCAAGGCATCGACCTTGGGAGACTGCCGTTTTCCCTGAGGATCCTGCTCGAGAACCTGCTGCGCCACGAGGACGGATTGACGGTGAGTGCGGACGACATTCGCTTTCTGGCTGCGTGGGATGCGAAGGCGGAGCCAAGCCGCGAGATCGCGTATATGCCTGCACGCGTGCTGATGCAGGACTTTACCGGAGTCCCAGCGATCGTCGACCTGGCTGCGATGCGGGATGCGATGCGGGTTCTGGGCGGGAATCCGAACCGGATCAACCCGCTGCAGCCGGCGGAACTGGTGATCGACCACTCGGTGCAGGTGGATGAGTTCGGGACGACCAATGCGTATGACCTGAATGCAGCGCTCGAGTTCCAGCGAAACCGCGAGCGATATGCGTTCCTGAAGTGGGGACAGACAGCTTTCAATAACTTCTCGGCGGTACCGCCGGGGATGGGCATCTGCCACCAGGTGAACCTCGAGTATCTGGCCCGTGTGGTGTTTACGATGGCCCCAGACGCGTCCGGAGAGGTGCTGGCATATCCGGATACGCTGGTGGGAACGGACTCGCATACGACCATGGTGAACGGTCTTGGGGTGCTTGGCTGGGGTGTTGGCGGGATTGAGGCGGAGGCGGCGATGCTGGGTCAGCCGGTGTCGATGCTTGTGCCTCAGGTGGTGGGCTTTCGCCTGACGGGCAGGCTGAAGGAAGGTACGACCGCGACGGACCTGGTGCTGACGGTGACCGAGATGCTGCGGAAGTTCGGCGTGGTAGGCAAGTTCGTGGAGTTCTACGGTCCAGGTATCTCGGAGCTGCCGCTGGCGGACCGGGCGACGATCGCCAATATGGCTCCCGAATACGGGGCAACGTGCGGGTTCTTCCCGGTGGATGCGGAGACGTTACGGTATCTGCGGCTTACGGGCAGGACGGAGGAGCATATCGCGCTGGTCGAGGCGTACTGCCGCGAGCAGGGACTGTTCCATACGGCGGATGCTCCGGAAGCGACGTATTCGGCGACGCTGTCGCTGGACCTGGCGACAGTGGAGCCTTCGGTGGCGGGTCCGAAGCGGCCGCAGGATCGGGTGCTGCTGTCGGAGGCGGGAGCAAGCTTTGCCCAGCAGCTTGCGAGCCTGCAGGGACCGAACGCGAACAAGCATGCGGCGCGGCAGATGGTGCGCTGGGAGGGTGAAGGCGGACATGCGAGCGCGTATGGCGATGTGACGAGCGGTTTGGGCGCGCCTGCGCCCGCGGCTCCGGTGGTTGGCCTGATCCCGGTGGCTACGCTGACTCCCGGGCCAAGCACGATTCCGGTCGAGGCTCCGGTGATGTCGATCCAGGGGAGGTTCGGGATCGATCCGGAGCCTTATCTGCATGACGGGTCGATCGTGATCGCGGCGATCACAAGCTGCACGAACACGTCGAATCCGTATGTGATGATGGCTGCGGGACTGCTGGCGAAGAAGGCGGTGGAGAAGGGTTTGCGAACGCCACCATGGGTGAAGTCGTCGCTTGCTCCGGGCTCGCGGGTGGTAACGGACTACTACAAGAAGGCTGGATTGATGCCGTATCTGGACGAGCTGCGGTTCCAGGTAGTCGGATATGGCTGCACGACCTGTATCGGGAACTCCGGGCCGCTGCCGACGGATGTGTCGAAGACGATCGAGGAGAACAACCTGGTTGCTGTGTCGGTTCTCTCGGGCAATCGCAACTTCGAGGGAAGGATTTCGGCCGAGGTGCGAGCGAACTACCTGATGAGTCCTCCGCTGGTGGTGGCGTATGCGCTTGCAGGGCATATCGGGCACAACTTCGAGACAGAGCCTTTGGGACGCGGGCGCGACGGGCAGAATGTGTTCCTGAAGGACATCTGGCCTTCGCAGGCGGAGGTCTCCGAGGCGGTTGGGAGTTCGATCGACTCCGCGATGTTCCGGAAGCAGTATGCGACGGTCTCAGACGGCGACCAGAACTGGCAGCACTTAAAGATTCCGGTCGGGGAGACGTATGGGTGGGAGGCGGATTCGACGTATATCCGGCGGGCGCCCTACTTTGACGGGATGCCGGCGGTTCCGGCACCGGTTGAGGACATCCGCGAGGCGCGGGTGCTGGCGGTGCTTGGCGATTCGGTGACGACGGACCACATCTCGCCGGCGGGTTCGATCAAGCTGACGGGCCCGGCGGGGCGATACCTGACCGATCATGGGGTGAAGCCAAGCGACTTCAACAGCTATGGCAGCCGTCGGGGCAACCACGAGGTGATGGTGCGCGGGACGTTTGCGAACGTCCGGCTGCGCAACAGGCTGGCGCCCGGGACCGAAGGCGGCGTGACGCGGCTGCTTCCGGAAGGCACGGGCATGAGCATCTACGACGCTTCCGTTGCTTATGCCGAACGGGGGGTTCCGCTGGCGATCCTTGCCGGGAAGGAGTACGGGTCGGGCTCGAGCCGAGACTGGGCGGCGAAGGGTCCGCGGCTGCTGGGCATCCGCTTTGTGATTGCGGAGAGCTATGAACGGATCCACCGGTCGAACCTGGTCGGGATGGGGATTCTGCCGCTGCAGTTTCAGCATGGGGAGAATGCGGAGTCCCATGGGCTGACAGGCGAGGAGATCCTGTCTTTGGGCGAGAAGCCGGGCGACCTGCGCGCGATGCTGGACTCGAAGTTCGAGAACGGCAAGAGCCTGCTGGTGGTGGCGGAGGCCTCAGACGGCACGAAGACGGAGTTTCCGGTGTCGGTGCGGATCGACACGCCGCAGGAGATTCTGTACTACCAGCATGGGGGAATCCTGCAGTATGTGCTTCGGCAGCTGGCAGGGCGCGGCTAGGCGGGGCACGGGAGAATGTGCCGCGGAGAGTTACAACCTGGGGGTACCCCCCCTACTCTTCGCGGGCAAGTCTTTTCCTTTGAACGGCTTAGCCGTCGCATGGCGCTGTAAGTATGTCAAAATAAAAGGGTTACGCCTAAATATGAGGAAACAATAGAGTTAGCCTGCAATTTGAGAGACGCGGCTCCTGGAGCCGGTGTTTTTCTCTACCCTTATCCAGTTTAGAGGATGGAGCCTAACTGGTCGGCCAAGTTTATCTTGTTTGTATTGTTTGATTTAGGTTGCGGCGCCCCTTGACATGCGAATTTGCGGGTGTTTTCGCGTTTTTTTTTGTCGGGCTAGTCGTCTTTCGCAGCGATGTGTCGCGTTTCAGCGCTCCGGTGGTTTTGATTCGCGGACGTGGGCCTTCGGCCCAGGCCAAGTATGCGGCGGGCCTTCGGCCGTGAAGATGGTCGGCCTATTGGCGATGGGTCTTGGAGTATTGGGACCTGGTAAAGGGTTGGACCGAGGGGCATGCGCATCTCGGCGGCTGAAGGTGCGCTGGGCGCGAAGCGGTTGTGGCATGGCTGAGGGCGCGCTACGTGCGGGCGGTCGTGGCACGGCCGAGGGGTACCCTTAAGGGAGACGTATAGGGCCTAGAGGAGGGGGAGGCCGGTGAGTTGCTGACAGACGGACCAGAGTTGGGTGGCGGTGGCCTGATCGCGGGGCTGGGAGGCGACCTGGGCGGGGACGGCGTCTCCGCCGCGGGTCTCGGCAAGACGGGAGGGGCCGTAGTAGCCCCCTGCCTGCGCGTCGGGCGACGTCGCGGCGTAGAGGGTGGGATAG
>CAXUNW010000134.1:0-7064 GCA_964252505.1 uncultured Acidobacteriaceae bacterium
CCTCTTTTATCCATAATCTTCATAACATAGTACTTAGCTCTGTACCTGAAGGATGGCGGCACGGCTTCGAGATCACACAAGGTGGCGCGGGGGGGCCGCCTTTGTCAAGTCTCTACCGTTTGTTGCCGACTCAAGATGCGGTTCCGGAGAGCGGGCTGGGCGGAGGTTCATCCAAGCAAGACCGGTGATAGCGACGGCGATGCCGAGGAAGGTCGCTGGGCCGATTGACTCATGTGCAAGTGCGCCCCAGAAGACGCCCCAAAGCGGGAGCAGGTAGGTGACGGCAACAACGTGGGTGGCTGAGATCGTGGTGAGGAGATGGAAGTAGAGCAGATAGGCGAAGCCGCTGCCAGCAAAGCCGAGCAGTGCGATGGCAAGCCAGTTGGCGGGATGGATCTGTGAGGGGCGCTCGAGTGTAAGGGCCAGCGGACTGACCATGAGGGCGGCGAGAGTAAGCTGGCCAGCGGCGACACCAAGCGGATCAACGCCCTGGAGGTGCGCTTTGGCAATGACGATGGCGACCGCGTAGCTGAGGGTGCCGATGGAGATAAGCAGGACGCCGCCGAGAAAGCGCGGGTTGCCCACACCGCTCTGCGACACGTTCGACTGGCTGAAGACAACCAGAAGCACTCCTGCAAAGCCGAGAAGCACGCCTCCGATGACGGCGAGGCGAGGTCGCGTTCGATGGATGACCATGGTCAAAAGCAGGGTCCATATAGGCGTTGTTGCGTTGAGGACGGAAGCGGTGTTGCTCGGGACCACCTGCTCTCCCCAGGCAAAGCAGGTGAACGGGACGGCGTTGTTAAACAGGGCCACCAGGAGAAGGTAGAGGAGGCGGTCGCGCGGCGGCGGTTTGCGTCCGGACACAGCGATGATCGTCCAGAGAAGGGCCGCGCCAAGCGCAGAGCGCATGAGGGCGATCCAAAGAGGAGGAAAGCTCTCTCCGGCTATGCGGATCAGCAGAAAGGAGATGCCCCAGACCGCGGAGAGGACAAGGATCTGGGCGAGTGCCCGGGGGGTCATTGCGGGCTCCCGAAAGGTTTGTCGGGGCAGGAGATGAGGTTTGGCGTGAGGTGATCCGGAGTAGCTCGATCTGACATGATTCGATCTTAGAGGCGGGAGGCGGAGGGCAACGCTCCGTTTTGTTCAGGCGAATCCGGAGCCAGGGCGCGATCTGTCTGCGCGAGCTCTTCAAGGATGATGCGGTCGCTTGGTGTGAGCGTGGCTTGAGGAAGCAGGTCGGGGCGGTTTCTGAGGGTTTTTTCGAGTGCGGCCCGCCGTCGCCACGCTCGAATCTGGAGGTGGTCGCCGCTGATAAGAGGTCCAGGCACGCTGGCTCCGCGAAAGGTGGCGGGGCGAGTGTACTGGGGATAGTCGAGGAGGCCTCCAGCGCCATGAGTGGATCGCGGGGCACCCTCGGGCGCGGGGTTCTGAGTAGGGGTATCGTGGGCCCCAAAGCTCTCATCGCGGGAGGAGTCGGGATTGCCGAGGACGCCGGGTAGAAGACGAACGACGGCGTCCAGGATGACGGCCGCGGCGAGCTCACCGCCGGAGAGGACATAGTCTCCGATGGAGAGCTCACGGTCGCCGAGGAGGGTGTTCACCCGCTCGTCCACGCCCTCATACCGGCCGCAGAGGAAGACGATGCGGTCGAGCGTGGCAAGCTGGTGAGCGGTGGCCTGGTTGAAGGGTCTGCCCTGCGGGGAGAGGAGGATGACGGACTCCCGGGCGAGGTTGCGGTCGTCCTTGGCGGTTATTTGCAAGGCTTCGAGAGCCTCAAAGATGGGCTGGCACTTGAGCAGCATGCCCTCGCCTCCACCGAAGGGCCGGTCGTCCACGGTGCGATGACGGTCATGGGTAAAAGCGCGGAGATCATGGGTGCCGATCTGGATGATGCCGTTGGCACGGGCACGAGCGAGGACGCCGTGGGTAAACGGGCCATTGAAGAATTCGGGAAAGATGGTGAGGATGTCGACGCGCATCGGTAATTTTCCTTCGTTCGCCCAGGGTACGCGGACCGAGATTATTGTATGGTTTGGCTCATGGGCGGATGGAGGTCTCCACTTCGTAGAACGTGGTCGGGTAGAGCTTTAATGCTATTTGGCGTGTTGCTGACGCTTGCCAGCGGGGCCGCCGGCCAGGGTGCGGCTGCCTTGCCGGACAGTCCGGATGCGGGGGGTGCGTGGAGCTCCTCGCTTGTGTCGTCCACGGACGAGGGGGCGAGTGGGCGGACGCGAAGGCTGGAGGTGGTGGCGTTGTATGACCGGCCTATTCGACCGTTTTCAGACTATGGGATAGCGCTGAAGTTCGGTTTGCTGGGACCGGGGTTTGAAGGCGTGACGACGCTGTTGCGTAACTGGAACCTGCGCGCCGGGGCGAGCTTCATCGACTTTGGCCACCAAGGGCAGGTCGATAACGTGAACTATAGCGGGGAGCTGCACTTTCGTTCCGGGCAGGCAAGCGTGGACTGGTTTCCTCGCCATGGAGGATTCCACGTTAGCCCGGGCGTGCTGATCTTCCGGTCGCGGGTGTTTGCGACCGCCTATGTTCCGGGCGGGGGGACGTATGTTTCGGATGGAACGGTGTACACAAGCAGTCCGACGGACCCGGTGCGTGGGGTGGGTGAGATCCAGTTCAGCCGGAGGGTGTCTCCGGCGCTCACGATCGGGTTCGGCAACATTATTCCCCGAGGGAGCAAGCGGTGGACCATTCCGGTGGAGGTGGGTGCGGCGTATGTGGGGCCGGGAAAGGTGAGCGCCCAGGTTGTGGGACAGGCCTGCAGTTCAGATGGGTGCTTTGACGTGGCCACGGATCCGGATTCTCAGGTGAACCTTATGGAGAATCTGCGGGACGTGAACGAGACGCTGAAGCGGGTCCCGATCTACCCGATTTTGTCGGTGGGAGTGGGCTATCGCTTTTGACGCCGGCGGTGGCCGCGAAGGTGCGGCCGGCTGGGCGATCAGGGTTGAGAGACAGGCTGTGCGCCCAGCATGGGCTGTGGGTTGGAAGCGGCCACGGGCGACTTGACCCATGAGGCGATCTGCCCCGTCTGCCTTAGAAGGTGAATCTGTGTCTGATGGAGCTGGTAGGTGGTGTCGAGCACGGCAAGGTACTTTTCCCGCTCGGCGATGCGGGAGTTTTGCTCGTCCTTGGGGCTGGCGGTGGAGGGCATGGCGGAGGGTGTGTTGAGCTGAACGATGAGGGCCTCCAGCTGGAGCTGGGCGTATTGCTGCTCGAGCGACGCGACTTCGGCGCGTGCCTGGAGCTCCAGCATGGCGTGGCGCAGCTTGGCGTTGCCGTCGCGGGACTGGAACTCGGCGTATTCAGCCTCGTGCAGGGCTCTTGCAGCCTCGGCGGCTGACTCCTGCGCTTTGGCCTGGTGGAAGCGGTCGTAGAGGGGAATGGAGATCTGGACGCCGTATGCCTCTTCGTTGGCGCCGATGTGGTTCTTCGTGGAACCGTAGACGCTCTCAAGCTGCGCGAAGGAGTTGGCGAAGGTTGCGTAGCGGTTGTACTGGAGGAAGAGGGCAACCTGGGGTCGATAGCGGTAGCGGCTGTCTCCGAAAGCAAGCTCCTGTTTGGAACGCGCGACGGCATAGGCGGCGGCTACTGCAGGGCTCTGGGGGAGGGTAAGCGAGAGATCGGCTGCAGGTGGCGGCGGGAGGGTGACCTGAACCTGCAGGGTTGCCGCGGGAAGACCCGTCAGAAGGGCCAGGTGGTCGCGATCCTCTTCGACCGCATCCTGAGCGTGCAGGTGGCTGAGGCGGAACTGGGCGGCGGTGAGACGTGCGGCGGTGAGGTCAAGCTGGGTATCGCGCCCGGCGTCAAGGCGGTCGTTGATGATGGCGACGAGGCGGTTGGCAAGAGCGGCCTCCTGATCGACGACGTTTTGCCGCTCCAGGTCGTGCTGGAGGGCGACGAAGCTGAGGGCGGCATCTTCCGCCACGCTTTCCTGAACGCCCTGGAGTGAAAAGAGGGCGGCATTAAGGCCGGACTGTGCGGCGCGGATGGCGTCGATCTGTGCGGAGTTGTAGACGAGTGACTGGGCGGTGATGGTGAAGAGAGTGGGTGGGTTGGTGGAGTAGCCGTAGGAATCGCCAAGTCCGGCGCCGACGCTGACAGCAGGGATGTAGACGTCCTTTGCCTGGGAGACGCCGGCGCGGGCCTTACGAACCTCCGCCTCAGCTATTTTGACGCGCGGGCTGTTGTGTAGAGCAAGATCGGCGGCGTTGGCGAGCGAGATCTGCGCGTGGGCGGCGAGGGTGAGGAGGCCGACGGCGGGAAGGATTGAGCAGAGGCGGCGCACGATGTGGTTCTATGCTCCTTTTCCGGCTGCGCGGGAGACGGCTTGCTGGGCTGGGCCGAAGTCAGGGGCGAGGTCGAGGGCGGTGGCGTACTCGCGGCGGGCTCCGGGGAGATCTCCACGGCGGGCGAGGAGGCGGCCGAGTTGGAGATGGACCTTGAAGGTGGGGGCGTCATCGGACTGAAGAGGGGACAGAAGGTAGGCGCGGAGAGCTTGCTCGGCGAGATCGGGGGCGCGGCTGAGATCGATTAGGACGCTGGCGGCGTCGACCAGGGCGGAGGTTCGGCTGGTGTTGGCGTCGATGGCGTTGCGGAGGGTGGATTCGGCCTGGTCGGGTTGGGCGTGGAGCTGGTAGAAGAGGCCCAGATCGACGTACGCGGAGGGGGTCCGGGCGACGGCGACTTCGGCCTTGAACTCGGCCTCGGCGGCCCGGAGATCTTTCTGCTTGACGGCGATGTAGGCGCGAATGCGGTGGGCGGCGGCAGGGGAGCGGCTCTGGACGGTGTCGGCGAGGGTCTGCGCTTTGTCGATGCCGCCGCCAACAATGGATGGAGCGGCCACGTAGAACTCGCCCAGATCGTTGACGGCGGCGATGTTGGCAGGCGACTCCACAATGGCGCGTTCGAAGGCGACGTGGACCTTGCGGGCGAGGGCAAAGCCAGTAAGGGGGCCAGCCTGTCGAGCCTTCTGGCCGTAAGCGCGGCCGAGCCAGAGCTGGTTCTGGGTGTCGCTGGGGGCGGCGGTGGCGGCGGCCTCGCACTCGGGGATGGCTCGATCGGCCTGCTCCTGCGCGTAGAAGACACGGCAGAGGAGCAGGTGCGTGTAGGCGTTTTGCGGGGAGGCGGCGCGGAGGAGCTGCTCAGCTTCGGCCACGCGGCCGCGCTGGAGGGCGGTGAAGGCCGAGGCGGCGTCGGCGCGCAGAGGAGCGGGCGGAAGAAGGAGGGCGAGAAGAAATGGGAGGAGGGTCTTCATCGCGGTTGGACGGGCTTGACCGCCAGGCCGTCGCTCAGGTCGCGGTTGGTTGTGGTGTTGAGGGCCACGATGTCTCCCTGGTTGAGGCCGGAGAGAACCTCGACGCGGGTGAGATTGATGACGCCGGGCACAATGGACGTACGTTGCAGACGGCCGTTGAGGACGCGGTAGACATAGTCGCCAGCGTCGGTGTGGAGGGCCTCGCGAGGGACGCTGAGAGCATTCATGCGCTGAGAGGTGGTGACGGTGACGGTGACGTTGGTGTTGGGGAGGAGGTCGCCGCGGGCGTCGTCGACGGTGATGATGCACTCGCCGACGTTGCGGGTTCCATAGGTGATGACGGTGGTCGGGGCCCGCTCGACATGGCCGTGCCAGCGCTGGCCGGGGCGGCCGTCCCAGACGATTGAAACGCCTTGGCCCTGCTCAAGCTTGCCGATCTCGGGCTCATCGAAATAGGCGCGGACACGGAGGTGGTCGAGGTCTGCGACGTCGAGGAGATCCTCACCGGCGGGGACGAAGTCGTATTCGGAGACAGGGATGGCGTAGACAGTGCCAGCGATGGTGGTGCGGATGTTTGCGGCGGCGTAACCGGCCTGGGCAGCGGCCAGGGTGGCGCGCGCGTCGGCAACCTGGGCGGTGGAGCGGCTGCGGTCGGCTGCGCCGTAGCGCCCGGTGCTTCGCTGCTGAACGGCGCGGAGGCTTGCCTGGGCGGTGAGCAGGCGCTGCTGAGCCTGGGCGACTTCGTTGGCGGAAGCGGCGCCACGCTGCTGGAGCAACTGGAGGGCCGCAATGTCTTTTTCGGCTTGTGCCTGCTGGGCGCGGGCGCGGTCAAGGTCAGCGGATATGGAGAGGCGCTCGTCCTGGGTTCCGCCATGCGCCATGTCCTGGGCGTTGGCCTCTGCGGTGCTCAGGGTCGAGGACGCAGTGGCGAGGCGGGCGAGGGCATCGCTGTCAGAGAGGCTGACAAGGAGCTGGCCGGCCGTGACCTTATCGCCAATTTCGACAAAAATACGTTTGACGACGCCGGCGGCGGCGGCATGGGCCTGAAACTCTTTGACGGGCTCTACCTTGCCGTTGGTAGAGACGGAGCTTACGAGATTTTCACGGTCGACACGCGCGGTGCGGACCTCGATGGTTTCTCGTGAAAAAAAACGATAGGCAACAAACGCCACGATCAGGAGGATGACGAGAAGCAGCCAAGGCAGCGCAGTCGGAGAGCGTCTCTGGGAGGTAGGCGTAGGCATCGCGTCAGGTGGTCAGTATATAAGACGTCTTCGGATGGTTGAAGAAGCGCTATTTTTTGCCGGAGAGCAGATATCATCCTGATTTCAAAGAGGTGCGACGTGAAGGCGGAGAGCGGCAAGCTCCAGCTGCAGCTGTGCAGGCCGGTGAAAGTCACTGATCCGGATCCGCCATGCGGCATCCACGCGGGAGCCCTTAGCGAGATTGAGAGACTGACACAGAGCAGGCCAATCAATGGCGCGCGACCAACCTAGAGCTTGGATCGGAGCAGAGTGTTCGTTGGCGCTATCGCAGAGTGTGAGGCAGATGTGGCGGTCTTGCATGAGCCGGACGGGCGCGGTGAGGGCAAGATTTCGGCTAAAAAAGAGGGGCTCTGGAGCTACGTTGCCGAAGGGGGCGAGACGCTCGAACCACCGGTATAGCTCCTGGTTCAGCTCTGCGAGTTGAAGTTCAGCGTCATAGATAAGGGGCGGGGCGAGAAGGGTCCTGGTGAGATGCTGGGGCGCGTGTGCGGACATGCGGGTGCGGCGGTGGGGGAGGCTTGTGG
>CAXUNW010000135.1:0-7002 GCA_964252505.1 uncultured Acidobacteriaceae bacterium
TTCGAGTATTTTGCGCGCGAGATAGGGAGGCGCAAGATTGCGTTTCTGGAGGCACGGGAGTACCTGGGGCCGGCCAGCCTGGGACCGAAGCTGAAGGAGAGCTTCGGCGGGGTCTTTGTGGCGAACGAAAAGTTCACCAAGGAGGACGGGGACCGGGTCATTGCCGAGGGGAAGGCGGATGCTGTGCTGTTTGGGAAGCTCTTCATTGCCAATCCAGATCTTCCACGGCGGTTTGCGGCAGGGTCGGCGTTGAATTTGCCCGATCCGAAGACCTTCTATACCCATGGCACGGAGGGATACATTGATTACCCGGCTTTGGAGCCGGCGGGGGCGATGGCGTTCTAAACGGAGCTTCGCGGGGGCGGTCCTGAAGGTGAGGCGAGATGTCGCCCGCTCTGCGGCACGGTGCCGCGAGCGGTGCAGTTTGCTACAGTTACCGGAGCGTCCTTTCTGTGGCGCCTCGCGAGGCTGTCCGAATGCTGAATCGCATTACCTTGCTTTCTTCTTTTCTGGCCGTAGCGGGCCTCGTGGCGCAACAGCCTCTACGGCCTCCCTCAACGCCGCTCATCACCCATAATCCGTATTTTTCGATCTGGTCGAACACGGACGATCTTACCGGGTCGAGCACGGTGCACTGGACGGGCAAACCACAGCCTCTGATTGGCCTTGTGAGGGTCGACGGTCACCCCTTCCGCTTTATGGGAGGGGAGCGTAGCGGCATTCCTGCCATAAAGCAGGTCTCCCGCGCGGTGACGGCTACCCACACACGCTATACCTTTGACGGCGCAGGCATCGAGCTGGGCCTGACGTTCTTTACGCCAACGATCCTCTCCGATCTTGACGTTCTCTCGCGACCCGTGACCTACGTGAGTTTTACCGTGAGGTCTGTGGACGGCGCAGCGCACAATGATGTTTCGATCCTTGTGGATGTTGACCCGGTCATTGCGGTCAATGCCGCCGGGGAAGCAGTGACCTACACGCGCAACCAGACTGAAACCCAGACTGTCCTCTCGGTTGGATCGCGGGATCAGCGTGAACTCAATCGATCCGGGGACGACCTCCGCATCGATTGGGGGTACTTTCATCTTTCGGTGCCGAACACGGAAGAGTCAGCCTCCGCCCTTGTTCGCGACAGCTCTGCCTCGGCCAACGGGATGTACGCGAGGACTGGCCTGCTCCCGAAGGCGGACGACATGGACGCCTCCCCGGTGGTCGGTCGCGGTGACGCCCATCTTGCAACGGAACTCCTGTTTCACACGGTCGGCGCTCAAGCGGTCACGGGCCATGTGCTGGTCTCGTATACCGAAGGCCATGCGATCCAATATCTGCAGCGCGACCTACGACCCTGGTGGCAGCGCAACGGGCAGACGGTGGCCGATATGCTGGACGCCGCAGAGCGAGAGATGCCGGCGCTTGAGAAGCGGGCAAACGAGCTCGATGTGACGCTTGCGGCGGACCTTACCCGGACGGGCGGAGCGAACTATGCCAACCTGTGTCTCCTGGCGTACCGCCAGGCATGGGCGGCCCACGGTTTTGTTGCCGATCTTGACGGTCAACCGCTGGTGTTTGGCAAAGAGAATTTTTCAAATGGCAGCATCGGCACTGTGGACGTGCTTTATCCGGCTGCACCTTTCTTTCTTTTCTTCAATCCCGTTTTGCTCGAAGCCGAACTTCGTCCTTTGCTTGAGTACACGGCACTGCCCAACCGCTGGCGTTTCCCGTTTGCTCCGCATGATTTAGGCACCTACCCTCTTGCGAACGGACAGACCTATGGGGGCGGCGAGAAGACGGATGAAAACCAGATGCCGGTAGAGGAGTCAGGCAACATGCTGCTGATGGTCGATGCGCTTGCGCGGGCCCAAGGCAACGCACATCTGGCCGAACAGTATTGGCCCAAGCTGACGCAGTGGGCGGAGTTTCTGAAGGCACACGGTCTCGACCCGGAACATCAGCTGACGACCGACGACTTTGCCGGTCATGTGACCCACAACGCGAACCTTGCCCTCAAAGCGATTGACGCGCTGGAGGCCTACGCGGATCTAGCTCGACTGCTGCACAAGGATGGTGAGGCGCGCGCGTACAGCAAGACGGCCCATGCCTATGCGGCCAAGTGGGTGGAGCTTGACAAGGAAGGAGATCACTACAAGCTTGCCTATGATTCCCCCAACACCTGGAGCCAGAAATACAACCTTGTGTGGGACAAGGTGCTTGGCTACAACCTCTTTCCCGAGTCGCTTCGGGAGAGCGAAATTGCGTACTACAAGACGAGGCTCAACAAGTACGGTCTTCCCCTTGACAGCCGTGCAGACTACACCAAGCTCGACTGGTCGGTCTGGACGGCGACTTTAGCGTCGAATCCCAATGACTTCGAGGCCATCATCAACCCGATCGCCGTATGGATCAACGAGACGTCGAGCCGCGTACCGCTCACGGATTGGTACGACACCAAGAACGGAAAGCAGATCGGGTTTCAGGCACGCAGTGTCGTGGGTGGGGTGTACATCAAAGCGTTGGCCGACAAGCAGCTTACGGAGAAGTGGCGGGCGCAGGCTGCACCTGTTGCAAAGGATGCGGCGGCGGGCCGCTGAACGCCCGGGCGTCTCGGTGTCCGCTCCTGACAAGACTCCAAATTTCCCCCCGCTCCGTCAGTGCCGACCGGGATATAGCTGTCGCGTGGGCCAGACTCATGCCGTCGTTGGCCTAGCGTGAGGCCTGATTGGTGGAGGTCGAGCAGGCGGTGTAAGCGGGGTCGCTCATAGAGGGCGGAGGCGTGGCCTGGCCCCAAGCGGAGGGTGCAGATCCCATGGTGAAGACCAGGGTTGCGCCCTGTTCTATTTGCGCGTGGCGGAACCAGGCGTTCGGAAGGTCGACGCCGTTCAACGTGGCAGATTGGATGTAACGATTCAGGCCGGAACGGTCAAGATTCCTGGCAATGATCCTGAGTGCCTTCCCATTCCCAAGTGAAAGGGCGGCGTCCGGAAGGCTGGGCGTGCTGATGAGGTATACATCCTGGCCGGCCACTGGATAGATACCAAGTGTTTGGAAGATAAGCCAACTGGACATGGCACCGGAGTCGTCGTTGCCGGGAATGCCGGCGCGACTATCGGTGAATGCCTTTTCCAGTAGCAGGTGGACGATATCAGCACTTTTATCCGGCCGCCCGGAGTAGTTGTAGAGCACCGGCATCAGGAAGCCGGGCTCGTTGGTGACGTCGAAGTGGCCGCGGCTGAAGATGAAGTCGAGGCGGCGATTGAAGAGATCGTTTCCGCCCGCAAGTTGGATCAGGCGCCGCATGTCGTGTGGAGCGTAGAGGGAGTAGGTCCAGATGTCGCCCTCGTACATGAAGTCTGGCCAGGTACCCCGCACGGTAAGGTAAGGCTCGGCCCATGAGCCGTCAGGGTTACGTGGGCGCAGGAAGCCCTTGAAGCCCTGCACGGTCATGTCCTTATCCCAGAGGTGTTCGAAGTTGTGAGTGCGGCTCGTATACAGGGCGGCCTGCGTGGGTTTGCCGAGCGCGCAGGCAAGTCGTGAGATGGCGAAGTCGTCGTAGGCATACTCGACCGTGCGGGAGCCGGCACGCTCGTCGGCAAGGGTGATGAAGCCGCGCTCGTTGTAGTCCTTCAGGCCTCCGCGGCCTTCTTTCTGAGCATCGGCGGGAGGAACTTCGGTGTCCTTGACCATGGCCTGGAAAGCGGTCTCATAGTCGATGCCCTTCAGGCCTTTCAGGTAGGCATCCGTAACGACAACGTTGGCGTTGGAGCCACCCTGGGTGCGGCCATTCTCGTTTCCGCTGCGGGCATCCGGCATGTAGCCGGTGTGGCGGTAGATATCGACAAGGGAGCGGACGATGTCGCGCTGCCGGTCCGGGGAGATCAGCGTCAGCAGAGGGCTGGAACTGCGATAGGTGTCCCAGATGGCGTAAAAGTCGTCGTAGTAAGGTTCGGAGGACTGCCAACCGGGGTTTTCACCCGTGCGATCTGTAGGCATCAACATGATGTGGTACATCGCGGTGTAAAGCTGGCGGCGCTGAGAGTCACTTTCGCCGGTCAGCTTGAGCTTAGCCAATTCAGTGTTCCAGAGGGCGACAGCGGCACTATGAACGGCGGCGAAGTTCCAGCCGGGGGCCTCCTCCTGGACGTTCTGCCTGGCCTGCTCTGCGCTGAGGAAGGAGATGCCGACTTTTACCTGAACGGCCTGATGGGCTTTGGTCTTGAAGTCGAAGCTGGCACCGATCGGGCCGGCTTCGGTGACGACCGCGTCGGCGGCTTTGCTGAGGGTTGAGCCGGTCCAGGTCTGGGTTGCGTCCGCCGGAGTATCGAGCACGAGATAGTAGAAGACTTTGTACTCACCGCCTTTATTCCAGCCGCCGGCAAAGCGTGCGACTCCTTCGGCCTCCTGGTTAGACCGGAGGTGCAACTCCGCGCCGAGGAAGCGCTGTGACTCCGAGCCTGGACCAAGGTCAAGCGCATGAGCGATGTTCAGCGTAAGGTGCGATTGCTGCGATGCGGGAAAGGTATAACGATGGAAGCCTACACGGTGGGTGCTCGTGAGCTCCGCCTTGACTTGATAGCGCGTAAGGTTGGCGGCGTAGTAAGCGGGCTGCGCGACCTCCTCGGTTCTTGCGGATTTGATGTCGTTGAGGTTCAGGGCGCCGGTCACGGGGGCGACAAGGATGTTGCCATACTTGCCCTGAGCCCCGCTGAGATGCAGGTGGGAGAATCCAAGGATAACGCCGTGGCTGGAGTAGCCGAATCCGGATGCACGCCCATCGAAGGTCTCCATGTCCGGCCCAAGCTTCACCATGCCGAATGGCACGGCTGAGCCGATAAAGGTGTTGCCCCCCCAGTCCACACCGATAAAGGGGTCGACATCCGCAACGTGGTTGACCTGTGATGGATTCGCGCTAGGCGCGGCCGCGGGCAATCCACTTGCTCCACAACCAAGAACGACTGCAATGCAACCAAGCCGACGAAGAGACACGGAACTCACCCCATACAAGATAGAACTCTTTGGATTTGAGTGTCACACACGAAACACAAGGGTTCGTCAATACATCGATCCCGAAGCCTGCGGAGACGGGCCGCTGGAGAGTTGTCCCGCAAACCGGCATGCATGCTGAGTTGCACGACGCTTCCTGTTAACTCTGCCGAAGACGTTCTTGCGCAAGCCTCTGCCTGACTACTTGCCGATAAGATTGATTGCAGCCGCCAAATTGTATCCGTAATGTAGCGTGGCGAGGAATAAGTATGAACAAGCTTATCGGGTCAGCGGAAGAAGCACTGAGTGGCCTCACTCGTGACGGGATGCTCCTTGCTGTAGGTGGTTTCGGTTTGTGCGGCATCCCTGAGAGGCTCCTGGAAGCGCTGCGAGACAGTGGTGTGCGTGATCTTACCGTCGCGAGCAATAATGCGGGGGTGGACGGGTGGGGACTGGGCCTGCTGTTGGAGAGAAGGCAGATCCGTAAGATGATCTCCAGCTATGTGGGCGAGAACGCCGAGTTCGAACGGCAGTTCCTTCAGGGTGAACTCGAGGTTGAGTTCTCGCCTCAGGGAACACTGGCGGAGCGGATGCGCGCGGGTGGCGCGGGGATCCCCGGGTTCTACACGCGCACGGGTGTGGGCACGGTTGTCGCTGAGGGTAAGCCGGCCACAACCTTTGACGGTAAGGAATACATCCTGGAGCGTGGCATTCGGGCTGACCTCGCGATGGTCAAGGCGTGGAAAGCAGATACGCACGGAAATTTGATCTATCGGCGTACCGCCCGCAACTTCAACCCGGTAGCAGCTATGTGTGCGCGCCAGACCGTTGCAGAGGCAGAAATCATCGTCAGCCCCGGTGACCTCGATCCCGACGCGATCCACACGCCCGGTATCTATGTGCATCGTCTGGTGCATCATCCCTCCCCGGAGAAGCGCATCGAACGGCGCACGATACGGAAGGAGTAGCGTATGCCTTGGACGAGAGTCGAAATGGCGGCGCGTGCGGGGCGCGAATTGCGGGACGGCTTTTACGTAAACCTGGGCATTGGTATGCCCACCCTGGTTGCAAATTACGTTCCTGCCGGCATTACGGTCGTTTTGCAGTCTGAGAACGGCTTGCTTGGGATGGGGCCCTACCCGCTTGAGGGTGAGGTGGATGCTGACCTGATCAATGCAGGCAAAGAGACAGTGACGTTTACGCCGGGGGCGTCTTTCTTTTCAAGCGCGGAGTCCTTTGCGATGATTCGAGGGGGCCACATCGACCTGGCGATTTTAGGTGCGATGGAAGTTTCGGAAGGCGGCGATCTGGCCAATTGGATGATTCCGGGCAAGCGGGTAAAAGGCATGGGGGGGGCGATGGATCTGGTGGCGGGTGTGGAGCGGGTGCTTGTAATGATGGAGCATACGGCGCAAAACGGAAGCTCTAAGTTGTTGAAAAATTGCACTTTGCCGCTTACGGGGAAGGGCGTCGTGAAGCGCGTGATTACGGACCTGGCTGTGCTGGACATCAGGAGCGAAGGCTTTGTTGTCCGGGAGTTGGGGCCTGGTGTGACAAAGCAGCAGGTCGTGCAGAGCACCTCGGCTCAAGTGCGGTTTGACCTTGACGTGTGAGGTCGCCTATAGCTTTAGAAACAAAGGGATAGGATCAGGCGGATAGCAAGAGTGCGTCGGCGATGGCGGCTGACTCCTGCGCGGAGAGGATGTCGTGGACCCGAAGGATGTGAGCCCCGGCAAGGATGGCGGCCGCATGGGCGGCGATGGTCTGGGTTGCGCGCGGTGGCGGTAAGTGGCTGGCAAGAAAGCGTTTGCGGGAGAGGCCGACGACGAGGGGATAAGCGAAAGGGTGAAGGGAGGCAAGATGGGCGAGCAGGGTGAGGTTGGCGTCGCCTTGCTTGCCGAAACCGAAGCCTGGATCGAGTGCGATGGAAATGCTTGCGATACCAGCACTTAGCGCCTTGGTGAAACGGTTGGTGAGATCGTCGAGAACAAGGGGAAGGATGGCTTCAGGGGCAAGGGGAGGGAG
>CAXUNW010000136.1:0-6975 GCA_964252505.1 uncultured Acidobacteriaceae bacterium
GCTAGGCGCGGGCGGGATAGCCGCCGAAGAAGGCTTGCGGGGGAAGCGGGGTGGGCTGGTTGGGGACAAGCTGTGTGGGCTCGGGGCCCGAGCGAACCTTGAAGGCCCCGACAAGCTCGTTGAGGTCTCCAGCGAGCGAAGTGAGACGGTCGCAGGCGTCGACGGCAGAGGCGGAGCTGACGGTGGTTCGCTCGCTGATGCTGGCAATCTCCGAGAGGCTGGCGTTGACCGAGTGGGTGGCGCTGGACTGCTCGGCGGAGGCGCTGGCGATCTGGGTGACCATGCGTTGGAGGGCTTCGGAGCCGTGGATGATGCTGGCGAGGGCTTCTCCAGCGGAGCGCGCGGAGGTAACGCCGCTTTGAACATGTCCCATGCTGGCGCGCATGGCGAGGACGACCTCGGCGGTGCCGCCCTGGATGGCGCGAACGGTTTCATCGATCTCGCGGGTGGCGCGGCTGGTTCGCTCGGCGAGGGTTCGGACCTCGATAGCGACGACGGCGAAGCCTCGGCCATGCTCTCCGGCGCGGGCGCTTTCGATGCTGGCGTTGAGGGCGAGGAGGTTGGTCTGGTTGGCGATGTCATCGATGACGTGGATGATGCGGCCGATGGCGTCGGAGGCTTTGCCGAGCTCTTCGATTTTGAGGGCGGTGGCCTGGTTGGCGACGAGGAGATCCTCGATGGTGGCGACGGCGGACTGGATGGTCTGGCCGCCGGTGTGGGCGTTCTGCTCGGCGCGGCGGGCGTCGTCCGCGGCGGAGAGGGTGTTCTGGCTGATGTCGTGAACGGCCATGGAGATCTGCTCCATGGACTCGGAGATGCTGGAGGCTTGCATCTGCTGCTGGGTGGAGTAGGCGGCGGCTTTGCGGGAGATGTCGGTCAGGCTTTGGGAGGCGTCGGTGAGGGCGAGGGCGGAGCCGGTGACACGAAGAACAATCTGCTCAATGCGCTCGATGAAGACATTGAACCAGAGGGCAACTTCGTCAAGTTCGCTGGAGCCGTGGACTTCGACACGCCGGGTGAGGTCGCCGTTACCCTCGGCGATATCCTGCATGCGCTGGGCAAGATGCTGGAGGGGAAGGACGACGCGGAACTGGATGACCCACCAGGCGCCGGCACAGCCGACGAGGGCGACAAGGAACATGAGCCAGCCAAGGATCCGGGCATGCATGGAGGAGGCCGAGACAGCGGCGGTCTGCGCGTTGAAGTCGCTGGCGATGTCTTTGCCGGTCTGCTGCATGGCGGCGGAGAGGTCGCGGACGTCGCGAGCGAGGGCGATGGCCTGCTGCTGGACACTGTCGGGGATCTTATCCTTGCCGGCGAGCATGGCGGCATAGGTGGACTGGGAACGGGTGTGGATGGCGGCGAAGCGGGCAGTGAGGTCGTCCACCTGCGGGGCGAGACGAGAGGAGGAGGCGACGTGGCGGCGGAGGTCGAGGAGGGCGGCATTGACGGCCTGGGCGTCTTTTTCCGCAGACGCGAGGGTGGCGGCGTCTTCGAGGAGGACCGCGTTCTGGTACCGCTTGTTGAGTTGGTCAAAGGAGGTTTCGGCCTCCTGGATGCGGAGGGCGGCGGGGAAGAGGCTGGTGGAGACCTGCTCGAGGTGGGAACGGGTAACGGTGGCGGTGAACTGCACGATAGCCAGCAAGAGGAGATAGCCAACCGCGAGGGTGGTAAGGATGCCGAGGATTTTGACCTTGATGGTTCCGGTGTGGCGCTTGAAGGGGCTCATGTGTGTGTTTTACCTGACAGCCAGGGTTCTGACGCCTTCGTGGGGAGTGGCTTTGCCGATGTAGCCGATGGCTCCGGGGGTGTGGGCGACGAAGTCCACGATGGCGGCTTCGGAGTCGAGGGAGCGCGGCATGATGCCCTGTCCCGAGAAGACAAGGCTTCGCCAGGTGGCGCGGAAGGCTGAATCGGACTTGCCAATGTAAAGGGTCAGCATCTCCTCATGGGTTGGGCCCTGCTTAAGGAGGACAGGAGCGACGTGAGCTCCGCCGTGGAGGGTGGTGGTGACTCCGGTAAAGATGTCGCGGAGGTCACTGGCGGAGACCTCAGTGACGGTGACGGACGGATGGACGATGACGATGGGCTTCTGCGCATAAAGGCGCTGACAGAGCAGCAACGCCATGGCCATGAAGGCCAGCAGAAGAAGACGTTTTCTCATGAGGAGCTCTTCCATTAGAGAGCCACCTGAAGGCTGTCGAACCAGAGACGCGTGCTACCCGGCGAGGGCAGATTGTCCCTGTCGATGAATATGGCCTTTGGCAGCGTAACGCGGAGGGAGGGGATGAACGCCGTCAAAGGGCAAGGGTTTCTGTGATGAAGGGGGTTACCGCGAGACGGTTTCACAGGTTCTCCTCTCCCTCGTCGTGCGAGTTTGATACTGGTGCCCGATTCTGTACTGGTGCCCGGTTCTATGGATCAAGCAATGCGGGAACGTGCGTCCCGTCATGATGTCTATCGGCAGTGGCGTGCTTTGCAGGAGGGTGGCGCAGGGTGAGACAGAGGCTAGTGGACCGCGAGTACTTTGACCCGGTCGTGCGGAGTGGACCTTGCGATGTAGCCGATAGCGCCAGGGGTGTGGGCGACGAAGTCGACGAGGCTGGACTCGCTCTCGACCGAACGGGGCATGACGCCTTGCCCGGAGAAGACTAGGCTGCGCCAGGTAGCACGGAAGGCGGAATCGGATTTGCCGATGTAGGTGGTGAGCATCTCTGCGTGGGTAGGCCCATCTTTAAGCAGGACGGGAGCGACCTGCACTTTGCCGTGAAGTGAGGTGGACGAACCGGTGAAGACGTCGCGGAGATCGGCGGCTGAGACATCAGACGCGGAGACGGCCGGATTGGCGATGACCAGGAGCTTCTGTGCGTGTAGGTGTTGACAAAGCGGCATGGCTACCGCGATGAAGGCCAGCAGCATAACGCGCGTCTTTGTTTGAAGGTTTTCCATCAGAAGATCACCCCCAGCTTGGCGAGGCTCAGGCGAGAGGTCTCCTGCAAGCCGTTGAGGTTGTTTGAAGGACTAAAGCCGGTGGCCGTGCCGTCGAGGAAATGCTGCTCAAGCTTCAAGTAGAGAAAGGAGTTGAAGTCGTACCGTCCGGAGAGGTCCCAGTCCTTCTGGAAGCGGTAGCTGGTAAAAGGCTGCTTCAGGTCGATTGTGCTGCTGTAGTAAGCCCCCCCGGTGAGTTTTGGGGCAAGCTTGTAGCTGGTCATGACGTAGAAGCTGCGCTGATCCTGCCTGACTGATACGGGAACCGGGACGCGATTGAGCTGGAGGTTGGCAGTAAGCGGGAAACGGGAGTACTCCCCCGCCACCATGAATTTGGAGTGTTCGTAGCTTCCGGACATAAGGAGCCTTCCCGGATTGGCATGGATCCGAGCGGGCGCGGGGCCGACAAGAACATTGCCGGAGAGTTCATCGTGGCCATCCGCGAAGGCAAGGGTGAGGCCCTTGACGGGGGTTCTCCAGGTGAGATTGCCGCCTACAGCCGGGCCGCGGGTTCCATCCAGGAAGGTAATGCCGGTCGAGCGAGCTTCGTCGAAGTACCCGTCGTCGGCGGCAAGAATGCGACGTCCGCCGAAGGCACGATACTCGATCTTGCCGAGGCGCCTGCCTATCGGGATGGTACCGAAGACGAGGCCGCCGCGAACGGCAAGGTTGCCGTTACGGCTGGCGAGTGGATAGATCGACTGAGGCAGGAGAGTCCAGACGAACGCGGGATCGACATCCTGAATTTCGTTGAAGAGCCCGCCCGGAGACTTGATTTTGCCACCCCGCAGGCCCATGTGCTCGCTGGGCTTGAACTCCGCGGAAGCCCAGTCAAGGGTCACCCCGGGCCCGTAGGCGCCAAGGTAGAAGATGCGTGCCTGGGCGCCAAAGCGAAGGCGTGAGTTGAGCCGCCCGGCGACACTACCAACCCCCTCGGTCCATGCGAAGCTGCCGCGTCCTGTGGAGTTGGTGGTGTTCCAGTTGTTCTGGTTGCTGTAGACGAAGGCTTCAGTGGCATAGCCGTGGAACTGAAGGCCAAGGTCGTGGACGCTCTGAGCCGGCGCGGCGGCTACGCGGAGGCATAAGGAGGCAAGCAGGCTGATGAGGATGGAAGGACGTCGCACAGCTTTCTCTCCTTTCTCCCTGTTCCGCGGTGAGGTCGCGAAAATGGATTCTCTTTGCGTACCGTCGGAATCGCCGCCGCTATCAAGCGATGTATCGGCGGCCCCAGGACGGATATGAGTCTTTGTCCGAGGGCGATGCAAGGAAGGCTCAACAGAGATAAGGGATCCTGGACTGTCGCCCGGGTGCGGCCGCCCCTGCCGATGTATCGGCCTTCCTCGGACGGTCCATAGGCCGGTTGAGGCGCGATGGGGAGAGATAGAAGAAGAACACGACGTTAGAGTTCCACTTGAATTAGGACCGATCGTGTCTTATATTGAAACCAGACCGAATCAGTCCTATATCGAGCAGGGATCGTTGTCTTGCTGCGGGGAGCGTACGTTGCGCGCGCTGTGCCTCCGCGTTCAAGACTGCGCAGATGCTGAGCCCCATGTGTCTTTTTCAGGACGCGGTGGGACCCAGGCCAAGTAGACGGATTCACCTTGAGGAGAAGTAGCAGATGAAGCGGACGAAGACGAGACTGGGCGAGCAGGCAGCAACAAGGCAGGTGGGCGCGATCCATGCTGGGGGCGCGGGGTTGTCGTGGAACGCGTCGAGTGCCGCGGTCACTTCGTGTGGTGGAAAGACGCTGATGGTGGGAGCGTTGGCGGTGTGCGTGGTGGCCGGCAGCTTTGAGGGAATGATGCACGGGCAGACGAATGGCGGAGCGGGTTTTCCCGGGACCGCGGGGGCGAGCCTGCCTGTGAGGCGGTTCATGATCTCAGCCGGTCCGCTGGGCGAGGCGATCAAGATGTATGAGGCGTCGACGGGGCTGCGGGTAAGGACCAAGCTGACGGTAGCGACGCTGGCGGGCTTTGCGACGCAAGGGGTCGTGGGGTCGTATGCGGAGGAGGAGGGTCTGCGGCTGCTGCTGGTGGGAACAGGGCTGCAGTTTCGGTTTGAGGACGGTGCAATGGTAGTGGGGATGCAGGCGCGCGAGGATGTGACGGTGCGGGCGGCCTCCCAGATGCCTCTGTCGCAGTTTACCGAGGCGCTCAAGGACACGCCGCAGTCGATTACGGTGGTTCCGGAGTTTGTGCTGAGGGAGCAGGCGACCACGACGCTGCGGGATGCGCTGCGGAACGTTCCGGGGATCAGCCTGGCGGCGGGTGAGGCGGGGGCGCAGGGTGATAATTTGACGATTCGCGGATTCTCGGCCCGCAACGACATCTTTCTGGACGGGATTCGGGATTTTGGCAGCTACTATCGGGACTCGTTCAACTATGAGCAGGTGGAGGTGCTGGAGGGTCCGGCGGGAATCGAGTTTGGGCGCGGATCGACGGGTGGGGTGATCAACCAGGAGAGCAAGCGGGCGCTCGACTTTAAGGCGATCAGCGGTGGAGTAGAGCTGGGGACGGATACCACACGGCGGGTGACAGTGGATGTGAACCAGCCGCTGGGCAGGTTGCCGCATGGCGGGGGGGTGGCGTTCCGGATGAACGTGATGGGGGATGAAGGCAATGTCGCCGGCCGCGACGTGGTGGAGAACCGCCGGTTTGGCGTGGCTCCGACGCTGAGCTTTGGGATGGGTACACCGACGCGAGCGACGTTGAGCTATGTGCACCTGGGCGAGAACGATATTCCTGACTATGGGGTTCCGTGGCTGCTGAACAAGCCCTCTGCCGCGCCACGCAATGCGTACTACGGGTTTCGGCATGGGAACTTTTTGAATACGCATGACGACATCCTGACGCTGCGGCTGGACCATGACGTGAACGACCACGTGAGCCTGCGAAGCCTGACGCGCTTTGCCAACTACCCGCGGAATGCGCAGATTACCGAGCCGCAGGTTTGCTCAAATGGGGCGATTTCGCCGGCTACGGGCAAGCTGCTGGCACCGACGAATATCTTCAACTCCGCACAATTGTGCCCATACAACAACGGAGGCGCGAGCGATCCGGCAACAATAGCGGTGAACCGGAACCAGATCGCGGTAACAAGCACGGAAAGCGATCTTTGGCAGCAGGATGAAGCGATTCTGCGGTTCAAGTTTTTGCATCTGGGCCATGCGATCATGGTGGGCGCCGAGGGCGGGCGGGAGATGTCGAACCCGACGCGATTCCTGTTTACGGGGGTTCCTTCGGCAACGCTGCTGAGCCCGACCGAGGACCTGGCATTTGCGGGGACGAGGGCGACCAACACCGTAACGCATGTGGCGGCGGACTCAAGTGGGCTGTTCTTTGTCGATACGGTGCATGTGGGGCGATACGTCGATGTGACGGGCGGGGTGCGATACGACTACTTCTACACGCAGCAGCGGCAGTACACGGCGAGTACGGGGCTGGCTCCGTTCCTGTCGCGGGTGGACCACAAGCCGTCATACCGAGCGGCGTTTGTGGTAAAGCCGAGCGCGCGGGGAAGTCTTTACTTCGACTATGGGACAAGCTTCAATCCATCGGCGGAGTCGCTAGCGCTTTCAGCCTCGACAAGCGTGCTGCCACCGGAAGAGAACGAGACGTATGAAGTGGGAGCCAAGTGGGCGCTGCTGCGGGATCGAATGATGCTCGCGGGGGCTCTGTTCCGGACGGAGAAGGACAATGCGCGGGAGACGTCTCCAGCGAATAGCCTGCTGACGGTGCTTGCGGGGAATCAGGTGGTAAAGGGCGCCCAGGTGACGGTGACGGGGCGGCTGGCGAAGCAGTTTGATGTGCTGGCGGGATATGCCTGTTTGGACAGCAGCGTGATTGCGTCAACGTACTTTCCGAATGCGATCGGCGCACCTTTGGCGAACGTTCCACGGCAGAGCTTCAACTCGTGGCTGACGCATGCGCTGGGATTTCAGGTGCTGGGTGGCGTCAACGCGCAGCTCACACATCTGATAACCGT
>CAXUNW010000137.1:0-6932 GCA_964252505.1 uncultured Acidobacteriaceae bacterium
CAAGTACCCGTACCCTGAACCGAAAGGCTGACCACCTATGAACCGCATCGCCCTCACCACCGCCGCCACCCTCCTGCTCTCTGCCGGCCTCTCCGCCCAGGCGCCCTCAGGCCCCGCGGCCGAGGTCCTCGGCAGTTACAACCGCCTCAAGCCCAACATCCTCAAAGCCGCCGAAAAGATGCCGGCCGACGCGTACCAGTCCAAACCCACGCCGGAGATCCGCACCTTCGCCCGCGTCGTCAATCACATCACTGAGGCGCAGTCCCACACCTGCACCACCCTCCTCGGCACCAGGTTCGACCCCGCCATGGTCCCCTCGGATACTGCGGAAAAGCAGGTCGTCATCGATGGTCTTAAAGCCTCCTTCGACCTCTGCGATAAAGCCTACGGCGCCCTTACCGACGCCACCTACATGGAAACCCTCACGACCGGCTCGAACAAGCGTTCCCGCATTGGCATGGCCTGGGGCAACGTCTCCCACGACAACGAGCAATACGCTATCCTCTCGCTTTATCTCCGCCTCAAAGGCCTCGTCCCCCCAACCAGCGAAAAATAACCCGGAAGCCGCGTGCCGCCCCCGCCAAGGCTGAACCGGCACGCGCATCCAACCAGGCATGAGTTTCTTCGTCTACCTTGTCGCCATCGCCTCCGGAGTTGCCAACCCGCTGCAGTCCGGAGCCAACGCCGAGCTGAACAAACAAATCGCCTCGCCCATCTGGGCGGGCCTTTTTGTCTACGCAACCGGCCTGTTGGGCCTGGTGCTGGTGCAGCTTGTCCTTCGCCAGGCCTTCCCCAGTCATCAAACGATCGCAGGTGTCAAGCCGTGGGCCTGGCTTGGCGGCCTCATCAGCATCGCCTCCACCCTCGCGGGCCTGACGCTCGCCCAGCGTCTCGGCTCGGGAGTCTTCACCGGCCTCACCTTGACAGCCTCGCTTGCCACCTCGGTCGCTCTGGACCACCTCGGCTGGGCAGGCTTCCGCCAGCACACCGCCTCACCCGGCCGCCTCGCCGGATGCACCCTCATGATCGCCGGCGTCTGGCTCGTCTCCCGCTTCTAGCGCTTCTACTTTGTAAAAATCTTCAAAGCGTTTTCAACCGTGAACCGCAATCCCCACGCAGCAGGCAATAGCACCAGAAGCCACGCAGCGCCGATCAGAATCGGCGACGAATCTTTCCCCGAATCATCCTTCATTCCGTTCTCCTTAGTGTGTTGCCTGTGCAAGCCGCGGATCCGGTTGTTCCGCCATCCAGTACCGCGAATCGACTGGCTTTACCAGCAGGTTTGCGATAAACCCGACAACCAGCAACCCGCACATGATGTGCAGAATCAGCGGATAAGCCGCCTGCTTCGCCTGATGCGTCGCAACGTAGTGATCCAGAATGCCATTGACGATCAGCGGCCCGATGATCCCCGCGGCCGACCAGGCAGTCAACAGTCGCCCATGAATGGCCGAGACGTGATATCCGCCAAATAGGTCTTTCAGATACGCCGGAATTGTCGCGAATCCTCCGCCATACATGGAGATAATTACGCCCGCAACCATCACGAACATCGCCACCGAGTTCAGCCGCTCAAGCCGCGCCATCGGCAACAGAAGGAACAATCCAGCGCCCAGGGTGAAGAAGATCGCGTAGGTCTTCTTTCTGCCCAGAGTGTCCGAAAGCGATGCCCAGAAGAACCTTCCGCCCATGTTGAGCAGGCTCAGCAACCCCACGAAACCAACCGCAGCGATCGGGCCAACAACCCCCTTGAAGAAGTCCTGAATCATCGGCGCAGCTTGCTCCAGAATGCCGATCCCTGCGGTCACATTGGTAAACAGGACGATCCAAAGCAAGGCAAACTGCGGAGTGTGCCAAGCATGATCCACATCCACATTGTGGGTTGTGATCAGCGCCGCTTGCTTCACCGGCTGAGTCCAACCTTGCGGCTTCCATCCCGTTGCGGGCACACGAATGGTGAATACGCCGAACATCATGAAGACGAAGTACAGAGCGCCCATCGTCAGCCACGTGGAGGGAATGGAAGCCCAGCCAATAATTCCGTAATAGGCCATCAACTTGCTCCCCAATGGGCCGCCGATCATCGCTCCGCCGCCGAAGCCCATAATCGCCATGCCCGTGGCAAGACCTGGTCGATCGGGAAACCACTTGATCAGCGTGGATACCGGTGAGATGTAACCCAGTCCTAACCCGATCCCTCCCACAACTCCATAGCCCAGGTAGATCAGGACCAGTTGATGCGTCCTCGCGCCTAACGCCGCGATCGCAAAACCTGATCCGAAGCACACTGCCGCGTAAAACATCGCCCGTCGCGGTCCCGCTCTCTCCAGCCATGCCCCAAAGAGAGCCGCGGAGATGCCAAGGAAGGCAATGGCGATTGAGAAGACATAACCGATCGCCTTGAGGTTCCATGCCGAGCCATCGGCTCCATGCAGAGCCAGCAGAGGATTCTTGAACACCGAGAAAGCGTACACCTGACCGATTGACAGGTGGATCGCCAGCGCAGCCGGAGGTACGAGCCATCGGCTGTATCCAGGGGGCGCGACTGAGAACTCACGATCAAGGAACGAGAATGCCATCTTGGGTCTCCTGAGCCGAGAGATCAATTACGCCGCCTATGTGCCGGCGGAGGATCAAGCATGCTCTTGGTTGTTCGGTGGTAGTCCGCGATCAGAAACCTGGCTGTCGCAAGCCATCCGGAAGCCGTCACTCTACTCCATCCAGACAAGTCATGTCGCGGGGCCGGTCAACCAGTGGCTGACTTCCGTAACCGAGGCCTTTCCGGTCGCGGCCGATCGTTCAGAAGCTGCTGTTCCCGGCGATAGAGCGATGCAGGCGACTTGTGTTCAGATGCAGGCGGAGGCTGGTGTAGCTCAGCAGTTCGTGGAGATACCGCTGGGTAAGGTCGTAGTCTGAGATAGTCCCGTAGAGAGGCCTAGGCGAGGTGTAGACGTGCAGGCCGAGTTGCTCGCAGAGATACTGGGTGCGGAAGAGGTGAGTTCCATCGGAGACCAGGACAAGGTGGTTGAGGTGATTAGCCCTCGCAATCGTGGCTAAGCGCTCGACCTGCTCCTCGGTATCCACGGATCGGGTCTCCGCGATGATGCGGGCGAAAGGAATTCCATTTGCCAGCAGATAATCGCGGGCAACTCCGCCTTCGGAGAGGCCGGAGTTGTTGTCGTCGCCACCGCCGAGCGTGATCAGCAGAGGCGCGATTCCGCGGTTGTAGAGGCTCACCGCATGATCGAGGCGCGCGTGGAGAACAGGCGATGGTCGACCTGAATATTCCGCGGCTCCGAAGACCACGATTGCATCGGCTGGTTGAGCGTGATCCTGGCCGGCGACAGAATGAATTTCGTAGAAGACCCATAGCCCCCATACAAGGGCTGCCCCGAGCGAGAGGCCCAGGATGCGACGCAGGAAGAGCCGCAGAGGGGTCTCAGGGGCCTCGCGGCGCTGGCGGTAGGGTATTGGTCGCATGACACCTTGCCTACCGCTGGAGGGCAAGGGCGATCTCGTGAGTCGGGATCGCTCCCTCGCGCAGGATCATCCAGGAGTGACCACCGCCGGAGAGGTCGACGATGGTGGTGGGCACGGTGCGAAGCGTGTTTCCGCCGTCGACGATGAGGTCGAGGCGATCGCCGAGCTGGTCGAAGACACAGAGCGCGCTGGTGCATTCCGGATGACCGTGGAGGTTTGCGGAGGTTGCGGTGATGGGATGGCCAAGACCGGAGACGACGGCGCGGGAGATAGCCGCTTCCGGGACGCGGAGCGCAACGTTCCCGGTCTGCGCGGTGACGCGAAGGGGAAGCTTGCTGCCGGCGCGAACGACCAGCGTCAACGGCCCCGGCCAGAACTTCTCCGCCAGGCGGTCGAAGGCTCCGTCGAGGTTGCGAGCAAGCTCGTAGGCCTGCGCGACCTCGGCGATGAGCAGCGAGAGCGGTTTGTGACGGGCGCGAGACTTGACCTCGTAGATCCGATCCACGGCGCGCAGGTTTACGGGATCGACCGCGAGGCCATAGAAGGTATCCGTGGGAAGAGCGACGAGATGGCCTGCGTTGAGCGAGCGAACCACGGTATCGATGTGCGCGGGTTCCGGCTCGTGAGGGTGAATGCGTAGGATCTCGGCCGTCAAATCGTGCTCCTGAGGGAATGGCTGTGACTGGAGAGCGAACGGTTCCCCCTTTGGACCCTTCGCCTTGGATGAGCCGCTCGGTTCGCGGCACCCGCAAGTTCGCAGCATAGCATCGCGCGAGTTGCGGCTCAAACGGTGCGCCGATTCGCGGCGAGAGGAAGCGTAAGATTTACCCCGTGGGCAGACAGATTCGGGAAGGTGCAGGTTTGTCGGAGGCGGCTGTGCCCAGCTTCGTCGTGACGAGCCGCGCGAATGCGCGGGTGAAGCAGTTGCGCGCTGCTGCGGCAGGCAACGCGCGTCTGAGCGGCGGATTGGTGGCGATCGAGGGTGAGACGCTGATTGCCGAGGCGCTGCGCAGCGGTCTGCTGCTGAAGACAGTGTTCGTGAGCGAGCGGCGCGAGGTTCCCCGCGGACTTCCGGCAGGCGTCGAGGTGCTGCGCTGTGCGAACGAGGTGCTGCAGAGCGCGGTCGAGACGCAGTCTCCGCAAGGAGTTGCCGCATTGCTGCTGCCGAAGGTGTGGTCGCTTGAGGATGCGCTACGCGGCTTGCCGCTGATGCTGGTTGCGGTTGGGCTGCAGGATCCGGGAAATCTCGGGACGTTGATCCGTTCGGCTGAGGCGTTTGGCGCTTCGGGCGTTCTAGTGACCGAAGGAACAGTTGGTGCGTGGAACCAGAAGGTGATTCGCGCTTCGGCTGGATCGGTCTTTCGGATTCCAGTTGTGAGCGTGAGTGAGGACGAAGTTCAGAGCTTGAGGCCACGTTTGCGGCTTGTGGCTGCAGTCGCGGCGAGTGAAGACGCGGTTGAGGCTTCGCGCGCCGACTTCAGCGGGGCTTGCGCGGTGATGATCGGCAACGAAGGCGCAGGTTTGAGCGAGCGCTGGCTTGCGATGGCCGATGAACAGGTGACGATTGCCTGTCCAGGCGCAGTTGAGAGCCTGAATGCGGCGGTTGCGGGATCATTGCTGCTGTATGAAGCGAGCAGGCAGCGAGGCGCGCAATGAGCCTGTTCGACGTGTCTCCGCTGGCTGAGCCGAAGCGTGCGCTTCGCGGTGCTCCGCTGGCGGAGCGCATGCGGCCGCGAACGCTCGAGGAGTACGTTGGACAAGAGCATCTGCTGGGAGCGGGAAAGCCGCTGAGACTGGCGATCGAGCGGGACGACTCGACCTCCATGATCCTTTGGGGACCTCCAGGAACGGGCAAAACAACGCTGGCGAAGATCATTGCGCAGCGAACAGATGCGAGCTTTGTCGAGTTCTCTGCCGTGATGAGCGGCATCAAGGAGATCAAGCAGGTGATGGTCGAGGCGGAGAAGGCTGCAGGGTTCGGCTCGCGCACCATCCTGTTTGTGGACGAGATTCACCGGTTCAACAAGGCACAGCAAGACGCGTTTCTGCCGTATGTGGAACGTGGAACAATCCGGCTGATCGGCGCGACGACGGAGAATCCATCGTTCGAGCTCAACGCGGCGCTGCTCTCGCGATGCCGCGTTTACACGCTTGTGGGGTTGAGCGAAACGCATGTGATCGAGTTGCTTGCGCGGGCGCTTGAAGATCGCGAACGTGGACTTGGCGCGCGAGAGGTAGCGCACGATGAAGGTGTGAGCGAGGCCCTGGCGACGATTGCCGCATATGCGAGCGGCGATGCGCGCAACGCGCTGAATGCGCTTGAAGTTGCGGTGCAGCTTGCGGTCTCACGCGGGGAGAAGCTGAATGCGACGCTGGCGAGCGAGGCGTTGCAGAGGCGTGTTCTGTTGTACGACAAGAAGGGCGAACAACACTACGATGTGATCTCCGCGCTGCACAAGAGCGTGCGGAACTCGGATGCAGATGCTGCGCTTTACTGGCTTGGAAGGATGCTCGAGGCAGGTGAAGATCCGATGTATGTGGCTCGGCGCGTGGTGCGCATGGCGGTTGAAGACATCGGGCTTGCGGCTCCGGAAGCTTTAAATCTTTGCTTGAGCGCGCGGGATGCGATGCATTTTCTCGGGCAGCCGGAGGGGGGTCTGGCGCTGGCGCAGGCGGTGGTGTACCTGGCCCTGGCTCCGAAGTCGAACGCCGTGTACACGGCCTATGCGGCGGTGCAGGCGGACATCGAGAAGACGGCTGCCGAGCCGGTTCCGCTGCATCTGCGCAATGCGCCGACGCGGCTGATGAAGCAACTCGACTATGGCCGGGACTACCAGTATGCCCATGACTTGGAGGGCAGGGTCGCGGCGATGGAGTGCCTTCCGGCATCGCTGGCGGCGAGACGGTACTACATGCCGACCGGTGAGGGCCGGGAGAAGGCGCTTGGCGCGCGGATGGAGGAGATCCGGAGGCTGAAGCTGCGGGCCACCGAGGGGACGAACGACAAAGACGCTAACGGCTCTGGCGGATGAAGGTCTGGGGAGACCCTTCAGCAGGGTGAACGAAGATGACGTCGGTGGGCTGACGCCGGGGCGTATCGACAGAGAGAAAGATGACCGGGTACTCGATGATTTCGGGCATGGCGTGAACGGTGTTGCGCTGAAAGAAGAGGAAGGTTCCGGGGGCGAAGGGGATGGTGTTGGCGGCTGTGTGCATCCAGAAGGAGCCGCGGCCGGAGAGGACATACAGGTGCTCATCACAGTGAGCGTGATAGTGCGCGGGTGTGGGCCGGTAGACGCGAAAGACGCGAGCGCTGGCGGTGGGTTGATCGGTGAGGTAAGTGTCGAGCAGCATGGTCTCGGCGGCTTCGGGGAAGGCGGCGGCGACCGCGTTGATATCGAAGTGGCCGGAGGTTGACGGCTGCTCCGGGAGGCTCATTTGCCGACCACCAC
>CAXUNW010000138.1:0-6928 GCA_964252505.1 uncultured Acidobacteriaceae bacterium
GGGGTGGATAGGGTGTTTGGGGACGGGTTTTCTGCCGACACGGGTTCAATCGTCTGGGTCGCACCACGTCCGTCGTTGCTATGGAAGCTGAAGCCTGCCTGCGCGTAGAACTCGGTTTTGGCCCATGGCCCTAAGATGAGCCCTGCTTTGGGGCTTGGCAGCACCTTGGTCGCCGTGCCGGAGTTTGCGGGCGTGACCAGACTCCTGACGTCGAACCGCTGCACGTCGCCTCGTATGCCGACGACGGAGCGGAGCTTGTCCGCCCACTGGATGCGGTTCTCCGCGTAGAAGCCGACCTGCGTGTCCATAAACCGGTCCGCCTGGGTGGTCGCGGGAAGAAGGTTGCCGGTGGAGGAGTCGGTTTTGATCACCGGCACCCGGTTCTCGGTCTGGAAGAGGCCGTTGTGAATCCAGTCACTGCGCAACTGCAGACCGAACGTGTTCTCCATCTTTCGTCCGGCCAGCTCTCCATTGATGGTGTGACGGGCATCAAGCCCGGTCACCCAGCGCCGGTCTTTTTGCTCGAACTGGTCTCCTTTGTTCGGGTCTGTGAGGTAGTAGGTGAAGTCTGAGAACAGATTGAGATCGTAGTAGAACCCGTAGGCAACGATTCTGGTGACGGAAAACGCACTCTGCCGCCGCCATTCTCCCTGGAGGCTGTAGCGCTGGGAGTGACCGCCATCGGTGGGATTCAAGGTGCCGTACAAGCCTACGAGCGGGACGGCGTCGGCTGGGATTTGGTCGCTTGAGCGCCACTGGCCGTGGTAACCGCGGGCCGTCAGGCTGAAACCATGGTGGTCGGCGCCCTGGCTGTAGGTGAGCAGACCGTTGAACTTGTAGTAGTTGTCCGGATGGGTCCATGGACCGTCGTCATGGTAGAGCTCCCCTCCATAGAGAAGGTTGCCGCTGCCTGCCTTGCGCGAGAGGCCGAAGACGGCCCTTCCGAAGCCATACATGCCGCCTTCAACCTGGAAGAAGTTTGCCGGCAGTGTTTTGAAGAAGTCAAGGTGAGCGGAGCCTGCGGAGCCGTAGTTGCCTCCATCGGCATAGTAGGGCCCCTTTTCAAAATCGACCCGATTTACAAACTCCGGGATGACGGTGTTCATGTCGGCATAGCCTTCTCCGTGGGCGTGAGAGGGGAGATTGAGGGGCATGCCGTCCAGGAAGATGGCGAAGTCAGTTCCGTGATCGAGGTTGAAGCCCCGAAGGAAGTATTGATTTGCCTTACCGCCCCCGGCGTGCTGGGTGATGATGAGGCCGGGCACCGTCTCGAGAATTTCGCCGGCGCGAAGGATAGGGCGGTCCTGGATTTCGCTGGATCCCACGGTGCCCTGGGTAGCGGAGTCGGCGACTCCGGTGAGGTCGTCTGCGCGGCCTTGCACCTCGACTGATGTGCTGAGGGCCGCGACGGCAAGCGTGATGCGCAGGGATTCTTCAGTCGAGCCTACGGTGACGGCGCTCTCCCTGGTTTGAAAGCCGGGACTCGAGATACTTACGCGGTAATCGGCCGGCGCGAGGCCGGACACACGAAACCGTCCATTCTCGTCGGAACGGGTTGATCTGTGGAAGACTGCGCCTATCTGTTGGAGCTGGATGGCGGCTCCGGGAATGGCAGCGCCTGAGCCATCGAGGACCATACCCGAGATCGATCTTGCGGACATAGTCGCGCTTGGGGCGGTGAGGGGTTGCGTCTTAGTGGAGGGTTGAGCTGGCAGGAGCGTGGCTGCTGCAAAGACGCAACCAGGAATAACTCTGCTCCATGACATGTGTCCTTCCTCCCGGGGAAGTGTGCATCGGGCAACTGATTGCCTTCGGGTCAAGAGCCGTATTCCGACTTTGAGGAGTTTACTACGGGGTGCGGAGACTTCCTGGGGGTGCTCCTTTGCAGGGAGCGTGGGAAGGGTCTTAACCTTGCGAAGTGGGGCTGAGGTCGTCCGCATGGCGAGCACGTCGGGAAAGCCAGGTCAGCCGCATACCGGGCTACATTCGGCCGCCAGCATGGTCAGATGTCCATGGCAAACTGGCCGAAGCCGGAGGTCGGTGCGGGTGGGTCGCTCGCCAGTGCCAGGACCAGCCGTTCGAGAACAAGCAGCTTATTTGCCGGAGAACTTCTCAGCTCGAGGTCGGCCTTTGCAATGAGTCGGATAGCCCGTGTAAGCGCCCCCCGCGATCGATAACGTCGTGCCTGGCGGATGAGGTCTTCGGCAGCGAAAGGCGGCATGCGGAAGCCCTGCCACAGCACTGCCCAGATGGCGCGCGAGTCCCTTACGCCTTTTTCGTGGATGATCAACATCTGCCGGAAGGTGCGCGCAAGCATATAGAGATGACCGATGGCCGCATCTTCGCCGCCATCGGAAGCGTTCAATAACCCATGCAGCAACTGCAATGCACGCGCCTTGTCCCGGGCCGAGAGAGCATCGGTCAACTCGTACAAGCTACGTTGCTTGGCTGCAAGCACCAAGGTTTCCACATCGCCCAGCGAGATGCGGGTGCGGGCCAACTGGGGAGCCGTCACATAGAGGGCGAGCTTTTCGAACTCGGTAGCAATCAGCATCATGTCGACGCCAAGTGCATCCACCAACTCGCGTGCCGCATCCGGGTCGAACTCGACGCCCCGCGTTCCGGCGGCTTCGGCAAGCCACTTGACCGCATCACCCTCTTCCACGCGGGCCAGCTCGACGATGCCGCACCACTCTCCTAAGGTCTCTCGAATGCGTTCATAGCGCTCTTTATCCTGCATTTCCATGCGCCGCAAGTCGGCCGGCAGATGCAGATGATCCGCGACAAACAGCACGATAGCCTGGGGATTTGGCGAACGGAAATAGGAGTCGATGGCGGCAAACTCCTCTTTCTTGCTGCCGCGGCCATATAGAGCTTTGAGGTTGCGGACATAGAAGATCTGGAACGGCGCCATAAGGGACGGCGTCTGGGCCATGTCGAGGATGGTGAAGATGGAGGTCTCGGCGAGATCGAGGTCGTGGAGGCAAAACTCGCGGTTGTCCGGAGAGGTGAAGGTGGCAAGGACAGCGGCGCGACAGCGTTGCTGCAGGTAGGCCTCATCGCCCAGAAGGACATAGCCTGAGCGGGCGGAGGCTGCGATTTCGGCGAGAAAACGCTCAAGGGCGGCAAAGCTGCGGAGCAGGCGAAGGCTCACGGAAAGCTCCTCAGCATGGCGCTGACGAGCGCCTGGGAGAAGTCTCTGGCGATGCGGCGGACGGCAGCCGAATCCTCCTGGACGAAGAGGGTAAGGTCCTGGGTGGACTGGTATTGCTCGCGATAGGCGAGAGAGTCGTTGCGGTAGAGGATGGTCCCGTCACTGGCGGTGAGCAGGACGCGGGCTGTAACCGTAACGAGGTAACTGGAGGTCTGGCCGGAGCTTGAGTCGTAGGTCAGCGGAGAGACGGACTGCGCCAGGATGGTGCCGGTGAGGGTTGCATCGGCTTCCGGCGAGATCTCTGGGAGGATGCGGTAACGCGTCTGGATGTTTAACTCACGGATGACGGCCTGAGTGAAGGCGCTCTCTGTGTGGAAGGCCTGGCTATGCGTGGTGAAGAGGGGAACGGCGAGCGTGCGGACGGAGGCAGGAAGATGGGTGGCAGGGCCGGCCTGGTGGTAGCCGCAGCCCTCGAGCGATGCCAGGGTGAAGGTAAGGAGGAGGGCGGCGAGGACGCGCATGCTGCTCTTATTGTCGCATCGCGGTATGCGGATTACGGTGTTGGCTTCTGCGCGTTATGGAGGTCGTTGGAGAGAAGGATGGCTTCGGCTATTTCGCGCATGGACTTTCGGCGCTGGCGGCTTTCGCGCTGCATCATGCGGTAGGCATCGTCTTCCGTCATGTTGAGGTCGCGCTGGAGCAGTCCCTTGGCCCGATCGACAGCCTTCCGCGTTTCAAGGCGGTTGGAGAGTTCGGAGTTTTCCGACTCCAGGCGTGCACGCTCCATCTCGGCGCCGACGAGGTAGCCGAGGGTGGAGAGGAGACGGATCTGCAGGTCCGTATGAACGTAGGACTCGCGATGCTGGAGGTTAATGACGCCGACGACTCGGCTGGAGCAGAGGATGGGGGTGGAGAGGATGGCCTCGAAGCGGTCTTCCGGGAGGTTGAGAAAGGTGCTGAAGCGGGGATCGTCGGAGGCGCGAGCGGAGATGGCGACGGGTTCGCGATGTTGCGCGACCCAGCCGGTAAGGCCTTCGCCGATGGACATGCCGAGACGATCGACGACGTCGGCATGGGGATTTTTGGAGGCGCGGAGGATGAGCTTGTCATCTTCCCGGGTGTAGATGAAGCAGGAATCGCATGGAATGACGGTAACGACGAATGCGGTGATTCGCTCGAGGACGAGATGAAATGGGTCGGCCGAGGCGATGCGGCTGCTGATGTCGTGAAGGATATCGAAGGGTGCGAGGCCGTCGCGGAAGCCAGCCATGGTGGAGGTCGAGGAGGCGACACGGACGACGCCACGGGTGGTGGGGTCCGCGGTGCGGGGTAGGGTTGGGGCGAGGTTCGAGGGCGTCGGCCGGGACTCCGGGGGCTCTGCGGCGAAGGCAGAGATGACCTGGGCGGCGGCGCGCTTGGCGGCGAGAACCTTTCCCGCGTACTGGGCGGCTTCGTTGACAAGGAAGCCCATTTTAGGGCGCGATGGCTCGAAGTCGGGCGTAATGCGGTGCTGGAGCAGCTCTTCGGTGGTTGTGGGGCCTATGGAGATGACGGCGAGAGCCTGGAGGCCACGGCGTAGATCGTCTGCCATGGCCATCTGCTCGGCAACGCGAAAAAGATGAATGACCTGGACAGCCGTCATGAAGAGGACGACGTCGACGTTACCGTAGATGATGGCGAGAACGGTCTCGCGCAGAGGGGCGAGGTCAAGAGGGAGAGCCCACTGGTAGACGGGCACCTTGACCACGGAGGCGGTTCGTTCGGCGAGTTCAGCAATAAGCTCCGGGTTGGTGGCGCCGTATTCCTGGACAGCGACGCGGAAGCTGGCGAGCTGAGGGCCGAAGGCGTCTTCCATGGCCTGGAGGAGTTCGCGCCATGTGCTTGGCTCCGCGGCGACGGCGGCGATAGGGATATTGAGCTGGCGGAGGGCAGTTTGCGGCTTCACGCCGCGCGCGGCGATCCGCGTGGAGCGAAGAGCCGCGAGCACTTTTTCCTGATCGAAGGCAGGGGTAAGAATATCCATCATGGCGCGAACACCAACGCCCGTGAGGAAGACGAGGAGATCGAAGTCTCCGGCGAGGAGACGTTCGGCGAAGTGGAGGCACTCAGCGTTCGATTCGAGCGGAATCTCGCGCATGGCAGGGACGACGAAGGGCTCCCCGTTGTAGGTGCGGATGAGTTTTTCGACCTCGCGGGCGCGTCTGGATTCAAGCGACAGGACACGCAGACCGGCAAAGCTGGCGTGGGGCATAAGCGTCCTGACTGGTCGCACGGTGGCATCCGGAGAGATGCCAAGGAGGACCGATGCTGCTGGCTATGGCGCCTCGGCCGAAGCTGGACGTGGGTTGATGGTACTTCGGCGTAGGGCTATTGAAGACGATCATACCCGCAGTGCAGGGAGGTTCCGGAAGGGAAGCTGGCATGGTGTCCACGACACCCATGCGGTCGAGGCAAAACGTGATTGTTTATGAAACAAATTGTGCGGGTTTTCGCGCAGTACGTTCGAATAGGCGCGGTAACGCTGCGCTTGCCGCCTACCAGAGTGAACGTGCGGGAGGGGTAAAGGCTCAGGGGCGTGGAGCATGGTTCACCGTGTGGGTGAGGCGGTAGTTGAGCTCGAAGAAGCCGTACTGCGCGGACCGGGTGTTGGGGTAGATGGCGGCAACGACGGATTTGCCGAAGGATTTGGCGTAGTAGGTCGTGAAGGAGATACGAGGGGTGACGGCGTAGTCGGCGCTGATGTCGAAGAGGGTGGCGAAGCTGGTCTTAAGGTTGGCGGGGCGTCCGGTGAAACCAAAGACCTTGGTGTCGTAGGCTCCGCCGCCTTGGTACCAAAGGTCATTCGCGGCGGCGAGCTGGAGGAAGTGGAGGTCGGAACGGAGGTCCAGCTTTTTAGAGGGCTTGTCGATGATCTGTACGAACTGATCCTTCGAGTTCATCATGTTGAAGAAAGGGAAGCGGGCGTAGACGCGGGGAGTGGGAAGAACCTGGAAGAAGGTGTTGTGCTGGTCGTCGGTGGGGCTGTTATCGCCGGTGGCGCGGAGGAAGCCACCGCGGAGCCAGGGGCGTGAGGGAATGGTGTTGAAGCGGTAGCCGGCCTCGATGGCGACGGCCCCGGCGTGGTGGTTGAGGGCGCCCCACTGGCCGTTTTGGAGGACGCCCCAGAAGAGGAGGTCGAGAGAATCCTTGCCGATGGGGATGGCGGTGATGGCGTCGGCGCCGTAGCTGCCGATGCGGAGGTTGCGATGGTCGGCCGTACGGACGGCGAGGGCGCGGTTATCGGTTTTGACGATGTTGTCACGTCCATCGTGGTAGCCGAGGGCAAAGCCACGGACGAGGAGGCGCTGTTTGGCGAGGGAGCGGGTATAGGCAACGTACTGGATGTCGACGTCCATTTCGGCGTTGGCATTCATGTTGAAGACGCCCTTCGTGGGGCGTCCGGCCATGGCGGTGAGGTCCCAGGACTTGCCGGTAAGGTGCCCGTCGAGACCGTCGAAGGAGCGCTGGCCGTTTGAGAAGCCGAAGTTGCCGACGAGTCTCTGACCGATGCGGTTGGTCTGCAGCCAGGTGAGGGTGGGGTCCTTCGGGGTTGTCTCCTGGCCTTCAAAGAACTCGAACCGGCCGATGCGGGCGGTGGTGGAGTCTCGCTTGAAGTGATAGCGGAGAAAGCCCTGCTTGAAGGAGCCGGCGGCGGGGTTGGAGTTGTTGTTATTGGCGGCGTAGTAGGTTCCGCCGAGGAAGAGCTGTCCCTGAGCGGTGATGGGGGAGACGGCG
>CAXUNW010000139.1:0-6841 GCA_964252505.1 uncultured Acidobacteriaceae bacterium
CCCTTCCACGCTGCCCTCGATGAAGGCGTAGGCTCCGTCATGAGCGCCTACATGGACCTCAATGACGTCCCCGCCACCGGTAACCGCTGGCTCCAGACCACCGTCCTCCGCGATCAATGGAAGTTTCAGGGCTTCGTCGTCTCCGATGCCGATGCCGTCAAGAGCCTCGAAAAACACGGCTTCGCCAAAGACCCCGCCGACGCCGCCCTCCGCGCCTTCAACGCCGGGGTCAACATGGAGATGGCCATCGACAAGACGGCCTACGAGACCCTCCCCGCCGCCCTCAAGGCCGGCACCATTACCCTCGCCCAGGTCGACGCCGCCGTCCTCCCCATCCTCGAAGCCAAAATCCAGCTCGGCCTCTTCGAGCACCCGTACGCCGATATCCCCCGCTCCAGACAGGTGCTCGACGACCCGGCCCACCGCGCCGTCGCCCTCCAGGCAGCCGAGCGTTCGGCCGTGCTCCTCCGCAACGAGGGCCACCTCCTCCCCCTCGCCAAATCCACCTATAGAAACATCGCCGTCATCGGTCCCCTCGCCGACGGCAAGCACGACACCATCGGCTCCTGGGCCTTCCAGCAGGACCCCAACGAAGCCGTCACCCTCCTTGAAGGCCTCCGCACCAAGCTGGGCCCCGCCGTCCACATAGACTACGCCCAGGGCGTCCAAATCCGCCGCCTCTTCCCGTCCTTCTTCGACGCCATCTTCCACACCTCACCTGCGGACAAGTGGACCGACGATCAAGCCGCCGTCGAGTTCGAAAAATCACTCGCCCTCGCCCGCACCGCCGACCTCGTCGTCCTCGCCATGGGCGAAACCCAGGAGATGAGCGGCGAAGCCGCCTCCCGCTCCTCCATCGACCTCCCCGGCGACCAGCAAAAGCTCCTCCAGGCCGTCGCCGCCCTCGGAAAACCCACCGTACTCGTCCTGCTCAACGGTCGCCCCGTCGATCTCACCTCCGCGGTCGTCCACATCCCAGCCATCCTCGAAGCCTGGTATCCTGGCACCCAGGGCGGTGCCGCCATCGCCAACCTCCTCTTCGGCGACGCTCAACCCGGCGGCAAACTCCCCCTGAACTGGCCCCGCAACGTCGGTCAGGCCCCCATCAACTACGCCCACAACCTCACCCAGGACTCCTCCAAGCAGGGCGAGCGCTACTGGAACGAGCCCAGCACGCCGCTCTTTCCCTTTGGCTTCGGACTCAGCTACACAACCTTCGCCTTCTCCAACCTGCACGTTGCCGACCCCCAGACCAGGCCCGGTCAGCCCATCCACATCACCGTCGACGTCGAAAATACCGGCGCAGTCGCCGCCGACGAGGTCGCCCAGCTCTACATCCACCAGCAGTCCGGTAGCGCCTCACGCCCTGTCCGCGAGCTCAAGGGCTTCTCCCGCATCACCCTCGCCCCCCATGCTCGCCAGACGGTCGCCTTCACCCTCAACACGCCCGAACTCACCTTCTGGAGCGCCGCCACCCACACGTGGGTCGAAGACGCCGCCACCTTCGACCTATGGGCTGGCGACGACGCCACAGCCACCCTCCACGCCACCTTCATCCGAACCCAGTAGAGCCGCTTCAAAATGGAAAGTGAGGATGGCCCGGAGTTCAGGGCCCCATACTCTACGTGCCTTAATTCTTGTCAAGGGCAAAATCGTGTAAACCCTGCCGTTTCAACGACCTGCTTGTGGCGTAGTAGACCGGGTCAATCCGCTATCATAGATCTAGGGTTGTATCTTGAGGCGGAGCCGACTTGCTCGCTTTTACTTGCTGTTCTTTGATAAGAATGTCCTTTGTTTTGACGACTTTGGGCGCAAGCCCTTTGTTTTGACTATGTTACGTCGAGCCACGTAGTGTAACTCAAACATAGCAAACGACTTGCGCCCAAAGTACGGGGGGGGCACCCCCCATCAGACCGAAAGCGCCAGCACCCGGTTCAACCGTCCCACGAACGCCGCTGGATCCTTCAGCGGAACCCCTTCCAGCAGCAGCGCCTGGTCGAAGAGCAGCCACGCCGCATCGTCCGTCACCGTATCCTCGGAGCGTCCCAACAGCTTCTTCACGATCTCGTGGTCCGGATTGATCTCCAGCGTAGGCTTCAGCGCCGGAATATCCTTCTGCCCCATGGACCGCATCATCTGTTGCATCTTCAGCGATGGCTCATCCTCGTCCGACACAATGCACGATGGGCTATCTGCCAGCCGCACCGAAGCCCGCACATCCTTCACCGCGTCGCCCAGTACCGCCTTCACCCGGTCCAGCAGGGGCTTCAGCTCCTCCCCTTGTTCTGCATCGCCTTCTTCCTTCAAGTCCTCGCTGGTCGAAGCCTTGTTCACGGCCTTCAGCTCCAGGTCGCCGTACTTCTCAACCCCCGAGAACACCACCTCATCGATATCGTCATCGAGGATCAGCACCTCGATGCCCCTCTTCTTGTAGATCTCCAGCAGCGGCGAAGTCCGCAGCAGCGATTCCGCACCGCCCGTGATGTAGTACAGAGCCTTCTGACCCTCCTGCATCCGCTCCTTCACCTCGGCGAGGCTCGTCAGCCCCTCCACCTTGGTGGATTTGAACCGCACCAGTTCGAGCAGCGTTTCCCGGTTCGCAAAGTCGTTGTACAGCCCTTCCTTCAGCGGCCGGTTGTACTCCTCAATGAACTTCAAATAAAGCTCCGGCTTGTCCGCCGCAACGCTCTTGAACTCCGCCAGCAGCTTCTTCACGCTCGCCGTGCGAATCGAGGTCAGCACCTTATTCTGCTGCAAAATCTCACGGCTCACATTCAGCGGCAGGTCCTCGCTGTCGATGATCCCACGCACAAACCGTAAATATTGCGGCAACAGGTCCTTCGAATCGTCCAGAATGAACACCCGCTTCACATACAGCTTGACCCCAACCTTGTACTCCGCCTGGTACAGGTCCATTGGAGCCTTCGCCGGCACATAAAACAGCGTGGTGTATTCCAGGCTCCCTTCCGCCCGCGTATGCACCCAGAACAGCGGATCTTCCCAGTCGCCCGAGATCGACTTGTACAGCTCCTTGTAGTTCTCGTCCGTCAATTCGTTCTTCGATCGCCGCCACATCGCGCTCGCCGCGTTCACCTGCTCGGTCGTCCGCGCCTTGACCGACTTCTTCTCCGTCTCGTCCCAGTTGCTCTTGTCGTACGTTAGGAAGATCGGGAAGGCAATGTGGTTCGAGTACTTCTTGACGATCTCTTTCAACCGCCAGCTGTTGGCATACTGCGCGCCATCCTCGTTGAAGTGCAGCAGCACCGTTGTCCCCGCAACCTCCCGCTCGGCAGGCTCCAACTCGAACCCTGTCTTGCCATCACTCACCCACCGCCAGGCCTTCTCCTCCCCAGCCTTCCGCGACACCACCTCCACCGAATCCGCCACCATAAACGCGCTATAGAACCCCACCCCGAACTGCCCGATCAGGTTTGAGTCCTTCTTCGCATCCCCCGAAAGCTGCGAAAGAAAGTTCTTCGTCCCCGACCGCGCGATCGTTCCCAGATTCGCGATCAGGTCCTCGTCGTTCATCCCGATCCCCGTGTCGGAGAGCGTCAGCGTCTTATTCTCTTCATCCAGCTCCAAATCGATCCGCGGATCGAAAGGTAGCGCCTTGAACGCCTCATCCGTCAGGGTCAAATACCGTAACTTGTCCAGCGCATCTGAGGAGTTCGAGATCAACTCCCGCAAAAAGATCTCTGGATGCGAGTAGAGAGAGTGAATAATGAGCTGCAGCAACTGACTGACTTCGGTCTGAAATTCCTGTTTCGCCATGTTCCCATTTTAGCGAAAGGCATCGCGCGGGCATAGCCTCAAGTCCCATTTGCGCATCTTCTGCCGCCCACGTTTCAAGCCGTCCGCCGTTGCCGCTCCTGGGTGAAGTCCTGCCATTCCGGGTCTGGCTGGGCGCGTCCATCGTTCTTCGTCCTCAGCCACTCCCGCAAACCCGTTGCAATCACCAGCAGCAGAAGCGCCGAGAGCTCGGAGAAGACCCGCACCTCGCGCAGAACCCCAACCACGCTCATCTCCCCCAGCCATAGCGCATATACCGCCACCGCCAGCCACCGCATCCGCCGCGGCACATAGCGCCACACCAACACCGCCGCCACCCACGCAAATCCAAACACCGCCGTCTCCGACAGCCAGAACAGAGGATTCTTCATCTGGTGCAGATTCTCGAGCACCTGGTTCTGCATCGCGCCTGAGCAGGTCGGGCAAACGTGGTGGATCTCAAGTCGTTGCCCAGCCCGTACCCCGAGACCCAGCAATCCCATCCCCGTGCACTGAGCCAGCAACTGCGCCATCGGCTTGCGCCCATATTGCAGCCCGAAATAGACCAACACCGCAACGATCGCCGTTTCCTTGTTCAGCATCGCCACCACAAGCACCAGCGTGAACACCAATGGCCGGCCCCGGTACGCCAGGTATGTCAGCGTCGTGAAAAAGAACAGGCCGAGAAGATCGTAGGGATAGTAGAGGTTCCGGTTCAGCACCAGCATCGTGTCGAAATAAGCCATGTAGCCCATCGCCAGCGCCATCCACTCGAAAGCCGGACGACCATCGACTGCACGCATCATCCGCCGCGCCACGAGCAGCGTCCCCAGCATGGACCCGAAGCTCAGTAGAAAGACAAACCACTCGTTGGTCGACTCAAACGGCCTGTTCAGCAAGGGAAAGTGCAGCCGCGGATACCTCGCATGCAACGGACCAATCAACCGCGCCAGCATCTTCCACAGCAATACTGGAAGCATCCGATATGCGAATGGGCCGCCACTTCCATCCAGCGCCCGCTCCGGAGCAAACGGAACCATGGCCCAGGTCAGCGTCTGGTAAGCAATCGCAAAGTGTGCCGACAGCAGCACACATACTGTATTCAGCAAGCCGGTATGCCGCTTCTCCGCCAAGCCGCTCCTTTTCGCACCATAGACCTGCGCATCGTCGTTCATCTCTTCAAATAGGTGCGCCGGTTCCATCGAGACGCCACGATGCGCTACCCTAAGCCCCACGATGTGATCTCCCGCCGTCGGCGCGTGAGTACCTCGCCGTGGCACTTAGCAGATTACCTAAACCAGCGAACCCGCGCGGGAGATGGTTAGCCATCTAACCCTCTGCCATCCATCCCAGCGCCTTCACCAGCCACTCCTTCATCTCTTTGCGTCCGACAATAGCATCCAGAAATCCATGCTGCAGCAGAAACTCCGACCGCTGGAAGCCCTCCGGCAACTTCTGCCGGATCGTCTGCTCAATCACCCTGGGTCCCGCAAACCCGATCAGCGCGCCTGGCTCCGCAACGTTCAGGTCCCCCAGCATCGCAAAGCTAGCCGTCACCCCACCCGTAGTCGGGTCCGTCATCACCGAGATATACGGTATTCCCGCATCATCCAGCCGCCCCAGCCCAGCCGCAATCTTCGCCAGCTGCAGGAGCGATACAACACCTTCCATCATCCGCGCCCCGCCGGAGGCCGCCACAATAATCAATGGATGCCGCGTCGCCAACGATCGGTCGATCGCTCGGGCAATCGTCTCGCCCACCACGGCCCCCATGCTTCCGCCAATGAATCCGAACTCCATCACGCTCAGCACCACTGCGTGTGGCCCCAGCATCCCGACCGCGTTCACAATCGCATCGTTCAGCCCCGTCTTCTTCTGCGCCTCGTCCAGCCGCCGCTTGTAGGGCTTCAAATCGGTAAACTCAAGCGGATCCGTTGATCGCAGCTCCAGATCGACCAGTTCGTAGCCCGGCTCCAGCAGGTTGTCAATGCGAGCCCGCGCATCCATCCGAAAGTGCCGCCCACAATCCGGGCAAACCTGCAGGTTCTTCTCTAAATCTTCCTTCCACAGGATCTTCCGGCAGCTCTCGCACTTGATCCAAAGTCCCTCAGTCCGCACCGTCTTCTGCGAATCGTTGACAATCTCGTTTTCCGCCCGCTTAAACCAGCTCATCGTTTCAGCACGCCTTCCAGCACATTGTCTCTATTCTACCGGTGCCTTCTATCCCAGCGTCATCTGCAAGCAGGTCACACTCGCCGCCGGAAAGGTATGCATCACGCGACTCCCACCTGTCGTACCCGTCTCGGCCGCCCGCGCCCGTACCGCATCCGGATGCGCGAAGTCGTTATGCGCATGCACATCGGCCTCCGCCAGCACCGTCCCCTTCATCTCCGTCACCAAAGCCCCACCCACATGGATCTCCGCCGTCACCGCGTCCTTGAGGTGAGGGTTCACCACCGTCAGCGTCAGGCTCTTCCCCTTCATCGAGGCCGATCCGCTCAATCCCGCCAGCCGCGAGCTCGGCGGAATCGATCCCACCGCGCTGTTCCCGCCCACCGGGCTCACCTGCGCCAGCACATTCGGAATCCCCGCCGCCGCAAACTCTACCCGCACCGACGTCGCCCCCCGATGCGGCAAATACATCTGGAACACATGGAACACCGGCGTCACGCAGAACTGATCTCCCTCCGCCAGCATCAACGAGTGAATACAGTTGATGCTTTGCGCTACATTCGCCATCCCCATCTTGTCCGCATGCTTCTGGAAGATGTCGAACGTGATCCCGCTCAGCAGCGCATCCCGCATGGTCGATTGCTGCGACAGGTTGTAGTGCGGCGTCAGCTCTGTTCCCTTGCCGTACCACGCCCCCCACTCATCCATCACAATCTTCGTCCGTCGCCGGGTATCGCTCGCTCCCATCGCCCCCCAGCTATGCAGGATCACGTCTTCCATATACGCCCCCCGCGCGAGCAGGTCGTAATAGTGCTCGTCGTCAAATACCAGCGCGTCCCCCGCCGCAAACTTCTTCGGATCGCCCGACGTATAGTAGTGCGTTGAAAGCCCCCACGGC
>CAXUNW010000140.1:0-6788 GCA_964252505.1 uncultured Acidobacteriaceae bacterium
ATATTCCCCGTCGTATAGCTGGCATCGTTCGCCGCTAGCTGCACATAAATACTCGCCAGCTCTGCCGGCTGCCCCGCCCGCTTCAGAGGATACGTCTCCCCGAAGTGGATCAGATGCTCCTGCGTTGCCCCGCCCGAGACCTGCAGCGGTGTCCAGATCGGCCCTGGCGCCACCCCGTTTACGCGAATCCCCTTAGGCCCAAGCTGCTTCGCCAGAGACTTCACATAGTTCATCGTCGCCGCTTTGGTCTGCGCGTAGTCGTACAGGTTCGCCGCCGGATCGTACGCCTGCTCCGATGTCGTCCCGATAATGGCGGACCCCGGCGCCAGATGCGGCAGCGCCGCCTTGATGATCCAGAACGGCGCATAGATATTGGTCTTCATCGTCGCGTCGAAAGCCTCGGTCGTCAGCTGCAGAATGTCCTCGCACTGCTGCTGCCGCCCTGCGTTCGACACCACTACATCCAGCCCACCCAGCCCGGAAACTGCTTTCTCCACCAGCGATGTGCAGTAGCTCTCCTGCCGCAGATCGCCCGGCAGTGCGATCGCCTTGCGCCCCGCCGCCCGGATCAGCGCAATCACCTCTTGCGCATCCGGCTCCTCGGTCGGGTAGTAGCTGATCGCCACATCCGCTCCTTCCCGCGCATACGCAATCGCCGCCGCCCGCCCCATCCCGGAGTCACCCCCGGTAATGAGCGCCTTCCGCCCCGTCAGCCGACCTGAGCCCTTGTAGCTCGTCTCTCCGTGGTCCGGCCGTGGGGTCATCTTGCTCGCGAGCCCCGGCCATGGCTGCGTCTGCCCGGGGTAGGGCGGCTTTGGATACTTCGTTGTAGGGTCCACAAACGGAGCCGCCATGCTCGCGCCTGCGGCCTGAGCCTCCGCAACCGGCACCGCCGCGGTCAACGCGGCCCCCGCCAGCCCTGCTCCAAGATGCGTCACCAGTTCGCGCCGTGACATTGGGTTCTGCTCTGAACTCATCGCTCTTCACTCCTCTTACCAATTTGCGTGCAACAGGAGAAGACCGGTAGGACCACCCCGCTGTTCAATGAGAGGTCGCATCTCAGGCGTCGCGTTGCCTCAAGCTGCCCGTCCGAAGGTTTGCCAACCTAGGATAGGGGCCGCACATCCTGCAACACGCACCCTGCTGTCAGTTCTTCGGCAGGTTCGGCGGCCAAAGCGGGTCCACCGCCGCAATCGGTACCAGGTTCACATCCGGAATCTTCGTCCCGATCCCCGCGTTCATCGTGTCGATGAACTTGTTCGCCACCACCGCGTACCCGGTGTTGGTGGGGTGAATGCCGTCGAGCGAGAAGAAGCCGCCCAGAAACGCCGCGCTGCCGCTGTAGCTGCCCACCGTCAGTCCATTCGTCGCCAGCGTGTTGAACAGCGCATTCATATCCACCAGCGTCGCACCCGCGGCCGTCGCCTGCGCCGCGATCACCTGGTTGAACGCCACCACCTGCGCTTTCACCGTCACCACCTCGGCTGCGGAAAGCACCCCCGCATCCGTGATCGGCCCTTTCTGCGCGCCACCCAGGATCAGCGGAATCTGCGTCAGCCCCGCCGGCGTCACAAAATCGCCGGCCGCGATCCCCAGCACCGCGCTCAGCACCGCAACCGGAAGGCCGGTTGCCGACGAATACTGCGCCAGGATCAAGGCCGCCGGCTGCAGATACGGGATCAGGGTCACATCCGGAATGTTCGCAATCACCAGGTGAGCGTTCGTCTTGGTCGTCAGCAGCGTAATCAGCGCCTGGTACTGGCTGGTGAAGCTCCCGACAGAGGTCATACTGCTCGTCGTTCCGGTCAGGTCCGCAATCAGCGCGTCGTTGTTCCCGATCCATAAGAAGATGGTTGTCGGATTCATTGCGATTGCCTGCTGCGCCTGGCTGTAGGCTGTTCCCAGGCCAAACCCCGGGTAGCCCAGCACGAGCTGGTTGATCTGCTGCTGCGCGCTGGTCGGTGTCAGCAGCGGAACCGTATTCGCCACATCGTTCACGAACGCCCCGGGAACGGCCAGGTCGGTCGGCTGCAACGCAAAGTTGTCCCGCCCGGTCGTCGTCCCCGGCGCCGTCGTGATGACCGGTGGTGGCCCTACATGCTGCAGTTGCAGCACGCTTGGAGCGCCCGGGAACGCAATCAGCGGAAGCGTGATGGAGAAGCCCGCCTGCGCCGCCAGCAGCGGCGCATACCCATGCACCTGCTGCGTATCGAGCAGCGACGCACTTTGGTAGCCCGCCGTCAGGGAGTCGCCCAGAAACACCGTGGTCGAGAAGTTTCCTGCGTTCGCCGCGGTCGCGGTCTTGATGCTCGACCCTGTGCTGTTGGTGCCGCTTGAGCACCCTCCCACCGCAAGCGCCAGCGAAAGCATGGCCAACCCGGCCACCCGGGCGCGGCTGTCAATCACATCGGCAGGTGAACCGGTATTCATTTTCATCGCGAAGTTTAGCCTCAAAAGCGGACCGGCAAGCGCCCTCAACAACGCACGCGTCCTGCACCGCTCAACGCAGCTTTGTATCACACCCACGCCACGTTGGGGAACATGGTTGGCATGAGCCCTGCCCAATCCCGATCGCTTCCGAAACGATACGATAGAGCCTGCCGCACGCGTCAGCCACATACCCCCGAATGACCAGCACCCTTGAAGTCTCCGAGTCTCGCCTCTGCGCCAACCTCCGCGTCATCGAGCGAGCGCTCGCCCAGGCTGCCCCGGATCCCTCTCTGCTCGCCGTTATCAAGGCCAACGCCTACGGACACTCCGCAACGCTCTGCGCCCCTCTGCTTGCCCGCGCTGGAGTTCCATGGCTCGGCGTCACCGACGCGCACGAAGGCGCATCGGTTCGCCTCGCCCTGCGCGCTCCGCAGCCCGCAATCCTGCTCATGTCGGGTCCGTCGGGCGATCCGGTAGCCGCCCGCGAGGCCGCCTCGCTGGCCGTCGAGCACACCCTCACCCCGGTTGTCTGGACTCCCCAGCAGCTCGTTCCGCTCGCTCAGGCCGCACGCCTTCCTCATCCCATCCACCTGGAGATCGACACCGGCATGTCCCGCCAGGGCGCCGCTCCGGGCCCACCGCTCGCCGCCTTGCTGGGCGCGCTCGCCGCCACGCCGAACCTCCGCCTCGACGGAGTCTTTACCCATCTCGCCTCCGCGGAATCGACGGACGCGCTTCAAACCGCCCGGCAGATGCACCTCTTCGCCGCCGCCATCCGCCAGATCGCCTCCGCCGGCTTCCGCCCCACCTGGCTGCATCTCGGTAACGCCGCGACCATCGACAACGCCTCGCCGGCCGCAGCCGCAACTCTGGCCACGCTCGCCACGCTTGCCAGGTCCATCGCCGCGCGGCCGCTGGTTCGTTGCGGTCTCGCGCTCTACGGCCTCACGCTCCCCCTTGAGGGGGACGCGGAATCCGCCGCCGCAACCCGCCTTCAGGGCCGGCTGCACCCTATCCTCACCTGGACCGCTCCGATCACCTCCATCCTTGAGCTCTCCGAAGGGTCCAGGATCGGCTATGGAGCGACCTTCACCGTGCCTCATCCCATGCGCCTTGCTCTGCTTCCCGTCGGCTACGCGGATGGCCTTCGTCGCTCCCTCTCCGGCGCCGACGCGCATCCGGGAGGTTGGGTGATCGTGGATGGTCAGCGCGCTCCTATTTTGGGCCGCATCTCCATGAACCTTACGACCGTCGACGTGACGCACATCCTGCCCGCGCCAAGGGCGGGCGATCGCGCGATCCTCCTTGGCGAAGGCGTCTCCGCCGAGGATCACGCCCGCCTCGCCGCCACCATCCCCTACGAGATTCTCTGCGGCCTTCGCGGCCGACACCAAGCCACCTGACCTTGCCCCCGTGGAGAACCCCCAGTAGCATCAACTCATAGCCACACAAAGAGGAAGCCGAACCCCATGGAACAGTCCCCGACCACGCGCCGCACCGAAGACATCGCCCTCGACCTGCTCAAGTTCGTCGCCGCACAAGCAAACATCCCGGGCAAATCCGCCTCATCGGCCGGCTTCGGCGGGGCTTCCACTGCCAAGCCAGAAGATCAGGTCGTCCAGCTGCTTGAGCTCTACGCGCGCTGCCGCGAGGCCGTTGAAGCCCCTCTGGACCCCGAAGCCTAGCACCGCGTGCCCAATCCCCTGCGTATTGCCGTTCTTGGCGCCGGAGCCTTCGGGCGCAACCATCTTCGCGTCCTGCGCGAGCTTGAAGCTGCCGGAGAGCCCGTAACCCTCGCCGCCGTCGTCGACCGTGACCCAGCCACGGCCCGCGCGGCCGCTGAGCGCTATGCGGTCCCCGCCTTCGCCGACGCCGCGGAACTTCTCACCGCCGGGCTAGCCCTGGACGCCGCGTGCATCTGCCTGCCTACGCTGTATCACGCTGAGACCGCTGCACTCCTGCTGCCCTGCGGCCTCGATCTGCTCATCGAGAAACCCCTCGCGGCAACCCTCGCCGAGGCAGACCGCATCCTTTCCCTCGCCGCCGAGCATGAGCGCATAGTCCAGCCTGGTCACCTGGAGCGTTTCAACCCTGCCGTGACCGCCGCGCGCAGCCACCTCAACCGGCCCATGTTCTTCGAGAGCCACCGCCTCAGCGTCTTCACCCCCCGCTCGCTCGATGTCGATGTGGTGCTTGACCTGATGATCCACGATCTCGACATCGTCCTGTCCTTTGTCGCCGGCCCGGTGCGCGAGGTTCGCGCCGTGGGCCTTCCTGTTCTCTCCCCAAAGGTTGATATCGCCAACGTTCGCCTGGAGTTTGAGAACGGCTGCATCGCCAACTTCACCGCGTCCCGCGTCTCGACCGAGCAGGTCCGCAAGCTTCGCTTCTTCCAGCCGCATCAATATCTTTCGCTCGACTTCGCCCGCAAAGACCTTCTCGTCATCGATGTATCGGCCGCCGCCGCCGCCGCGGCAACCCTTAGTCCAACCCAGTTTGAGGCACTGGCAAACGCTCATCCAAGTGCTGGGCTGTCGCTCAAGAAGGTTGCCATCGAGCCAGGCGAGCCGCTTCGCCTTGAGATCCAGGCCTTTCTGCACGCCGTCCGCACCCGCACTTCACCTGAGGTCACCGTGCAGCAAGGTCGCGACGCGCTTGCGCTTGCCCTTGAGATCAACCAGGCCATCGCCGCGCACGCACATCGCGCCGGCCTGCCTCTCTAACTACTTCAGCGTCTCGACCGTCACTCCGCTCGGGATAGGCAGCTCAAACTGGTCATCATCCATCTTTTGTCCCGCGGTGAGCTTCTGCACCGCGATGCGTAGCGTGTACTCATCCACTGGCCGCGTAATCAGGATGTCGGTCGGAAAGGTCAGATCGCCGAATTTCTGATACTTCGCATACTGGACTGTTGTCGCAATCCGGCCCTTGTTGTCGTAGATGTCCTGCTGGTACGGCTCAAGATCGGTCCGATTGATGTGGATCACCCGAACCCGTTCAAGCGTCTGCCCAACCTTGGGCCGCAACACGGTCACGTCGTAGTCGGGCTCCAGGATCGCTTCGCGTTTGCGGGTCTCGGGCTCCACCATCCGCGAGCTCTCGGTCAACGTCACCAGCTCGTCTGACGCAATACTTCGAACCAACAGCGCATCGAAGAAGATGCCCGGCCGCAGGTTCTCAAGCGGGTTCTTCGACGGCGTGCTGACCGTATCCACTCCGGTCAGCGCGCGCGTCTTGGTCGTTGGAATCATCAGCAGCAAGGTGAACTTCTTGCCGTCGCTTACCATATCCAGCGTCCGGGTACCCAGCACAGGCGCCATCAGGATCACTCGCAGATCCTCCGGCTGCCGCACCAGGATGTAGCCACGCAGCGTCGTATAGTCCTTCACCACACCCGCTGTCCTCGCGCCGCCTGTGCTCACCGACAGCATCACCGACGCATTGAGCGTCTTGATTGCGTCAAACTGTGTATCGACCCGCTTGATTAACTCCTCAAGCGTCGCATCCATGACGACGTCCGGCCGCTTGCTAATCGCTACGTGCCGCGTTGTGCTCAGGCACCCCGTCAACAGCGGAGCGACCCCCATCAATCCCGCTAGCACGCCTTGTCGTATCGTCTTGAGCACAAACACCGAGTATATAGAGCGCCGCCCGAGCACAGACACCTGAAAGGCCCCCGGAACACGGTCCGACACGCAACGCACGCCTTCCTTAGACGTCAGCCGCCTCACCAAGGCCGCAGAACATTCGCAATGCCGCCTCTACTGTGCCGCCTCTGCCTTCCGAAAGCTCGCAACATTCGCCTCATGCCCGGCCAGCGTCGCCGAAAAACGGCTGTGCCCGGCCGCGTCGGCAACAAAGTAGAGATAGTCCGTCGCCGCGGGGCTCATCGCCGCTTTCAAGGCCGCCACGCCGGGATTGCAGATGGGCCCGGGCGGCAGCCCTGTATGCCGATAGGTGTTGTAGGCCGACTCCGCCTCAAGATCAGACCGGTAGATCGTCCCGCGCCACCTCCCTGCCAGGATCGCCCCGTACACGACGCTGGGGTCGGTCTGCAGCTTCATGCCCAGCCGCAGCCGGTTGGCGAAGACCCCCGCGACCAGCCCTCGTTCGCTCGCGATTCCAACCTCTTTTTCCACCAGCGAGGCCATCGTCACCGTCGCCGCAACCCTGTCCCGCAACCCGATCTGCCCGGCCATTTGCCGAAAGCGCCTCACCATCGCCGTCAGGATCTGCTCCTGCGTCGCATGCCGCGAAAACCGATATGTATCCGGAAACAGGTATCCCTCAAGCGATGCCGCATGCGGCTCCCACGCCGCCACCAGCTCCGTATGCTGCCGCGCCGCCGCGACAAAGTC
>CAXUNW010000141.1:0-5960 GCA_964252505.1 uncultured Acidobacteriaceae bacterium
CGCCCCGCCCCCGGCTCCCGTACCAGCCGCCGCACGCGACTGATCTTTGACAACCTCCTGCGGACAGAGTCCTAAGCCGCCATCACCCCCATCCTGTAGACTAGGAACGACGCGCATTTTCCATCGAGCGCCCATCCAAAGGACATCCGCAAGCCGTGAGCAACGCCTCTTCCAGCCCTATCTTCAACATCGCCATCATCGCCCACGTCGACCACGGTAAAACCACCCTCGTCGACGCCATGCTCCGCCAGTCCGGAACCTTCCGCTCCAACGAAGCCGTCGCCGACCGCGTCATGGACTCCAACGATCTCGAGCGCGAGCGCGGCATCACCATCCTCGCCAAGAACACCGCCATCCACTACCACGACACCAAGATCAACATCGTCGACACCCCCGGCCACGCCGACTTCGGCGGCGAAGTTGAACGCGCCCTCAAGATGGTCGACGGCGTCGTCCTCCTCGTCGACGCCTCCGAAGGCCCCCTCCCCCAAACCCGTTACGTCCTCTCCAAGGCCCTCGAAGCCAAGCTCACCCCCATCCTCGTCATCAACAAAATCGACCGTCCCGACGCCCGCCCACAAGAGGTCGTCAACGAGGTCTACGACCTCTTCATCGATCTCGACGCCGACGAAGACGTCCTCGAGTTCCCCATCATCTATACAAACGGTAAAGCCGGCACCGCCACCATGGACCTCGCCACCCCCGGCACCGACCTGCAGCCCCTCTTCGAGCTCATCATCAAGACAATCCCCGTCTCGACCGGCGACCCCGATGGCCCCCTCCAGATCCTCGTCACCAACCTGGACTACTCCGACTACCTCGGCCGACTCGCCATCGGCCGCGTCTTCAACGGCACCCTGAAGAACGGCCAGGAGGTAGCCGTCTCGAAGATCGACGGCAGCCTCCAGAACGTCAAGATCACCAAGCTCTTCTCCTTCGACGGCCTCAAGCGCACTGACATCACCGAAACCGTCACCGGAGACATCGTCGCCATCGCCGGAGTCCCCGGCATCACCATCGGCGAAACCTTCACCTCCATCGAAGAGCCTCGCCCCCTGCCGCTCATTAAGATCGACGAACCCACCATTGCCATCAACTTCTCGGTCAACAACTCCCCCTTCGCCGGCCGGGAAGGGAAGTATGTCACCAGCCGCAATATCAAGGAGCGCCTCGACCGCGAGCTCCTGACCAACGTCAGCATCCGCGTTGAAGACACCGGCTCCCCCGAAACCTTCAAGGTCCTCGGCCGCGGTGAGCTCCAGCTCTCCGTCCTCATGGAGATGATGCGTCGCGAAGGCTTTGAGATCATGGTCTCCCGCCCTCAGATCGTCACCAAAAAAATCGACGGCGAAACCATGGAGCCCTCTGAGATCCTTACCATCGACATCCCGGAAAACTTCGTCGGAACCGTCATCGAAAAGCTCGGCCCACGCAAAGGCGAGATGGTCAAGATGGCCAACCACGGCTCAGGCCGCGTCCGCATGGAGTTCAAGGTCCCCTCCCGCGGCCTTATCGGTCTGCGCAATGAAATGCTCACCGAGACCCGCGGCACCATCGTCATGAACTCCATCGCCGGCGAGTACATCCCCTACCAGGGTGACATCCCCCAGCGCCCCTCCGGAGCCCTCATCTCCGATCGCCAGGGCGTCACCACCATGTATGCGCTCGACATGATCCAGGAGCGCGGCGTCCTCTTCGTTCCCGACGGCGCCGAGGTCTACGAGGGCATGCTCGTCGGCGAGCACTCCCGCGACAACGACCTCGACGTCAACGCCGTCCGCGAGAAAAAACTCACCAACATGCGCGCCTCCGGATCGGACGAAGCCGTCCGCCTCGTCCCCTACAAGCTCCTCACCCTGGAGCAGTCCATCGAGTTCATCGCCGAAGACGAACTCGTCGAGGTCACTCCCAAGTCCCTCCGCATGAGAAAGAAGATCCTCCAGGCCAATCGCCGCCCCAAGCGCGGCCAAAGCAGTTCCGCCGAATAGCTTTGGATGCTTGAACTTTGTTTGTCATTCCCAAAGAAAATTTGCTTTTTGCTTCAACAGAACGCCTGGTGGCGTGCTCTAAGCTGGTCCACCGGGCTCTTCTGTTTCCGCCAATTCCCGCGCGCGCCGTATCTCTTCATGAAGTAGGTTTCCGAGATACGCCTCGAAGGTTGTTCCCTTCTTTTCCGCTACAGACTGAGCACGCAGGTAGTCCTCGGGCGTCAGGTCCAGGAAACAGAACGGTGCAGCATCAGCGGGAGCAGGTGCTTCCGGAGTCGTCTTTATAAAGATCGCAATCGTATGCACAGACTTTCCCGGACATTTTGAACCTTAGTCTCCATCTCAGCTTCTCATAGCAAACTCTCGGAATCCTCCAGATTCGTCGCGGGCTGAGGCACGTAGACCCGTTTCAGGGGGATGATTGACTTGAAGCTCTGCTCAAGCGACTCGTAATGCGCCAAAATAAGCTCTACAAGGGCTGGGCCGTCCAACAGTCGAATCGTACTCTTGTTTCGCGCGAAGTCGAGAGCCTGTGTCGTGAAGCCACCTAGGGTTACAAGCAACCCATACTCTCCGTTGCTCAGGGTGCCTAGAAGGGCCTGCGCCGTCTCCCGTCCAACATTGCCTACTCCACTCTTTACCTGAACCTTGATAATCGGGGGCTCCAGCTTGAGTTCGTCACGATGGGCAATAATATCGACTCCCTCATCCGGTCCAGGCCTCGACTGAATGGTGCGATAGCCCATCGTCTTCAGTAGGTCTGCAACAAAGCTCTGGAATCCATGGCCCTTCAAGTGCCGTGCGAGCTGCTTCAAAACGAAGTCGCCAGTCGTGAGTTCCACTTCGGTAGCCACAGCCGCAACCGACTCATCGTCGGTCTCGTCCAGATTTGAAGATCGGCCTTCGAGAGCCGCGATGTATTCGTCTCCATAGTTCTTCAACTGGAAAAGGGTGAGCGCGGAACCCAACTCATAGAGAGCACCTTGTGAAACCTTAGTCGGAGAAAAGGCCCCCAGCCATCGAACACCTCGAGTCTGCGGATACTCCGTAGAAAGTGCCGGATTGTATTGGTAGGGTCCTGTTATCTTGCCGACATGCACCTGATGGTCAAAACGCGAACGGTACACGATCCAATCTCCTATCTGCATTTCACAGACGAACCGGAACAATTGGCTGGCACCGTTAATCATTGCACCGCGAGTCTGACCCGGTATCTTCGCAGAAACCTCTGCTTTATACGCCTCACGAGTAGCCGGAAGAACTGAGAGGTCTGCTAGCTGATGCCACCCTATTCCTATGATCGAGCGCTCACGATACATCTGGTCTCCGGCTGCGCCACGAACATGAATTCCCCACATCGGCTGATCAGGCAACGTTTACCTCACGAGTTATGGACTGTTTCAAACATAAAAGGGCCACCCGACTAGGTGGCCCTTCCACTCCGTCTTTCCGCTACTTACGCCTTAGCCGTCACAAACCGCTTATTCACTTCCTCCCAGTTCACCGTATTCCACCAGGCCGCCAGGTAGTCAGGCCGCTTGTTCTGGTACTTCAGGTAGTAAGCATGTTCCCAGACATCGTTGCCCAGGATCGGGTAAAGCCCTGTCGACATCGGATTATCCTGGTTCGGCGTCGTCACAATCTTCAGCTTGCCGCCGTCGTACACCAGCCAGCCCCAGCCCGACCCGAACTGCTTGGCCGTCGTCTCGTTGAAGGTCTTCTTGAAGCTTTCAAAGTCACCGAAGTCTGTCTTGATCTGCTCCCCGATGTCCCCCGTCGGCTCGCCGCCCCCGTTCGGCTTCATAATCTGCCAGAACATCGTGTGGTTCACATGCCCACCGCCGTTGTTGCGCACAACAGCCTTCACGTCGTCCGGCACGCTCGCGAGGTCTTTAATCAGCTCCTCCGGCGTCTTCGATCCAAGCTCCGTATGCTTCTCCACCGCGCCGTTTAGGTTCGTCACATACGTCTGATGGTGTTTATCGTGGTGCAGCTTCATCGTCGCTTCGTCAATGTACGGCTCAAGCGCCGCGTAGTCGTAGGGCAGGGGGGGAAGTTCGTAGGCCACGGTAGTATTCTCCTCTTCGCTCGTTCAGATGCCGTCCTGGGAGCATGCGATGCAGCTTTCGCGCAGCCCGCTCTTCCCCAGCCTCCGCATCATATCCCACGGTCGAGAAATCTTCGGTAATCGCCGCATTCAGCCCTCCCGCAAACGCGTTTTATGGGTTCTAATAGTTTGCAAATGAGCAACCTTGAATCCGCGTATCACTGGCTCAACGACCAGGGCCCCGCCTTCGGTGCGCCAGGCGTTGAACCCCGTTGGACCTCCAGCCGCAAGGACGCCGTCGCCACCGCCTACGCCGCCTCCAGCCGCGTCTGGTTCACCCTCTCCCACGGCACCCTCAACGAGATCTACTACCCCACCATCGATCGCCCCCAGACCCGCGACATGGAGCTTCTCTTCACCGACGAGTCCACCTTCGTCCACGAAGAAAAGCGCGACTTCACCTACGACTTCAGCTACATCGACCCCGACGCCCCCGCCGTCCGCGTCACCGGCACCGCCCCCGGCGGAGCCTATAAGGTCACCAAGGAGTTCCTCTCCGACCCCCACCATCCGGTCGTTCTGGTCAACGTGAAAATCGAAGCGGCCCCGGAGTTCCTCGCCAAACTCAAGTGCTACGCCCTCCTCGCCCCTCACCTCGATGGCGGCGGAGCCGATAACTCCGCCCGCTCCATCCAGGTCGCCGGCAAGCGCTCTATCCTCGCCTGGAAAAACAAGGTCTCCCTTGCCCTCGGTGCGGACTGCGGCTTCACCCGAACCTCCTGTGGCTACGTCGGCTCCAGCGATGGCTTCCAGGACCTCCACCAGAACCACCACATGGCCTGGCAGTTCGGCCAGGCCCTCAACGGCAACCTCGCCGTCACCGGCGAGATCGATTGCGCCCGAAACCCGATCTTCACCCTCGCCATCGCCTTCGGAGACGGCCACCACGCCGCCCTCGCCGGGATGATGCAGACCCTCTCCACCCCCTACGAGCTCCACTCAAAACGCTTCATCGAGCAATGGCACCGCGCCGCCTCACCCGCCCGCCTGGGCAACTTCTCTACCGACGGCGGCCGCCTCATGCGCGTCTCCCACGACATCGTTCTGACTCACGAGGACAAAACCTACTCCGGCGCCTTCATCGCCTCAGCCTCCGTCCCCTGGGGAGCCTCCAAATCCGACGATGACCTCGGCGGCTACCATCTCGTCTGGACCCGCGACATGGTCCAGTCCGCCTCCGCCCTCCTTGCGTGCGGACGCATCGACACCGCCCGCCGCGCTCTCGTCTATCTCGCCTGCACCCAGAAAGCAGATGGTGGCTTCGCGCAAAACTTCTGGATCGATGGAACGCCCTACTGGTCCGGCATCCAGTTGGACGAGGTAGCCTTCCCCATCATCCTCGCCTGGCGCCTCTGGAAGCTCGACGGCCTCGGCAACTTCGAAGTCTTTCCCTTCGTCGAAGCCGCCGCCAGCTTCCTCTGCCGCTACGCTCCCGTCACCCAGCAGGAACGCTGGGAAGAAAACCCCGGCTACTCGCCCTCCACCCTCGCCGCCGTCATCTCCGGCCTCGTCTGCGCCGCCGACATTGCCCGGGCCTCCGGTTCCACCGACGTCGCGGACTCCTTCCTCGGGTATGCCGACTGGATCGAGTCCCATCTGGACGAGTGGACCACCACCGAGAACGGCTGCCTCCTCGAGGGGGTCAAACGCCACTACGTCCGCATCACCCCACCCGCCCCCGGCGAGCCCTTCCACAACGACTCCATCCCGGTCGGAACTCTCCGCATCGCCAACCGTGCTCCCGGCGAGAAGAACGTCTTTGAGGCCCGCGAGATCGTCGACGGCGGCTTCCTCGAGCTCGTCCGCTACGGCATCCGGCGCGCCGACGACCCCTTGATGATCGACACCCTGAAGGTCATCGATCA
>CAXUNW010000141.1:5970-6696 GCA_964252505.1 uncultured Acidobacteriaceae bacterium
GACACGCCGTATGGCCCGTGCTGGCGCCGCTACAACCACGACGGCTACGGCCAGGCAAAGGATGGCGGGCCTTTCACCACCTGGGGCCAGGGCCGCGCCTGGCCGCTCCTCGGCGGCGAGCGCGCTCACTATGAGCTCGCCCTCGGCAACGACGTCACCTCCTTCATCACCGCCCTTGAGAAGTTCTCCTCCGTCGGCGGCATGATGCCCGAGCAGGTCTGGGACTACGCCGATATGCCCGAGGAAGGCCTCTACCTCGGCTTCTCCGCCGGCTCCGCACAGCCTCTCGTCTGGGCTCACGCGGAGTACCTCAAGCTCCTTCGCTCCGTCGCCGACAACAAGATCTTCGACACCATCTCCGTCGTCGAGGAGCGCTACGCCAAAGAAGCCGCCGACCGCACATTCACCAACAACGTCGAAATCTTTCGCACCACCCGGATCTTCAACGAGATCCCCGCAGGCCAGACCCTCCGCATTGACGACCACTCCAAGTTCCGCGTCATCTGGTCGGCCGACGACTGGGCCACCGTCCAGAACCTCGACGCCACCGCCGTCGGCCGCGCCTTCTACCAGGTCAGCATCCCTACCGCCAAAGACCAGACCGGCAAGATCTCTTTCACCCTGGAGTTCCCCGACGAAAACCGCTGGATCGGCCGCAACTATGATGTCGCTCTTGTCTCCCCCACCAGCCCCATCCCGGACCCCGCTCCCACCCAGACGCCACCC
>CAXUNW010000142.1:0-6635 GCA_964252505.1 uncultured Acidobacteriaceae bacterium
GGTTGGATGGCAGGGGCCTGTGCTGTGCTTTGTGGAGGTGAAGACGCGGACTTCGCGAGGGGCGCTCGCGGCCGAGACGGCTGTCGACTGGGACAAGCGGGAGCAGCTGCGGCGGCTGGGGCGGGCCTATCTGCGGAGCTTCGAGGAGAGGCTGCGGGAGAGAGTGGAGACGCGGTTCGATGTGGTGTCGGTGTATCTGCCGAAGACGGGCGTGGAGTGTGAACGGATGGAGGGGGCGTTTGGCTGGGTGGAACGGAACCGGGCGGGGAGGTTGGGTGTCTAATATGAGGGGTCGTTGCACAGACGACGACGGGAGATGCCATGACGTTGCTGAATGCCCCCGAGTTTAATGCGGGGAAGGAGAACCGGAAGCGCAACACGCTGATTGGCGCGGGGGTGGCTATTGCGCTGGTGGCGGTGCTTTCCGTGGCGGGCTTTATCTCTGGCCATGGCTGGTTGTTTATGAACCTGCCGGCGGAGCATCGGGTAAAGGTGTTTCTGGAGACGGTGCAGGCCGGCGATTATGCGAAGGGATATGGCCTCTGGCAGAACGATCCGAACTGGCAGCAGCATCCGGAGAAATACAAGGACTATCCGTTGTCGCGGTTTACGGAGGATTGGACCACGGCGAGCGACTGGCATGGGCCGGTGAAGACGTTCCATGTGGATGTGTCGAAGCGGGATGAGACCGGGACGGTGGTGGCGGCGACGATTAACAGCAGCAAGCGGCTGTTTTTGAAGTACGAGAAGAAGGATGGGACGCTGGGCTACTTTCCTTTGGAGCTGCAGTACTAGGCGGGGTCTGTTTCGCGGCCGGGTAACTTGCGGTGCTCCTTTCCGGGAGTCGTCGGCCAGCGACAACGATCGACCGGTAGCATAGGACTGTGTTTCTTCTGAAAGCTCCAGCGCTTAAGCCCGATGCGCATCTAGCTATCGTTTCGCCGGCGAGCATGCCTGCGCCGGATAAGGTTTGGGCGGGGCGGGCTGCGCTGGAGGCGCTTGGCTATCGGACGACGCTCTATCCGAGTGCGCTGCGGGGCGGGCTGCTGAACTATGCGGGGACGATGCGGGAGCGGCTGGACGATCTGCATGCGGCGTTTCGGGATCCGTCGGTCGATGGCATCCTGTGCACGCGCGGGGGTTGGGGAACGGCGGAGCTGCTGCCTTATCTGGATGTGGAGCTGATCCGGGCGCATCCGAAGCCTTACCTTGGCTACTCCGACCATACGAGCCTGCAGACGTATCTGCTGGATGCGGTGGGGTTGGTGACCTTCTACGCGCCGATGTGCGCGGCCGACTTCAGCCAAGCGGAGGGGCCGGATCTTGCGAGCTGGAGGCATGCGCTTTCGGGGTCGGGGACCTGGACGCTGGGGGCTGCGGAGGGGCTTCGTGTGCTGAAGCCTGGGCCGGTGGCGACAGGGCAGTTCCTTGGAGGGTGTCTCAGCATCTACCTTGAAGGCTTGGCAACCCCTTACGCGCCCGCTGTGCCGACGCGGCCTGCCATTCTCTTTTTTGAGGACATTGGCGCCCACCCCTACCAGTGGGACCGGCATCTGCTGCATCTGCAGTATGCCGGGTATCTTGAGCGGGCGCAGGCTATTATCTTCGGCGACATGAGCCAGAATGTACCGGCTGAAGACTATGATCTTCTCGATCGGACGATCCTGCATAGGCTTGGCGACTTTGCGGGGCCGGTAGCGATTGGATTGCGCAGCGGACATGTGGATGGAGGCAACGTCACCTTGCCCCTGGGGATTCAGGCGAGCTTTGACCCTGCGGGGCCGAGCCTGACGTTTCTGGAGTCGGCTGTGTCGACCCCTACAATGGGAGGATGACCTGGAGTGACGGCACCTTGTTCGTGGTGTGGTCAAGTTGCCGGGAATGAGGATCATGAACGTACGCCACATTCACCTGATCGGCATCTGCGGAACCGCCATGGCATCGCTCGCCGGCATGCTGCAGCAGCTTGGGCACCGCGTCACCGGCTCGGACGCGGCCGCCTACCCGCCCATGTCCGACCAGCTGGCTGCGCTGCGGATCCCGGTTTATGAGCCTTATGCGGAGAGCAATGTGACGCCTGCGCCGGACCTTGTTGTGGTCGGCAATGCGATCTCACGGGGAAACGCCGAGCTGGAGGCTGTGCTCGACCGGCGCATCCCGTTCACGAGCATGGCAGCGCTGCTGCATGATGAGTTTCTGCCTGGGCGCGAGTCGCTGGTCGTCGCCGGGACACATGGGAAGACGACGACAACGAGCCTGTTGGCGTGGATCTACGAGGTCGCGTCCCGGCAAGACGCGGCCGTCGCGCCATCATTCCTGATCGGTGGTCTGGCCGAGAACTTCGGGACGTCGTTCCGGGTTCAGGCGCGTACGCCGGATGGGCCGAATCCGTTCCTGCTTGAAGGCGACGAGTACGATACGGCCTTCTTCGACAAGGGGCCGAAGTTCCTGCACTACTTCCCGGATGCCGCGATTCTGACCCACGTCGAGTACGATCACGCGGACATCTATCCCGATCTTGCGAGCGTGAAGACGGCCTTCAAGCGCCTAGTCAACCTGATTCCCCGTCGCGGGCGGCTGGTTGCCTTCGATGGCAGCTCCCAGGTGTCGGAGTGCGTCGACCACGCCTTCTGTGCGGTGGAGCGTTACGGTCTTCTTGCCAGCTCGCACTGGCAGGTAGCTGACCTTACGCATGAAGGAACTCAGACAAGCTGGACGTTGCGCCGCCGAGGTGAGGTGTTTGCCCATGTCACCCTGCCGATGGCGGGAGAACACAACGCCTTCAACGCCACGGCTGCCGCGGCGCTTGCCTCTGGCCAGGGCCTTGCGACGGAGGCCATTGTGGAGGCTCTGGCGACGTTCCGGAGCGTCAAACGGCGGCTTGAGGTCCGCGCGGTCATTGACGGGATCACCCTGATCGACGACTTTGCGCACCATCCGACTGCGATCCGGGAGACGCTGCGTGCGCTTAGGACCGCGTATCGAGGTCATCGGCTTGTGGCTGTGTTGGAGCCACGCTCAAACACCCTGCGCCGGAACGTCTTTGAGAGCGACCTGGTTGAGTCGCTTGCGCTTGCCGATCAGGTGGTTCTTGCCGGGGTGTTCAAGAGCGAGTCTATTCCGGTCACGGAACGACTGCACCCGGAGAACGTGGCCGCGACGCTGCGTGCGCGCAATATCCCTGCAGCGGTTTACCCCGATGCGGACGCGATCGTCGCCGCGCTGACTCCGCAACTCCGTTCGGGAGACATCGTGGCGATCCTGTCGAATGGCGGCTTTGGCGGCATCTACGACAAGCTTCCGGCAGCGCTTGGCGGAAGAGCCTGACGTATGTTCACAACGTTCAAGCTGGTCTTCGTCCTCGCCTCGCTAGGGTCTGTTGCGGGCATCTTCGGGATTCCGCATGCGTGGCTGGTGAAGGACATCAATCCGCTCTACCGGGTGTCGATGCGCATCATCCGGCTTGCCTTGCGGGCTGCTCGGATCCCTGTCGATGTCTCTGGCCTGGAGCACGTTCCACGTGGCCTCAGCGTCATCTTCATGGCCAATCACGTCTCGAACCTCGATCCTCCGGTTCTGCTCAGCGTGCTTCCGGGCCGCACTTCGATCCCGCTCAAGAAGGAGTTGATGCGCATCCCCATCCTTGGGACTGCGCTGCGCATGGCGCACTTTATCCCGGTTGAAAGGGGCAAGAGCCGGGAGGCGGCGATGGCGACGATTGCAGCTTACGCTGCGGTTCTCGCCGAAGGTCTGCATATAACCGTGTTTCCGGAGGGCACACGATCGGTCGATGGGCGTCTCTCGGCGTTCAAGAAGGGTCCGTTCTTCCTGGCGCACCAGACGCTTGCCCCGATCGTGCCGGTGGCGATCTCCGGAACGGAGCGGATGATGCGCAAGGGAAGTGTGGCGATCGCCCCTGAAATGGCTCGCGTGCAGTTTCTTGCTCCGATCGACCCAGCGCAGTACGCGACGCGCGAGGACCTGATGCGGGCGGTACATAGAGCGATTGCAACGGCGCTTCCGGCGGCGATGCGACCGCTACTTGACGATGGCGTTGAACCCATCGGCTGAGAGACGGTCCTTCATGGCCTCTGCATCCTTCCTGGTTGCGTAAGGTCCAAGCTGGACGTGCAGGTAGTTATCCTGCGGCTCCTGGCGGATGTTGACGATATAGCCCTTCTTGCGGAGGGCCGAAGCGACCATATCCGCATCTTCCTGGCGGCGAAACGCGGAGACCTGGACGATCGCGGTTCCGCCAGGCGCAGCCTGCGGCGCGGCGGGACGAATCACAGGCTTTGCGGGCGTGGGAGCTGCGGCGGTGACGATCTCGGCATCGGGGTCAAAGGAGGCCTTTTTGGGTGGTTCCGCGGCGGGTTCGACCGAAGCTGGAACAGCGGTGTGTAGCGGTGGCGCAACGTCCTTGACGGCGGGATTTCCGGGAGCCGGTTTGAAGGACTTGAAGGAGGCGTTCTCGGGCTCGGTTGCTGCGGGGGCGAAGGCTGCAGGCGAGGGAACAGACTTGCGACCCATGGTGTAGCCAAGACCGAAGAAGACAGCGCACACGAGGGCAAGGGCGAAGAAGATGCCGAGGATGGTGGAGGTTCCGAGGGAGATCTCGCGTTCGGAGGTATCGCGCATGTCGTGGAGGTCGCGTTGGGTTTGGGTTGGGCTCACTGGAGATCCTCCATCTCGCGGGTTGCGGCTGCATCTGAGCCGGTGAAGCGCGCGCCGGGAGTGCTTGGGTTGGGTTGCGGCGCGGTCTGAACAGGCTCAGACGGGGCTGAGAAGGTCTTATTGAGGAGGTTCATGAGCTCCATGGGAAGCGGAAAGACGATGGTGGTGTTCTTCTCGACGCCGATCTCGGTGAGGGTTTGGAGGTAGCGGAGTTGCAGGGTCATCGGCTGCGTTGCCATGAGTTGCGCGGCCTCGACGAGCTTGCCGGCCGCGTTGTACTCGCCCTCGGCGTGAATGATCTTGGAGCGACGTTCGCGTTCGGCTTCGGCTTGCTTGGCCATGGCGCGCAGCATCGATTCGGGCATATCGACTTGCTTGACCTCGACGGAGACGACCTTGACGCCGAAGGGCGCGGTGTGTCCGTCGATGATGGTTTGGATGCGCTGGTTGAGCTGTTCGCGATGCGCGAGGAGCTCGTCGAGATCGACCTCTCCCAAGACGGAACGGAGCGTTGTCTGGGCGAACTGCGAGGTTTGATAGACGTAGTTCGAGACCTCGATGACGGCGCGAACTGGGTCGACGACGCGCAAGGTGATGACTGCGTTGACTTTTAAGGTAACGTTGTCGCGGGTGATGACGTCCTGGGACGGGACTTCCATGGCCTCCTGGCGGAGGCTGACTCTTACGATCTGATCGATGGGGCGGAAGACCAGAACGACGCCGGGGCCAGTGGCGTCGGCCCTTACGCGTCCGAGGCGGAACACGACGCCGCGTTCGTATTCTTTGAGGATCTTAATGGAGTTGATGATGTAAAGAACAACAATCGCGATGGCAATCAGGAGCGGGAACTGCAGCATGGGCTACGACCTCAACGCTGCGATTGTAGCCCCGTGGGGGTTACGGCGTTGGAGGCGAATGCGGGGATGAACCTTCGCAGTTAGAAGCGAACACGAGTTAGAAGCGGAGGAAGACGCCGACGGCGGGTTCCGTGGAATAGGTGCGCTGCTTGATGGTGAGGTAGTTCTGGCCGAAGTCCGGGGCGAGGGAGATGGACTGGCGGAACTGGGCGCGAACGCCGATGTGCTCGGTGAGCATGTCGTCGGCCCCGAGGTTGTAGTAGTAGGCGGCGCGGGCCTGGGTCTGGAGGCCTTGTCCTCCACCCGGGGTGGGCTTGTAGGCGATGGAACCGGCTCCGACGGAGACGAAGGGGCGGACGCCAAAGAACTCTCCGGGATGGACGACGTAGCCGAGGGTGTACTCGTCGGTGTTGGCCTGGATGCCGCCAATGTTGGAGTAGTTCTGGGTGAAGCGGGCGTAGCTGAAGTTGCCTTCGAGGCCGAAGTAGGGCTTGACGGTGTAGCGGAGGGTGATGAGGGCTCCAAGGGTGTTGCCGGGGACGTCGGAGACGGACTGCTGGAGGTAGTTGGTGCCCGACGTGGTGGTATTGAAGAGGCCCTGGCCAAGGACGGCGAAGTCGATGCGAGCCAGCTGCTTGTCAAGACCGGAGACGACCTGGACCTGAGCGTGGGCATGCGTGGAGGCGAAGAGAGCGGTGGCAAAAGCGAGCACTGAGAGCAGGGTGCGCGTGGCCGGGGCGGACGAATTCGACATCAGTTACAGCTCCTTAGCGTGACGATGCACGTTGTTTCACGTTGATCGGGCGGTCCAGATTGCCCCGGCTGCCGATTTGTAACCGCTTCTGTTTCGCTTGGGGGGTGCCCCCCCTACTGCCTCGGCGTAAGTCGTTTTATTCGAGGGGTTTACGGTCAGGTGTCCACCACAAGTGCCTCAAAATAAAAGACTTGCCTGCAAATATGTGCAATCAAGGGACTTAGGGCCTGGTTGACGTTTTGGCCGCGGAAAGCTCTTCCTTGTCCGATCGCTGGATTTATTCTACCGGATTCGGGGGATCTTCTACGCCAAGTCTATTTGCTTTGTTTTGTAGATGTTAGGGGTTGTGG
>CAXUNW010000143.1:0-6521 GCA_964252505.1 uncultured Acidobacteriaceae bacterium
TGGCGGAGCTGGATGAGTTGTATGGGGGGGTCGAGACGCTGGTGGGCTGCGTGGATTACTTGATCGTAAGCCGGGACTTTCCGACGCGGCTGATGGAGGAGAGCCATATGGAGACGGCGCTGCGGGGGATCCAAGCGCGGTTCGGGTGCCGGCTGACAGCGGCCACGCTGGGCGAGGGAGGAGTGGTGGCATGGGACGGGGTTCGGCTGCACCGGGCGGCGGCGTACCGGGTTCCGGTGATCGACACGACGGGGGCAGGCGATGTATTCCACGCAGGGTTTATCTATGGGCTGTTGCAAGGGTGGGGTTTGCAGCGGCAGATGGACTTTGCGTGCGCGGCGGCGGCGCTGAACTGCATGAAGGTGGGAGCGCGGGGTGGGCTGGAGACGGTGGGTGCGGTGGAGGAGCTGATGGCTGTGGGAGCCCGGTACGGGATGAATCTGGTAGCAGGCTGAGTGCGCGGGGCCGATGTGGAGTAGTATTTTGCGTAGAAAGCTCCCCTACGCTCATGCACGACATCTTGAACAGCCTGCAGGTCAACCCAAGGTACGGCCCGTGTGCCGGTTTGGACGCGGTTGCGGAGGTCTCCCCATGAAGTATCTAGCAGCAGCTTTGTTGTTGACAGCGCCGTGCGCGGTGGTGGCGCACGCAGAACAGATGGTCCCGGCCGGGTCGGTGGTGCAGTGTACGGTGGCTGAGGCCCACATCTCCTCGAAGACGACGCATGTGGGTGACCCGGTGCTGTGCCAGTTGAGCCGGGTGGAGCTGTATGGCAGGTCCACTTTTCCTTACGGGAGCTACCTGGAGGGGCATTTCGAGGCGTTCCAGGATCCGGGTCACTTTGTGGGCAAGGGATGGATGGAGCTGAAGTTTGATCGTATGGTGGTGGGCAATGACACGGTGATTCCGCTGATCACGCGGGTGGTGGCGACCTCGACGAAGTACCCAGTGGATGGAGACGGGAAGATTCATGGGACGGGGCATCCGGTGCGGGATTCGATTGAATGGGCGATTCCGGTGCTTTGGCCGATCGATCTGATCAACCTTCCGCGGCGCGGGCCGCGGCCGGTGTTGCCTCCAGAGACGCGGCTGACAGTGAAGATTCTGGATGATTTCGGGATTCCGACAAAGAACGAGGTGCAGCGGCAGCCGGAGCTGATCTCCCGGTATAACTATGCGGACAACCAGCGGTCGGCGGGGAACGACTATGGGTATCAGCAGACGCCGGCTCCGATCGAGCGGACGTATGCACCGCAGCCGAGCTACTACCAGCAGCCGTCGCCGACTGTGGTGGTGGTGCAGGCCGCCGCGGCCCCGGCGGCTCCTGTAGTTGTGCAGCAGCAGCAGCAAGCGCAGGGCCCGGCGGGGTATGGATATCCTCCGCCGGCACCATATGTATACGCGTATCCTCCCCCGCCGTACCGGGGGTACTACCGGCCGTATTAGAGGCGGCGATGAGCAGGGCTCCGAACCAGGTTCGGAGCCCATTTTCGTTTTTGGTGGCTGATGTGGAGCTTTGGCGTTGGCCGGCTTTTTCATCAAAATTTTTAGACTCCGTGATACTGTCTTCATCAAGCAAACCGAAACGGACGCATCAGCTTTCGATCTCGGGCTTCTATAAGCCTGCGGCGGGCCTGTGTGTGCCCGGTTTGGTGATGCAGGCGGGAGCAAGGAGACGAGATGAAGGTAAGCGGTCCGTTCGGCGTTAGGTTGGCACTTTGTGTGGTGATTTTGTCTGTTGCAGGGTCGGGGGCCGGGCAGGTTCAAGCGAGCAACGGCAGCATTCAGGGCGAGGTGACGGATGCGCGTGGGGCGGTGGTGGTGGGAGCCGCCGTGGAGGCGGATGAGACCGACACGGGGACGGTGCATCGGGCGGAGACGGATGGCGGAGGGCATTTTGATTTTCTGTCGCTGAAGCCGGGCGGGTATGTGGTGAAGGTGGCTAAAGCAGGGTTTGCGACGACGATCCAGGAGAACCTGGTGCTGACGGTGGGGCGGACGGCCTCGCTGAAGCTGACGTTGACGGTGGCGGGGACGACGGAGTCAGTGGTGGTGACGTCGGCCCCCCTGGTGGATGTGGTGACGGATTCCTCGACGACGACGCTGAACGAAGCGACGATTGCGACGACTCCGGTGCTGGGGCGGAAGTTCGAGGACCTGCTGACGCTGACGCCGGGGGTGAGCATCTCGCAGGGGCCGGATGGGGATGAGATCAACATCAACGGGCAGCGGGGGATCTTCAACAATATCTCGCTGGATGGCGGGGACTACAACAACGGTTTTTTTGGGGAGCAGTCTGGCGGGCAGCGGGCGGCGGTGGATATCACGCTGGAGGCGGTGAAGGAGTTCCAGGTGGTGGCGAGTGGGGCGAATGCGGAGTTTGGGCGGACCGGGGGCGGGGTCGTCAACGTGATAACAAAGTCCGGGACCAACCGCGTGCACGGGAGCCTGTTTCATTACCAGCGGTTGGCGGCGTTGACAGCGGACACGTCCGATGGAAACTCGCTGACGAACTTTCATCGAGAGCAGTTTGGCGGGAGTGTGGGCGGAGCCGTCATCAAGGACAAGCTGTTTTACTTTGGGGCGGCGGAGGGGATCGATGAGAACCTACTGCGGGCGAACCTGAGCGCGTATAACGCGAGCACGCTGGGGTCGGTGCCTTGCCCGGTGACGAGTCCGGTGTTTGGATCGAATATTACGGAGGCGCAGATCTCGGCGAATGGAGACTGTCAGCGGCAGGTACTGATCAACTTTTATAAGACGAACTATAAGACGGATGAAGGGCAGCCGGTGGACCATGTGGTGCATAATGCAGCCTTCTTTGGGCGGGTGGACTACAACCTGAACCAGAAGAACCTGCTATATGCGTCTTATAACTTCGATTATTCGAATAACCCGAACCAGACGTTTGATGTGGCGACGTATGGGACTTCGGCGAACGGGGTGGAGGGTCCGGCCCATGTGCAGACGCTGAATTTCAACCTGATTTCGACGATCAGCGACCATAAGCTGAATGAAGCGCATGTGACGTACGGGCATGAGACGAGGCCGCGAGCGCCGATCAATGCAAATGCGGTTCCAGATACGGGGATCGGTTTTTTTCCATCATTTCGATTCGGGCAGCCGTTCTTCCTGGGGCCGGGCGCAAGTGAGACGTTCTACCACCTTGACTTCAAGGACAACCTCTCGCTGATCAAGGGCAAGCATACGTTCAAGGTTGGCGGAGAGTTGCTGTATAGCCACAACGTGCAGGTGTTCGACGGATTTGCGCTGGGGCGCTATATCTTTGGGAGCGCGGTCGGGTTTCTGCACTATGCGACGTCGGCGAGCGCGGGAACGGCGTTTGGCCCGAATGTGCAGACGTGCGCGGATGGGACCTACTCGACGGCCTGCACGGGGGGGAGCCCACTGCTGCTGTATTTGCAGGATGCTCCGACACAGACGGGGGAGACGGTGCAGCAGTCGGGATACTCGAATATTTCAAACCAGGAGCCTGGGTTTTACGCGCAGGATACCTGGCAGGCGACGTCGCGGCTGACGGTGAACTATGGGCTTCGGTGGGAGGCTCAGTTCTTTCCGAAGATGGTGATCGCGCCTTCGGCGGCGCTGTATGGGCAGTATCTATCGAACCCGGCTTTTCCTTCGACAGGGTATCTGCCGAACCAGACGAAGGAGTTTCAGCCACGCGTGGGATTTGCGTATGATGTGGCGGGGAATGGCCGGTCGGTGTTGCGGGGGAGCGCAGGAATATTCAATGCGCGGCAGAACATGCTGACCGAGGTGGGGGCGATTACGACCAATGGGGTGCAGCAGCAGACGCTGACGGAATTTTCGGGCTCGGGGAATCCGACGTATGCGGGGATCTTGCCGGTGAGCAACTGCCCGGCGAGCGGGTGCGTGGGGGCCGGAGTGACGGTGTTCGATAAGAACTACAAGAATCCACGGATTTACACGTATAACCTGGCGTTTGAGCAGCAGGTGAGCCAGGACTATGTGGCATTTGTGGATGGAACGATCTCGAAAGGCGTCAGGCTGACGCGGTTTACAAATCCGAGTGTGGGGCCGACAGTGATACCGGCGGTGAATGCAGACACCGTGACCTACGGGGGGACTGCACCGTTCGCGAACCTGGGTGCGATCACAGATACGATCAGCAACGCCAAGTCGCTCTACCGCGGCGTAACGTTTGGGCTACGGAAGCGGATGACGCATGGGTTCGAGTTTCAGGCGCAGTATACGTACTCAGTGGATCGGGATGACGACTCGAATGAGCGGGATCCGTTCACGTTCCGGTATGCGAACTTGTACAACCTGGGGGCGGAGTACTCCTACTCGGACCGGGATGAGCGGCACAAGTTCAATGCGTTTGGGCTAGGGAACCTGCCGTTCGGATTTAGGGGGAATATCCGGATTCAGTCGCACTCGGCCGAGCCGGAGACGGATAACTCGAACGGCACGGGGACAGGACCGGCGTGCAGCTATAACAACTCGCTGACGCGGTTTGTGAATGGAGTGGACTGCGGGCGCAACCATCTGCGGAAGGATAATGCTTTTTTTGTGACGGACTTCGGGATTGCCCGGCCCTTCCACTTTCACGATGGAAAGTTTGAGCTGATTCCGCGGGCGGAGGTGTTCAATGCATTCAACAATACGAACAATCTCAACCCGCTGAGTTCTCCGGCGCTCTTCGACTTCAATGGGTTTCTGCGCGTCGGGGTGGGCGATCCGCTGCAGTCGCAGTTGTCGTTGCGATTTGTGTTCTAGGCGGACGAAGGATGGAAACGCAAGCCCACCGAGACTGGTGGGCTTTGCTGTGTTCGGGGGATAAGGTGCAGGTTACGCGTCGACGGCGTGGCGGCCGCCGGCAGGCGGGGCGTCGCGTTCGACGGGAGGAATGAAGGTGCCGTTGAGTTGGGCGCGGAGGTGGTCATCATCGGTGCGGGCGAAGTAGGCTCGGAGGTCTTCCTCCGGCTCGCGAGCGACGAGATAACCGCGTAACAGGCGTTCGATGGCTTCGGGGCAGTCTTTGGCCGCGGCGCGGAAGCCTAGCGGGCGGGCGGGGCGAGCGTATTTGCCGACGGCTCCGCCGACGCAGAAGTAGAAGGCGTCGACGGATTGGCCGTCGACTTTGAGTTTTTTGCCTTCGAGGCCGATGTCGGCGATCCAGTGCTGGCCGCAGGAGTTGGTGCAGCCGGTGACGTGGAGCTTGATCTGCTGGTCGAAGCCGGGGAGGCGGCCTTCGAGCTCTTCGACGAGCCACTTGCTGAACCCTTTGGTTTCGGCGATGGCCAGCTTGCAGAACTCGGTTCCGGTGCAGGCGATAGCTCCGCGCCAGAAGGGGGAGACCTCGACGTGAAGATCGAGGGCTTTGAGGTCCTGGACGAGGGCGGGGACTGCCTCGTTGCGGATGTTGACGAGGACGATGTTCTGCATGATGGTGGCGCGGAGGCTGCCATTGCCGTATTGCTCGGCTAGCTCGGCGAGGCGTTTGAGCTGGTCTCCGGAGAGGCGTCCGCGGAGGACGCTTGCGCCTACGGCGGCGAGGCCGGGCTGGCGCTGGGGGGTGACACCGATATGGTCGCGGTAGATGTCGGCGGGGATGGTGTCTTCGGTTACCGGGGAGGGGTCGAGCTTGAAGCCAAGCCGGGCCTCGATGGCTTCGAGCATGGATTCGGCGGTCCAGCCGTGGCGCATGAAGAGGTACTTCAGGCGGGCGCGGGTGCGGTTTTCGCGGAGGGCGTCCTGCTCCTTGAAGATGCGGACGATGGCCTCGATGACGGCGTAGGCGTGCTGCTGAGGGATGAAGGCGGGGATGCGGACGGCCATGTGGGGCTCGGTGGAGAGGCCGCCGCCCACGCGAAGGGTGTAGCCGATCTCCTTCAATCCATTCAGTTCACGCGGGATGGCGGTGAGGGCGACGTCGTTGATCTCCGGGTAGGAGCACCAGAGGGGGCAGCCGGTGATGGAGATCTTGAATTTGCGGGGGAGATTGTAGAACTCGGGGTTGGCGGTGAGCTTGTGGGCCACTTCGACGGCGAGGGGGCTGGCGTCGAGGAGTTCGTGATGGTCAAGGCCGGCAAGGGGGCAGCCGGTGACGTTGCGGACGACGTCGCCGCAAGCACCTTTTGGGCTGAGGCCGACGGCGGTGAGCGCGTCGGTGACCTCCACGAGGGCGGAGATGGTGAGCCAATGGAGCTGGATGTTCTGGCGGGTGGTGATGTCGGCGAGGTTGCGGGCGTACTTTTTGGTCAGACCAGCGATGACGCGGAGCTGGGCGCTGGTCAGGATGCCGTTGGGAAGGCCGATGCGCATCATGAAGTATTCCGTGGCTTTACCTTCGCCGGCAACGCCTCCGGTGACGCCGAGACCATCGCCCTGGGTGTAGATGCCCCACCACTTGAAGTACAGATTGGACCACTCGGGAGCAACTGCTTCGCGGCCCTGCTGGGCGTAGGCGCGAACCTCGTCCCAGGACTCCCAGGGATTTTTTACAAGTTTCAGGCGCTCGGACTTCTGGGCCT
>CAXUNW010000144.1:0-6443 GCA_964252505.1 uncultured Acidobacteriaceae bacterium
CAATATGAGCAACCTCCTCACCCCCGATTTTTGGATGCGATGCCACATTGCGGATCCCGCGAAACCAAAGCGCCGCCAGAACGAAGCCAAGCCCGCCAAGCACCCAAAAGCAGGCCCGCCAACTCGTCCAGAGCAAGACCCACACCATGAACGGCGCGAAGAGCACCAGGGAGAAATACTGCGCCGAGTTGAAGACCGAGGAGGCAAAGCCCCGCTCCGCCGTAGGAAACCACGCCGCCACAACCCGCCCGTTGCCCGGAAAGACAGGAGACTGCGCAAGTCCCGACAGCAGGCGAAGCGCAAAGATGATCGTGAACGCCAAGGCCCCGTGCAGGAAGCCCGCAAAGCCGATGAGCAGAGCGCACGCGCTCCAGCCGGCGATAGCAATGCCATACACCCGCTTCACCCCGTACCGGTCAAGCATCTGACCGGAGGGCAGCTGGGCAAGAGCATACGCCCAGCTAAACCCCGAAAAGAGGTAGCCAACCTGCAACGGGTTCAGGTGGAGGTCACGGGCAAACGCCACACCCGCAATGGAAAGCACAACCCGGTCGCCATAGGAGAAAGCGGTCACTGCGAACAGGAGGGTTAGGATGACATAGCGGACGCGCGTCGTGTGGGGGCTGGCTACCGGCATCATCAGGCAAGTCCTATCTTTTCTACGTCAGGCTCGGTTGCCTATGAGCTGAGTAAGCGTCTCCATCTCCTGCGGCGTCAGGTCGGTCAGCGGTGTGCGGACAGGCCCAGCGTCGCGCCCTACGGCCTTCATTCCCGCCTTAACGATCGACACTGCGTAGCCTCTGCGGCGACCTCGAAGATCGATGTAGGGAAGCACGAAGTCGCGTAGTTCGCGATACACGTGGGCGTGATCGCGGCGGCGTACTGCTGCGTAAAAATCCATCGCAAACTGGGGGAGAAAATTAAAGATCGCGGAGGAATATGTAGTGACACCCATCTCAAGGTAAGGCAAAGCGAAGGTCTCGGCGGTAGGCAGTCCTCCAATGTATGTAAGCCGGTCACCAAGTGCCGCGTAGATACGCGTCATGAGCTCAATGTCACCGACACCATCTTTAAACCCGATCAGGTTCGGGCATCGCTCACAGAGGTGGATAAGGCTATCCGGCCCCACAATCGCGTTATCACGGTTGTAAACGATGACACCGAGCGAGGTCGCGGCGCACACAGCCTCTATATGCGCGGCGAGCCCAGCTGTGTCAGCGTTGATCAGATAAGGGGGAAGCAAAAGCAAGCCGTCAGCGCCGGCCTTCTCGGCCGCACCGACAAACTGCTTTGCCATTGCGGTACCGTACCCGCAGCCCGCCAGAACCGGAACCTTACCATTCGTCTCCTCAACCGCAGCGTGGACGACCGACTCGAACTCCGCAAGGGTGAGAGAGAAAAACTCCCCAGTGCCGCCGGCTGCAAAAAGACCAGAGGGCCCGTAAGAAAGAAGCCAGCTGATATGTTCTCGATACGCAGCCTCAGCGAATTGCTCAGCTTTCGTGAAATTTGTAACCGGAAAGGATAGGAGGCCAGAGCCGATGGCGTCTGCAAGCTGCTTGGGTTCCATGTGGTCCATGTTAGGGTCCCCCGGAATTGCTAGCTTAAGGTCGGTATAGAGCCTGATTCTAGCCTGCGCCGTCAAGATCGCAGGTTGGTCAACGTGACAAAAGAGGGGGCTTGAGCATGTCCGGTCATCGAGGAAAGATCAGACCATGGAACCCTGAGCCTTGTCCGCGACTCCTTCGTGCAAGGGGACGGCGTGGAAGTTGCGGGAGCCGTCTTCAGAGATACGGACCTCGCCGGCTCCAATGTCGTAAACCCAGCCTGAAAGGGTGAGTTCATTGCGTGCAAGCGCTCCCGCAACCGATGGATGGGTGCGAAGATGCTGCAGTTGGAGAAGTACATTTTCCTCGGTTAGCCGGTTTAGGAGATGGTCTGGAGATTCACTGGGAGAGGCCAGCGACGTCGTGACAGAAAGCGCAGCAGCAGCGTTCTTCAACCAAGCTTTGACGGTCGGCATCGATTCAGTGCTAACCGGATTGAGCAGGGCCTTCATGGCGCCACAATCTGTGTGGCCGCAGATAACGATATGTCTGACCTTCAAAGCGCTGACGGCATATTCAATGACCGCAGAAACGCCGCCAAGCATCTCGCCATACGCAGGGACGAGATTGCCGATGTTGCGGGTGACGAAGAGGTCACCAACTCCCGATCCAGTGATAGTCTCGGCATCGATGCGGGAGTCCGCGCAGGTGATGATAAGGGCTTGCGGTTCCTGAGGCCGGCTAACGGCATCCCTGAACGTCTCAGCTTGGGCAGGATAGATCTCGGTGCGGAATCGGCGGTATCCCTCTTTAAGTCGGTCGAGCGTGGTCTTCATGATCCCTCGGACGTGCTTGTGTGACTACAGGATAGCTCTCCCCGTCTCTGAGCCGGCAGAAGAAGAGCCGCTGTTTCCACATTAAACATGTTTCCAGGGGGATACGTGCTGCCGTATGTGAGGCGGTGTCGCGTGGGCAGTATCAATCGCGAAGGAGGAACAAATGGTGGCCTGGTGGCGGCTCTTTGCGCTCTTGCTTGCAGGTACAACGGGGATGACCTTTGGTGAGGTCAAGCCTTCGGCTTGGTTTGGAGACCACTCAATGCTACAGGCCGGCCAAAGGGTCAATAAGGGGTAGCGGAGCACCCGGCGAGCAGATCGCCGTCAAGTTTCTGCTGGGCAGACTATAAGGGGCAGCAGCGGACAAAGATGAGCAATGGGTGCTGCGGTCGAAGAGCCTGCAGCCGGGTGGGCCATTCGTTATGACTATCTCGGGTGATAACAGGATTAGGGTGGAGGGTCTCCTGGTTGGAGAGGTCTGGGTAGGTTCGGGATAGTCGAACATGGCGTTCCCCGTCTCAAAAAAGGTGGCCTCCTACGGCGGGCCGATCCATAAAGAGGATGAGATAGCAGCAGCCAATTACCTTTACTGCATATCTTCATGGCGATGCCACAAAGGCTTATGATCCGGCAGCAGACATTGCGGCCGAATGGAAGGTGACGACGCCAGATAACGTGCCGGCGTTGTCGGCCGTGGCTTACCTGTACGGACGCGATCTACAGCGTGAGCTGAAGGTTCCCGTCGGAATGCTGGTCGTGGCCTACGGGGCGAGTACGGCGGAAAGGTAGGTTCGGCGTCGTGCGCTTCTCTCTCGGATCTAAGCCTAAAGCCTACGGTCAGCCGATTCGACGCGCTGGAAGCGTTCTACAAGGGGCATCCAGGCGCAACCACGGGCCAGATTCCGGCGGAGGCGGGTGCGGCGACGACGATCAACAGCAGACCGGGCAAACCAGGACCCATGAGAGATCCGGTGCAGGATGAGCATCAGCCGACAGTCCTGTTCAACGGGATGGTGCATCCGATCGTGCCGTTCGCCATTCGTAGGTGATTTGGTACCAGGGCGAGTCAATCGTCGGCGGCGCTGCAGGCGTAGCGCTCTGCCCGAGGGTCATGGAGACGCTGGTGCGGGACTGGCGGGAGCTTTAGGGCGAGGGCGAACTTCCCTTCTACGTGGTGCAGCTGGCGGCGCTCGACAACGTGAGCAACAATCCAGCGGTGCGCGAGGCGCAGTCAAGGATCCTCGCTCTGCCGCATACGGGAATGGCGGCGACGATCGACATAGGCGATGTGAAGGACGTGCATCCGCACCACAAGGAGCCACCTGGAGAGCGGCTGGCGAAGATCGCTCTGGCCCAGACGTATGGAAGGAAGGTGGAGTTTTCCGGGCCGGTTTACGTCTCGGCTCAGCCTGCTGGTGGAGCCGTGCGCTTGACGTTCTCTCATGCAGCGGGGTTGACGGCGAAGGAAGGACCGCCGAAGACCTTCCAGGTCGCGGGCAGTGACCACGTGTTTGTGGACGCAGATGCGGCGAGAGCCGGAAACAGCGTGGTAGTGAGAAGCGAGAAGGTCACGGACCCTGTTGCAGTGCGTTATGCCTGGGCGAACTATCCTGATGGCGCGAACCTGTATAACAGTGACGGACTTCCAACGGCTCCGTTTCGCACGGGCGATTGGGATGCGCTGAGTGCGATCGCAGTTGGCTTCAGCGGGAAGTAGGGTTTTGGTGGAGCCATTGTCTCGCAGGCTGTTCGGAGCAGCGATCTTCCTGGGAGCGTTCCTGCTGTTCCTGGTGGAGCCGATGGCGGCCAAGGGACTGCTTCCGGTGCTTGGAGGCTCGTCGGCTGTGTGGCTCACTTGCCTTGTGTTCTTCCAGGGCACGCTTCTGCTGGGTTACCTTTACGCGCGTTGGCTCACTTCGGGGCAGACGCGACTGCGAGGTATCTGCCTGGTGGTGCTTGCGGCAGGTTTGCTGATGGCGCTGATCGCGGTGCGGGCGCGAGTGGCTGGCGATGCTGGGCATCCGGTTGGGACCATCTTCAGGGGGCTTGCGGAGACGATTGGGCTGCCGTTCCTGCTGCTTGGAGCGACAAGTCCGCTGGTGCAGGTGTGGATGGCGCGAACGGAACGTGAATCCGTTCGCTATGGATTGTTTGGGTTGTCGAATGTGGGCTCGCTGCTGGGACTGGTCGCTTATCCGGTGCTGATCGAGCCTCATCTAACGCTGCAGGCGCAGAGGTTGGCATGGGCGCTTGGATTCGGGGTCTATGCGGCGATTGTGGCGAGGCTCGCTTGGTCGGGAAAGGTGTGGCAAGACGAGGCTGGAGCAGAGGCGAGCAAGGAGAAGATCCCAGGACGAACGCGTGCGATGTGGTTCCTGCTGCCGATGGGAGCTGCGGTGCAACTGGCGGCGGTGACGAGCCACTTGACGGTGAACATCGCGGCGATCCCGCTGCTGTGGATGCTTCCGCTTGCTGCTTACCTGCTGAGCTTCATCGTGGCGTTCGAGGCTCCAGGAATGTACCGTCGAGGTTTGGTGGTGCGGATTCTGGTGGTCATGGTTGCGGCGCTGGGATATGCCCTGACCAAGACCGACACGGGATTGCCCATTGCGGTGAGTATTCCGTTCTTCCTGGTGGAGTTGTTCGCGGCTTGTCTGTTCTGCCATGCAGAGGTGTATCGCTTGCGGCCTCAAGGAAGGCGCGAGGCGACGGAGTTCTACCTGTGGGTCGCTGGTGGCGGAGTTGCGGGGACGTTTCTGGTGGGGATTGCGAGTCCTCTGATGTTCTCGGCGAACTACGATCTGGCGATCTCGTTCCTGGTGACCGCTGTGCTCGCGCTGGCGGTGACATGGCGCGATGGATGGGCGCAAAGGCTGCTTTGGGGCGTTGGAACAGCGTTGTTGGCAGCGCTGGTGGTTGGTCTGCATGTGGCTTATGGACGAAGAGTGCTGGAAGTGCGGCGGAACTTCTATGGGACTTTGCGGGTGACCCAGAAGGATTCGCCGGCTGGCCCGATCCGCATGCTGACCAATGGAACGATTCAGCATGGGACGCAGATCTTCCCGTGGCAACAACCTGGGCTTGAGCGAGTTCCGACGACGTATTACGCGGAGGATTCCGGTGTTGGACTTGCGCTGCGAGGATGCTGTGTTGGGCGCTCGCGACGCGTGGGCGTGATCGGGCTGGGAGTTGGGACGTTAGCGGCTTATGGAGAGCGAGGAGACAGGTTTCGGTTCTACGAGATCAATCCTCTGGTTCGGCCGGTTGCTGGACGCTGGTTTACCTACCTTTCGGACACGAAAGCTGAGATAACGTTTGCCGCGGGCGATGGACGCGCTTCACTTCGAAAGGAGGCGGGACAGGGGTTCGATGTGCTGGTGGTGGATGCGTTCTCAGGAGACGCGATTCCGTTGCATCTGCTGACCGTGGAGGCGATGCGTGAGTATCGGAGGCATCTTGCACCGGACGGCGTGCTGGCGTTCCATGTGTCGAACCAGTACCTGCAACTGGCGCCGGAGATTGCGGCGCTGGCTGCAGCGGTGGGCATGCAAGCCAGGCTGTTCGACAGCGGTGAAGACCAGGCCCGGGGCGAATATCGAGCGACCTGGGTGCTGGTGAGTGGGACGTCCAGTTACTTTGAGCGGGGTGAGATGAGGCGTGGTGTGAGGATCGCCCTGGTCAATGGCGTTCCGGCGTGGACGGATAACTACTCCAGCGTGCTGCCGCTGGTGCAGTGGGGAAGACCGTAGATCCCGCGGTCAGGACAGGTGGGAGATCTCGCGGAAGAGGCTGAAGCGAGTCTCGATCTCTTCGCGGGTGAGGTTTTCCAGCCGGGTGGTTCCGAAGTTTTCGCAAGCGAAGGAACCCATGACGCCGCCGTAGAACATGGCAGTGCGGAAGACCTCCGGGGAGTAGACGGGCTGCGAGGCGAGATAGCCATAGAAGCCTCCGGCGAAGGAGTCTCCCGCTCCAGTGGGGTCGACGACCTCGGCGAGCGGTAAGGCGGGCGCGCGGAAGGGGGCCGGGGTTTTGCCGGGCGTTCCGCCGATGGGGGGAAAGG
>CAXUNW010000145.1:0-671 GCA_964252505.1 uncultured Acidobacteriaceae bacterium
TGCGGGAGGGTGGGGCGGCACGGACGGTGGAGCTGACGGACGAGGAGAAGCCGTACGCGCGGGAGCTGCACCTGATTACGGCCAAGCCGATGCTGTATGTGGCGAATGTGGATGAGGATGGGCTGACGGGCGGCAATGAGTGGGTGACGGCGGTGGAAGGGCGAGCGAAGGAGGATGGGAGCGAGGTGGTACGGATCTGCGGCGCGATGGAATCGGAGATCGCGCAGCTGGAGCCCTCGGAGCGGGCGGAGTTTCTAGAAGGGATGGGGCTGGCCGAGCCGGGGCTGAACCGGCTGATCCATCAGTCCTATAAGCTGCTGGATCTGATTACCTACTTTACGGCTGGGGTGCAGGAGGTGCGGGCCTGGCCGATTCGGCGAGGGACGAAGGCTCCGGGGGCGGGGGGGGTGATCCACTCGGACTTTGAGAAAGGGTTCATCAAGGCGGATTGCTATGCTTCGGACGATCTGTTTCGGCTAGGGAGCGAGCAGGCGGTGAAGGAGAAGGGGCTGCTGCGGTCAGAGGGCAAGGAGTATGTGGTGAAGGATGGAGATATTCTGTTCTTCAAGTTCAATGTGTAGGGCGGAGCGGACTATTTGGTGTCGCGAGCGATGGCATCGAGGACGAGGGATTTTGTGAGGACCTCGGGGAGGACGTCTTCGGGGGTTTCC
>CAXUNW010000145.1:681-6430 GCA_964252505.1 uncultured Acidobacteriaceae bacterium
GGGACGAGGAGGTTGGTGGGCACGCCGGAGCGGTGGACAGCGGCTAGCTGCGGGGTGATGGCGGGGTCGTACTGAGTCCAGTCGGCGCGGATGAGGGTGACGTGGCGGGCGGCGAGTTGGGTCTGGACGTCTTTGGATTTGAGGACGAGGCGCTCGTTGACCTGGCAGGAGAGGCACCAGGCGGCGGTGAAATCGATGAAGACGGGGTGGCCGGCGGCGCGGGCGTCCGCGAGGACCTGCGGCGTATACGGGGCCCAGACGAGGTTGGTATCTTTGGGCTGGTAGAGGGGGACGGCAATGGCGATGGCGCCGAGGATGAGCGCGGTGAGCGTGCCTTTGGTGCGGGCGGGCCAGCGAGCGAGGGCCCATCCGGCGATGGCGAGGAGGATGAGGCTGAGCAGTAGGATCGACTCGTGGTTGACGGCCTGGCCGGGCTCGGTGGCGGAGGTGTAGAGGCTGCCGTAGACCCAGCAGAGCCAGACGAGGGTGGCTAAGCGAGGAACGGCGGTGAGCTGCTTGAGGATCTCCATCCCGGCGCCGGGGCGGGGGAGGATGCGGGTCCAGGCGGGTTGGAAGCTGAGGGCGAGGTACGGGGTGGCGAGGCCGAGGCCCAGAGCGGTGAAGATGGCGATGGAGACCAGCGCGGATTGGGCGAGGGCGAAGCCGATGGCGGCCCCCATCAGCGGCGCGGTGCAGGGTGTGGCGACGATGGTGGCGAGGACTCCGGTGAAGAAGCTGCCGGTGTAGCCCTGCTTCTGGGCGAGGTCGCCGCCGACAGAGGTGAGGGATAGGCCGAGATCGAACTGGCCGGCGAGGGACAAGGCGAAGAAGAAGAGGCCCATGGCGAGGATTGCGATGAAGGTGGGGGACTGGAGCTGGAAGCCCCAGCCAGCCTGGCTGCCGCCGGCACGCAGGGCAAGCAGGACCGCGACGATGGCCCAGAACGAGACGAGGATGCCGAGAGTGTAGACAAGGCCATGTGCGCGGAGGCGGCTGCGTTCTTCGCTGGACGACTGGATGAGGGCGAGGCCTTTGAGGAAGAGGACGGGGAAGACGCAGGGCATCAGGTTGAGGATGATGCCGCCGAGAAAGGCCAGGCCGACGGCGAGGGGGAGGGTGAGGCCGGAGGCGGAGGATGCGCCGGGGGCCTCAGGGGCCTCTCCGGCGACAACCGGGGCGGAGACCTGGTAGGAAAGTTTATCGGAGAGCTTGAAGACGCCGTGGAAGGTCTTCGGGAGCGGGGCGAGCTTTTTGGTTTCGGGATCGAGGAAGCGGGGGATACGGAGTTGGACGCCGCCGGGGATTGTGGTGACCTCCTGGTCGGCGGCGTTGTCGATCTGGTCGGGCTCGTCGGGGTAGAACTCGGCGTCGGTGGCGGGCCGGTCGGTGTGGAGGGTGACAACAAGGTCTTTGCTGCCGCCGAGGACAGAGAACTTGGCGGAGGCGGGCGGATTGAGGGGCAGGAGGGCAAGGGAGGCCCCAAGGGCTCCGACGGGTGGCAGGGGTGTGACGGGTGTGGTGACGACGGTGAGATTAAGACCGAGGTGGGCCCGACCGGGGATGCAGGTAGAGGAGCAGACGAGCCAATCGACGCGCGCGTCGAGGTGGATCGGTCCGGGCTTGACGTCTTTGGCGGCGGTCAGGGTGAGAGGAAAGGCGACGGCGTCTTCATAGCCGAAGTCCATGAGGGGCCCGAGGGGAAGGCGGGACGGAGCAGGAAACTGCAGGGGGCCGGCGGTGACGCCGGCGGGCATGGTCCAGGTGATACGGGGCGGCTGACCAGAGTCCCCGGCGTTCCGCCAATAGACGTGCCACTTATCTTCCAGGGTGAGGACGAGGCCGGCCTGGAGGGTGCCGCCGGGGTTGATGGAGGGCGAGAGGGTGGTGAGCTCGGCGGTAAGATGTTCTGCTTTGACGGGACCTGGGCCGCCATCACCGACGGTGGTGAGCTGCGCGGGAGCAGGGACAGCGGCGAGCAGAAGAGGCAGCAGGAGCGTGAGGCATCGGAGGGGCGAGTTCATCACTGATGATTGTAGATGCGGCGATGCTCGACCATGATGCAGCGGTCCATGACGACGTGAATGCCGGCGGCCTCGGCGCGCTGCGCCGCCTCCAGGTGGACGATGCCCTGCTGAACCCAGAGGTCATGCAGGCCCAGGGCAATCATTTCATCGACGATGGCGGGGATGAAGTAGGGGAGGCGGAAGACGTTGACGACGTCGGGGCGAACACCCGCGGCGACCAGCGCGGTGAGCGTTGGGTAGGACGGCTGACCAAGGATGCTTGTCAGCGCGGGATTGATGGGATGTATGCGGAATCCGTGCTCCTGCATGTAGGCGGAGACATAGTGGCTGGGTTTCTGCGGCACGTCCGAAAGGCCGACCACCGCGATGCTGCGGGGTGAGGCGATCATGGCGGTGAGCTGCGCTCGATCGTTCATGCTTTTCTCCAGATTCCGAGCAGGCGACGGAGCAGCACAAGCTCGCCGAGGTGGTAGGCGTTGTGGTCCGCGATGAGCAAAGCCTCGCGGAGGAGATTCTGGCCCTGGCCCCAGCGAAACGGCTTGAAGAGATCGGCGGCAGGGTTTGCGAGGAGGGCCTGGAAGGCGGCAAGATCCCCGCGAATGGCCGCGAGGGTGTTGTCCCAGGAGCCGGGATATGGCGGCTCCGGGGATGCGGGCCAGTAATCCTGCGGCCACTCCAAGGGCTGATAGCCGCCGGTGGGTGGGGCGGAGAAGTTGAGGATGTCACGCTGGGCGATGCGGAGGTGTTCGAGGAGTTGCCAGGCGGAGTAGGAGAGATTTACCGGTACGACAGCGCGCATAGCCTCCGGAAAGTCGTTTACGGCGTCGTCGAAGGTGGCATGGGCCTGGCCGCCGGCGAGGAGAGCCTCAAGTTGCTCGCGGAGGGGGTCTGTTGTCGGCAGCGGGGCCATGTGCGCTCCTTCTATGCACTGCGGTGCAGCTGGTTGGATGCGTGATGGGTTGGCCGGGGTTCAGGCGGGCTTGCGGGCGATGACGACGGTCAGCCGGGGAAAGGTGGTGAGGAGGCTGCCTCGCGCGTTTCGACCTGGAGCCCGCACTGGAGAAGCTCGTCCGCGTACTCGGCGGTTTGTTTGTAGTCCGACAGGAAGGCGGCGCCTCCGGGTTTGAGCACGCGGGCGATCTGGTGCACGGCGGCCAGGCGCGTGAGGCGGTCGTATATGTTGTGGAGACAGAGATTGGAGAGGATGACATCGAAGGTATATCGGCGATAATCGAGGACGTGATGCCCACGAATTTAACCCTTGCGGTGACCGGAGCGAGCGGCAGCATTTACGCGGCGGAGATGCTGCGGGCGCTGGCGAACGATGCACGCGTCCGTAAGGTGAACCTGATTGTCAGCGAGAGCGCGCTGCGCGTCTTCGCCGAGGAGCTGCAGGTGAGCGGGCGAAACCAGCTGGTGGAGAAGGTCCTTGGCTCGGCGTGCGCGAAGATCGAGCACCATGCGTTCCAGGATATCGGCGCCAATGTGGCGAGCGGCAGCTATCCGGCGGACGGCATGATTGTGCTTCCCTGCTCGATGGGGACACTGGCGGGGATAGCGTGCGGGCTGGCGGCGAACCTGATCCAGCGGGCAGCGGATGTGACCCTGAAGGAGGCACGGCCGCTGCTGCTCTGCGTCCGGGAGACGCCATTGAACCGCATCCATCTTCGCAATATGCAGCTGGCCTCGGATGCCGGGGCGACGATCTTTCCCGTCATTCCGACTCTCTATAACCTGCCCCAAAGCACAAGCGAGATGGCGCGGCAGTTTGTGCAGCGGGTGCTGGGGCATATGGGGCTGCCTCAGCCGGGCGCGTACCAGTGGAAGCCCGATGGAGGCGCGGTTGTTGGCGATGACTGAGTCGGAGCGGACTATACGGCGACAGTAAAGGAGTCTTCGCTGCGCGTGACGGCGCGGTACATGGTGTCTCGCTCCACAGGCTCGCGGCCGGCCTCGGTGATGAGGCGGACGAGGTCTGCGCGGCGCATGCCCTGGGGGGTGGTGGCGCCGGCGTCGTGGTAGATTTTCTCTTCAACGACCGTGCCGTCGATGTCGTCGGCACCGAAGCGGAGGGAGATTTGCGCCATCTTGGGAGTGACCATCTGCCAGTAGCTCTTGATGTGGCTAAAGTTATCGAGGATGAGGCGGCTGACGGCGATCTGCCGCATATCGAGCATTCCGGTTGACTTGGGGATGTGTGCGAGGGCGGTGTGGTCGGGGTGGAAGGAGAGAGGAATGAAGGTCTGGAAGCCGCCGGTCTCATCCTGCACGGCGCGCAGCTTGAGCAGGTGGTCGACGCGGTCTTCATCGTTTTCAACGTGGCCGTAGAGCATGGTGGCGTTGGAGCGGAAGCCCATGCGGTGGGCCAGGCGAGCGGTTTCGAGCCACTCGCCGCCGTCGATCTTGTGGTCGCAGATGATGTGGCGGACGCGGTCGGCGAAGATTTCGGCTCCGCCGCCGGGCATGGAGTCGACTCCGGCGAGCTTCATTTGCTGAAGGGCTTCGAGGATCGTCATCTTGCCGCGCTTGGCCAGGAAGGCGACCTCCACCATGGTGAAGGCCTTGATGTGAACCTTCGGGAAGCGCTGCTTCAAGCCGCGGACGAGGTCCATGAAATACTCGAACGGGAGGTCGGGATGCAGGCCGCCGACGATGTGGAACTCGGTGACGGCCTCAGAGTAGCCGGAAGCGGCGGCCTGGTAGGCCTCTTCGAGCGCCATGGTGTAGGTGCCTGCTTCGCCCTTTTTGCGGCCGAAGGCGCAGAGACGGCAGGAAGCGACGCAAACGTTTGTTGGGTTGATATGCCGATTGACGTTGAAGTAGGCGAGGTTGCCGTGGAGGCGCTCCCGGACGTGATTGGCAAGCCAACCGACGGCTAAGATGTCGCCGCTGCGGTAGAGGGCCAGGCCCTCCTCAAAGCCAAGCCGCTGGCCGTTCTGGATTTTTTCGGCGATCGGCTGGAGCGCAGGGTCATCAGTCTGGAAGCCGTGGCGCGGGCGCGAGGCAAAAGGATCGCTCATACTTAAGCGATTTTAGACCTGCGCGGTGGCTGTGCCAACCGTCAGACGCCGCCGGCACCCTTGGCCTCAACCATCTGGGGCTGAATCACGACGCCATCAAAGAGCGTGACGCCGAGGAGATGATCGCCGACTGGCCGCACGAAGCGGAGATTCCAGCCGGTGTCCCAGAAGGTGACCTTGCGCGTGGCGATCTCTACGGCAAAGGCGATGGTCGCGTTTCCATTCGAGGTGACGAAGATCTGGTTGCTCGCGGGATCGAAGTATAGGCTGTCTACATCGCGGACGTAGAGATTTTTGAGCGTCTGCCAGGTCGATCCGCTGTCGCTTGAGAGATAGACGCCCTGGCGGCCGGCGACCCACAGCTCACCGCGCGCATCGAGGGCAACGGCGGTGATCTGGATGACCTTTGGCGGGAGAGCGACGTCGGACCAGGTCTCGCCCGTATCGCGCGAGAGCAGCATGGTGCCGGGGGTGGCGACAAGGATGGACTTTTGGTTGGCTGCGAGGAAGCGCCAATCTTCGGACTTCGGCGTGGGGACGGCGTGCCAGTTGCGGCCCGACGCATCGCTTGCGAGGATGCCGTGGGGTGTGGCCGCGAAGACGGTGTCCGCAAGGGGAGCAAGTGCGTTGATGGCGGTGTCAAGAAGCAGGCCGGCGGATGGGGGTCCATCCGGGGTGGGTGCCCCTGGGGCGGCAGCGCTGAGG
>CAXUNW010000146.1:0-6412 GCA_964252505.1 uncultured Acidobacteriaceae bacterium
GATCTGGACGGCGCCAAGGGCGGGATTGGTGGGGTCGCGGGGGACGATGGTGCCGTCGGGGTTGGTGAGGTTGAACATCACCTTGTTGGGGATGAAGGTATAGGGGGAAGACGAGCGAACGTCGAAGCCGCGGACGTCGGACTCGCCGCCGGTGTAGATGCGATTGGCGGGAGGCGCGACCTCTCCGCCGAAGCCGGAGATGTGGGCGAACTGGAGGCGGTAGCCGAGGACGTTGTGGCCCTCGCGGTTGATGCGCAGACCCTTCATTGGATAGAACTGCCGATAGGCGGCGACGGGCTGGACGTACTTGACGTTGCCGCCGGCTCCGGCGATGGCCATGGAGACGTTGAAGTCGCGTCCGCCGTGGGGGCCGACGGCGCGGTCGAGGCTGGAGAAGGTGAAGCTGGGCGAGATGACGGAGCGGATGATGCCGTTGAGCTGATTTTGCCCGGCGACGCCGGAACGAAAGGCAAGAGACTGGAAGACGTTGCGGGTGTTGTCGTTGAAGGTGGTGATGGACTCGCGGGCCAGCGAGAACGAGAGACCGACGCGCGTGACGCCGGTGCGGGCGAAGAGATGGCGGAGAGGCTCAGAGACCGAGACGGTGAGGCCGGTGGTGGCCTGGTTGTAGTTGGTGAGCTGGGAGGTCTGGGCGTTCGACAGGTTGGCGGATGCGCCCTGCGAGATGGAGTAGCTCTTGGCGGGGTTGTAGTCGTACTTGCTGGTGAAGACCTGGACGCCGAGCGAGATGGGCTTGTTGCGCAGGTAGGGCTCGGTGAAGCCGAAGCTGAGGTTGCGGGATAGATCACCGATGTTGGCCTGGACGGAGAGGGTTTCGCCGAGGCCTAGGAAGTTGTTGGTCTCGTAGTTGAGGCCGATGAAGGTTCCTGAGAGGCCGGAGATGCCGCCGTTGAGGCCGATGGAGTTCTTGCCTTTTTCCTTGAGCTTCAGCAGGAGATCGACGGTTCCGGCATCGGCATCCTGGCGAGACTCAGAGTCCTGATCTGCCTTGAGGGCCTCGAAGTAGTTGAGCTGGTTGAGGCGCAGGATGGAGAGGTCCCAGAGGCGAGAGTTGTAGATCTGGCCCTCTTCAAGGAGAAGCTCGCGGCGGATGACTTTGTCACGGGTGATGGAGTTGCCGGTGAACTCGATGCGGGAGACGTAGAAGGGCTTGCCTTCGTCAATATCGATGTCGAGGTAGATGAGTTTTTTGGCTTCGTCGATGCGTGGGACGGGGGTTCCGACGAAGTTGATGTAGCCGAGCTCGCCGTACGCTTTGCGGAGCTGTTCGATGCCTTTACCGAAGAGGGTGGCATTGAAGTAGTCGCCATCCTTGAGGGCGAACTGGGCGCGCAGGACCTTGAGGTTGGTGACGGCTTTGTTGCCGGTGAAGTTGATGCCGCCGAGCTTGTAGCGGGCGCCCTCCTCAATGGGGATGAGGATGTCGGCACGCTTGCCGGTGGAGGGACGAAGGGTGATGCCGAGGCCTCCGGCGTCGCGCACCTTGACCTGGGCCTCAGATGGGATGACCTTGAAGTAGCCACGCTCGCGGTAGGCCTGGCGGACGCGCTCGTTGTCTTCGTCGAGCTTGCTGGCATCGAAGGTGCGGGCGAAGAGGTTCTCGAGGATGATGGAGTGCGGAATGCCGATGGGCTTCGAGTTCTTCATGGCGGCCCGCAAGGTGCGGTCGTTGAGGCTGTTGTTGCCGGTGAACTCGATTTTGCCGACCTTGACGGTGGGGCCTTCCTTGACGTTGAAGGTAAGGCTTACGGCGGCGGGCGGGATGGTTTTGACTTCGGTGCGGATGGTGGCGAACTGGTGGCCGTGTTCACCGAGGAGTTCGGCGAGGACGACCTCGGCGCGCTTGATCTTGGTGTAGTCGAGCTGGCTTTCGACGGTGAGGCCGACCTTTGCCTTCTTGAAACGATCCTGAATGTCCGACTGGGAGACCGCGTTGACGCCCTTGTAGAGGATCTCGCGGATGGTGGGTTTCTCCTTGACGTAGACGACGAGCTGGACACAGGTGCCGGCCTCGGCGCGTTCGATGCGGACATCATCGAAGTAGCCGGTGTTCCAGAGGGAGTTGAAGTCGCGCTCGATGAGGGCGGGGTCGTAGAGGTCTCCCTGGTGGGAGAAGAGGCGGGCGAGCACGGACTCTTTGGGGATGCGCCGATTGCCGATGACTTGAGGCTGGCAGAGCACCTGGTAGCCGGTGGCGGCGGGCTGGGGCGCCGTCTGGGCGGGGAGGTGGGGAAGGCACGCTGCCAAGGCGGCGGCGGCGATGGTGGCGAGGGCACGGGCGAGGCGAAGGCGCACAGGCATGATTTGGTCGGTCAGGGAGCTTTCGCTCTCTCTCTTTACGGTAAAAATACGCACACCCTCGCTGCTCTCAATCTTGCGCCCGGCAGGTTACCTCGGCAGACCCTGATTATAGGGGACTGCCTTCCGGTTAGCGAGCCGGACTGTCGGTTTGGGACCCGTAACTACACTTCTGGTTGTCCCAAGGCGATGCGGGTTAGACGTGGTACGGGGGGAAAGTGCATTCTAGGGACAGCACTTTTTAGGATGGCTCCTGCGCAGGCAGATACCGGGGGTTTGGAAAGGTCTGCCAATCCGGGATTGGGGAGGCTATAGTATGGTGGAACCTTTAATGAGTGTGGATGCGGGTTTCCCCAGAGCTCGATATAGACTTCGCATGCTGGCCGTAACTCCCAGCGGGTAGAGACGTGTCTTCCGCGGGGGCCGACGTTGTCTCAGCAGAACGGAACGGTTTCCGGCGCTGGGTGGCGGAGCTGCAAACTGGGTCGCAGCATCTACGGCGAGCGCATGAAACCGACAGTCATCATTCTTACGTTCAATTCGAGCAATTCCGTGGGGAAGACGCTGGCGGCAGTGGGGCCCCTCAGCGACGACATCCATGTGGTGGACTCGGGAAGCACGGACGGGACGATCGAGCTGGTGCAAGAGTTTGGAGCAACGCTCCACTCTCGCCCGTTCAAGAACTATGGGGATCAGCGGAACTGGGCGATGGACAACCTGCCGATGAAGTACGTGTGGCAGCTGCACCTGGATGCAGACGAAAAAATAAGCGAAGAGCTGCGCCAGGAGATTGCGCGGCTTCCTGAAGATGGGGGAGTCAACGGGTACTTTGTGGCGCGGTACATGCGTTTTATGAACCGCCGGCTAAAGCACAACCTGGCGCCTACCTGGCATATGCGCCTGTTTCGCCGGGGCATGGGGCGGTGCGAGCTGCGGGAGTACGATCAGCATTTCTGGTGTACGGGCCCGACATCGCGGTTGCGCGGCGAGATGATCGACGATGTGAGCATGTCGCTTTCGGAGTGGACCTTTCGGCACAACCGGTGGGCGGACGCGGAGGTTCGCGAGCTGCTGGCGAATGCGGACGCAGGACGGATCGACGGGAAGTTTTCCGGGAACATTGTGGAGCGCAAACGCTTCTACCGGAAGATGTACAACGGATCGCCGCTGTTGGTGCGGGCGCTGGGACTGTTCCTGTTTCGCTACGTGATCAAGGGCGGCTTCCTTGACGGCATGGAAGGGCTGATCTTCTGCGTATTACAGACGTTGTGGTTCCGCTTCCTGGTGGACGCGAAGCTGTATGAGGCGCGACACCCGCACGGACCGAGCTAGACCTGCGGGGATGGCGGTGCGTGGCGACAGACCTGCACAAGGGTGGAGTAGAAGGTGGCTCCTCCACCGAGATCAGTGAGGGCCTCGGATGTGAGGGAGTTCAGCCCGGCACCTTCGGCGGAGAGCTTGTTCCAGGCAAGGCGGGCAGCTACGACACCCTGGGGCACCTGGCCGTTGATGAGGGCGCGGAGCAGGATGCGGCCGCGGGGATTGAAGACCGCGACGAGGTCGCCGGAGACGATGCCGCGAGCTTCAGCGTCGTGCACATGCATTTCCAGAGCGCCTGTGGTGCGGGCCTCCATGGCCTGGTGGCCGGGGTGGTTGGCGAAGGTGGAGTTCATGTAGTGGTCGGCTTTGCGGGGTAGGAATTCGAGCGGATAGACAGTGGCGGCCGGGGCGTTGCGGGATTCTGCGGCGGATTGGAAGACAGGAAGAGGCATGAGCTCGGCGCGGCCATGGGGGGTGCGGAACCAAGCAGGCGTGCTGAAGGGGAGGGTGTGGCCGGCTTCGTTTTTCGGCAGCGCCAGCGGAAGGTGGCCGGCGTGGGCGAGGGCCTCCTGGGTGATGCCGGCAAACCAGGGCTGATCGCCGGAGAGAGCCTGATCGATGAGCTGCTCGTCGGTGTCGTTGAAGCAGCTTTCCGCGAAGCCCATGTGGCGGGCCAGGTCGGCAAAGAGGCGGACGTTGCTGCGTGCCTCGCCAAGGGGGGCAATGGCGGCCTGCGAGAGCTGGGCGTAGAGGTGACCGTAGGCGCCGTGCACGTCTCTGGTCTCGACCCAGGTGGGCGCGGGGAGAAGGTAGTCGGCATAGTCGGCGGTGTCGGTGAAAAACTGGTCATGCACGACGGTGAAGAGGTCGGTGCGAGTCAATCCGCGGAGCACATCTGTCTGGTTGGGAGCGACGACGGCGGGGTTGGCGTTGTAGACGAAGAGGGCCTGAATGGGCGGGTTCGTGAGGGTGGTGAGGGCCGTGCCGAGGAGACTCATGTTGACGGTGCGGGCCTCGCGGCGGAGAGGGCTGGCATGCATCAACCCGGGCATCTGCAGGGCGGCTGAGTTGAAGGGGAAGCTGCCGCTGGTGGAGAGCGTGAGGCCGCCGCCGAGATGCTGCCAGGAGCCGAGGACAAGAGGCAGCATTGCGACGGCGCGGGCGGCGGTTCCGCCGTTCTGACTGCGCTGGATGCCATAGTTGAGGCGGATGACGGGTGGGCGTCCGGAGTTGGCGAAGATTGTTCCGAGGTCTCGAGCGAGGCGGACGATGGTCTCCGCGGGGATACCGATGGTGGAGGCCACGGCCTGAGGGGAGTGGGCGGGAAGAAGGGCATGGGCCCGCAGGGCGGCGGCCTGCCCGGGCAAGGTACATGCGGCCAGGTAGGGGCGATCCTCCAGACCTTCCGCGAAGAGGATGTGCATGATGCTGAGGGCGAGCAAGGTATCGGTTCCGGGATGGATGGCGAGATGCTCGTCGGCGAGGGCGGCGGTACGGGTACGGTAGGGATCAATGACGATAAGCCGGGCGCCATGGCGACGGGCCTGCTCGATGAAGGGCCAGAGGTGGATGTTGTTACCGTGGATGTTGGCTCCCCAGGCAACGATGAGGCCGGCGTGTACGTAGTGCTCCGGTGCGGCACCGAGCCGGATGCCATAGATGCTGGTGAGGGCGGCGCCGCCGGCGCTGGCGCAGATGGTGCGATCGAGCTGAGAGGCGCCGACACGGTGGAAGAAGCGGCGATCCATGGAGCCGTAGCCGAGTTGGCCGATGGTTCCGGCATAGCTGTAGGGGAGGATGGATTCGGGGCCATGCTCGGCGGCGATGCGGGCGAGCCTGGCGGCGATCTGCTGGAGTGCTTCATCCCAGGATATGCGCTCGAAGGCTTCCAGTTCCCTGCCCTGTGGGAGGCTGCCTTTCGGGATGCCGGGGCGGCGACGCATCGGGTAGAGCAGGCGATCGGGGGCGTAGACGCGATCGAGGAATTTAGCGACCTTGCCACAGACGAAGCCGCGGGTGACGGGGTGGGCGGGATCGCCCTGGACGCGGGTGGCTCGGCCGGAGGCGGTGTCGACGGTGACGAGCACGCCGCAGGAGTCGGGGCAGTCGAGCGCGCAGACAGCATGGACTATGCGCGTGGGCGGCGGCGATGCCGGCGCGGCGGCTGTAGTTGGAGGCTCAACGTTCATGGCTCAGTATAGGATTTCGGCAGGCCCCAGCGCGCGGGCTAGACTGGTGAGAGGATGTTGCCTATGCGTTGCCGCCTTCGGATGTGTGTTTTTGCCGCGCTGCTTGCCTGCTGCAGCGCCTTGCTGCGGGCGGCGACGCCGCCACAGCTGAAGACGGCGACGCCGACGGAACTCGGCGTGGTGAAGGTGCTGCTGGCGCAGGAGGCGGCGTGGAACCGGGGAGACCTGGCAGGGTTTGCTTCCGGCTACAAGGATGCGCCGGACATTCTGTTTATTGGCGGCCATGTGTCGCGTGGGCATGAGGAGCTGCTGAACGACTATCGCAAGAATTATCCGAACCGGGAGGCGATGGGCACGCTCGGCTTTTCCGAGCTGGAGGTGCATCCGCTGGATGAACGGTTCGCCGTGGTGGTGGGGAAATATCACCTGGACCGCGGAAAAAAGGCAGGCGGGAATGCGGATGGGATCTTTTCGCTTGTGTTTGAAAAGACAGATGCAGGTTGGAAGATTGTGGTGGACCACACGACATAGGGAGGCATATGCAAGAGGTTGCAGCGGGTTGGGTACGGCGCGTGGTCCTGATG
>CAXUNW010000147.1:0-6407 GCA_964252505.1 uncultured Acidobacteriaceae bacterium
CGCTCACCCGTCTTCACCTGATACCCGCGCAGGAACTCCGCCGCCGTCATCCGCTTCTTTCCTTCCAGCTGAACCTCCTCCAGCGCGAGACCCGTCCCGCCGCCGCAAATCACCATCATCCGCCCCTTATCCACCACCACGTTTCCGGTGTCGCCCACCATGGCTTCCCCGACGCTAACTCTTTGTAAAATAAGCTTTTTACCCCGCAGCACCGTGTAGGCGCCGGGCCATGGCTGAAAGCCCCGCCACCGGTCGTATATCTCCTTCGCCGTCCGCGAAAAGTCAACCAAACCGTCCTCTCGCCGCAAAATCGGTGCCAGCGTCGCTTGCCCATGATCCTGCTCCACCGGCTCGACCGAGCCATCCTCTAACCCAGCTAACGTCTTTACCATCAACGCCGCGCCCACCGCAGCCAACCCCTCGAACACATCCGCCGCCGTCTCCTCCACCCCGATCGGAACCACCTGCGCCAGCAGCATCGGCCCTGTGTCGAGCCCAGCCTCCAGCCGCATCGTCGTCACTCCCGTATACGTCTCCCCACTGGCCACCGCCCACTGGATTGGCGCCGCACCCCGGTACTTCGGCAGCAAAGACCCGTGTAAGTTGATGTTTCCAAAGCGCGGCAGCGTCAGCATCCACTCCGGAATGATCCGTCCATACGCCACCACCAGAATCGCGTCCGGCGCAATCGCCTCAAGCTGCGCCCGAAACTCCGGGTTATTCCTAATCTTCTCCGGCTGCACCACCTGGATTCCACGCGCCAAAGCCACCCGCTTCACCGCCGGAGCCTGCACCTCCGCCGTGCGCCCCACAGGACGATCCGGCTGCGTCACCACCAGCGCCACCTCGTGGCCCGCCGCAAGCACCGCTTCAAGCGTCGGCACGGCAAACTCCGGAGTGCCGCAGAACACCACCTTCATCGAACTCTCCCCGTTACCACTCGCCGTTCTTCTGCATCTTCTTGATCTTTCGCAGCACCAACTCGCGCTTCAGCCGGCTGATCCTGTCGATAAACAGCACCCCATCCAGATGGTCGATCTCATGCTGCAGCGCCCGCGACAGCAACTCCGTGCCTTCCACCTCGAACGTCTTGCCCGTCACATCCTGCGCTCGCACCTTCACCCACTCGGCTCGCACCACCTTCTCCCGAATCTCCGGCAGGCTTAAGCATCCCTCCTCCTCCACCTGCCGCCCTGTCCGCTCAATCACCTCCGGGTTGATCAATGCCATCTTCTCGATGGGCCGCTCCTTAAAGCTCACATCCACCACTGCGATCCGCTGTGAGATGGCAATCTGCGGCGCCGCCAGCCCGATCCCCTGCGCCGCATACATGCTCTCAAACATCTCGTCCACAAGCTTCGCCAACTTCTCGTCGAACACCGTGACTGCATCCGCCCGCCGCGCCAGCACCGCTTCCGGATACTTCACCACCTCATGAATCTTCACAAACCACTCCGCATGTCCCTAAAATCGCTGTATCTGTCCACAATACCCCTCGAAGTTTCGCCGCATCTCCCCAAGCGAATCTCCGCCGAACTTGTCGATCACCAACCCGGCAATCGTCAGCGCAACCATTGCCTCCGCCGCCACTCCCGCCGCTGGAACCACACACACATCCGACCGTTCGTACGCCGCCTTCACCGGCTCTCGGGTCTCAAAGCTCACCGAACCCAGCGGCCGGCGAAGCGTAGAAATCGGCTTTAGATATCCCCGCACCACCACATCTTCCCCATTGGAGATGCCCCCTTCCACGCCTCCCGCATTATTCCTCTCCCGCGAAAAGCGGGTAAACCTGCGGCCATCCCCCGGCGCTTCCGCCGCCTCCGCGTCATACCCGATCGCATCGTGCACAGCCGAGCCCATGGACTCCGCCGCCGTCACCCCACGCCCCAGCTCGACTGCCTTCACCGCCTGCAAACTCATCACGGCTTGCGCCAGCAGCCCATCCATCCGTTCATCCCAGTTCACATGGGTTCCTACCCCGGGAGGCAGACCATGCACCACCACCTCGAACACGCCGCCGACCGTGTCTCCTGTCCGCAGCGCCGCATCGACCTCTGCCTTCATGCGCTTTTCCGCGTCCGCATCCACGCAGTTCAGGAGGATCTCCTCCCGCCCGTTCGCCACCACAATCTCGTGCCACGCCGCGTCCCGGCCTAACTCCGCCTTGCCCACCCGCACCACATGGCTCCCGACACCGACGCCCAGTTCTCGCAGCAGCAGCTTTGCCAGCGCACCGCACGCCACCCGCGCCGCGCTCTCCCGCGCACTTGCCCGCTCCAAAACGTAGCGAGCGTCCTTGAAGTCGTACTTCAACGAACCCGGGAGGTCCGCATGGCCAGGCCTTGGCGACGCCACTGCCTTGTGCTTCTCGGCATCCCCAGCCTCCACCGGCAAAATCTCGTTCCAGTTCTTCCAGTCATTGTTCGCCAGCGTCATCGCCACCGGAGACCCGATGGTCTTTCCATGCCGTACCCCGCTTAGGATGTGCGCCGTATCCCGCTCGATGCGCATCCGCCCGCCGCGCCCATACCCTTGCTGCCGCCGCCAAAGCTCGCGATCGACAAACTCCTGCGCCACCGGAATGCCAGCCGGAAGACCACTCACCAGCGCCACCAGGCTCTCCCCGTGGCTCTCTCCTGCTGTCGAAAAACGTAACCGGAAACTCACCGCCACACCATCCCATCGAGAGCAGAATCGCGCCCTGAACCAAACTCGAATTGTAACAACCCACACGCAGCAAGGCCCGGGCTGCGGCCCGGGCCTCCTCACTTCTTTTTACCTATTGCGGGGGTGTCCCCGTCGCCGGAGTAGCCGGAGCCGGGTTTGCCGTGGAGGGGTCGGTCCCCACTGAGATGGGCTTTGGCGCAGAAGGCGCCTTCGGTGCCGTCAGTCCGGGAATCGTTGGCGTCGTATTGACCGTCCCCATCGCCGTCGCCACCAGATCAATCCCATACACGTCCAGCGTGTTTGAGAGAAGCTGCCGTAGATTCGACCGATCCCGCGCATAGGCCGCCGTAGCCGAGATCAGGTTATTTTCCGCCGTGGCCAGGTTCCTCTCTTGCTGCAGCACGTTCGCCGTTGTCGACGCCCCAAGGCGGTACTTCTTCTGCTCCGCGTCCAGGCTCTGCGCTCCAAAGTCCCGCGTCGATTGCGCCGCCACCACCTGCGCCCGATCGTTGGTCAGCGCATACTGCCCGTTCACCACCTGGATCCGAATCTGGGTATAAAGCTGCTGCAACCGCATCTGCGTCTGCCGGTACTCCATCTGCGACCGCGACTGGTCCGCCTGCGCAATCCGGTTGCGTAGGGGGATATTCACGTTCACGCCCACACCGTAGTCCGGCGCTGAGTTGTTGAACGTGTTACTGAACACATTTCCGTAGTTTGATCCCACCACGGTTCCCGGAGGGCACGGGACCGTCGTTCCCGTCGCCGAGGTGCACTGCAGACTCCCGTTCTGCTGCCCACCAATCGCTGAACCGGAGTAAAACCCATACGCATCCACCACCGGAAGCAGCCCGTTCTTGAGTGCCCGGATGGTGATCTCGTTATTTTTCATCGTCAGCACAGCCTGCTCGATCTGCGGGTTGTTGACGTAAGCCTGCTGCACCAACTGTTCAGCCGGCGTGTCCTCCTCTGGCAGCCGCTCCAGGCCAACGCGATCGGTCGGAACCACCGGAGCATCCGAGATAGTCTTATCGTTCAGATCCCGCGCCACAGCCTGCTTCATTAATAGCTGCTGATATTGCAGGTTGGACTGCGAAGCGATCAGCGACTGCTTATCCGTCGCGACCGCGCTGTCGGAGTTCACCACATCCAACGGCGCCAGCGTACCAATCTCCAACTGCTTCCGATTATCTGCCGTCAGCTTGGTCGATTGATCCAGAGCCCGCTGCTTGGCCTGCACATCCTCATACGCGCTTACCAGCGCCCAGTAGATGCTCTCAACCTGGGTCACCGTAGCGATGATCTGCTCGCGAAAGGCGGAGTCCGTAATTCGACGGTCGTTCTTGGCCTGGATGATAAAGCGGCCGTTGATCCACGTTCCAAATCCCTGCAGAAGATGCTGTGTCGCCTGCGCCCTGAAGACGGAGTTCAACTGTGGACTGAAGCTCGATCGCGCGCTGTTCGTTGTTGCGCGTGTGTTGTTAAAGGTTACCGCCAGAGACGTTCCAGTCAGAAAACCCTGCTGATACCCCAAATCGTAGGTATTTGTATTCTGCTGGAGCGTGTTGGTTCCGGTAATAAAGGTCGTACTCTGCGGCGTCGTTGCCCGCTCGTACTGGTAGGTCCCGGTGATGGTCGGGTCGAGCAGCTCCGGGAGCGGCCCACCGCCGTTTGTGCTCAGCACCAGACCCGAACCGCCCGCGCCGCCGCCGCCGGAGGAGGTCGTCGTGCCGCCCGGTCCACCACCCCCGGTAATCGTCGAGGTCGTCCCACCCAGCGTTCCCTGAACCAGACCCGTCGACACCCCGCGGAACGTTCCTCCTGCCCGCGTCCGCAGCACATCGGTATCCGCAATATCCAGGTTGATCCGGGCGATCGCGATATCAAAATTGTTCTCAAGCGCGAGCGTCACCGCGTCGGGAAGGCTCAGGTACAGCTTGCCGTCACGCAGAAGATCGCCTAGCCGAGGGGTGTTGGTCAGCCGCGGAAGCGGATAATCTTTCGGCTCGTACGCCTGCAGCAAATGCGTCAGCTTCGTACCTTTTGGTTGCGTGTAATCGATCGGTGTATCGCGCAGAAACAGCGGCTCCGTCTGCTTCGGTGTTGGCGCCGTCGGCAGATCCTGCTGGCCTGCAGCCTTTGCATCACCCGCCGCGCCCTTTTCCACCTGCTTCTGAACCTGACTGAGACCCGGCTGGGTCATCGTTCCCATCAACAAGACTGCTATCCCAGCCGCCGCCTGCAAATCACGTAATCTCACGATGCATTCTCTCCTGCCATCTCTATCCATCCGCGGCAGTGGCACACGACCGCGACCAGCTTTTCTGAAGGCATGCCCTCTAGACGCCGGGCCGCCCCTAAAGGACTCTCAAACTTAGGTCGGCCTCCGGTTAGCCGAACACAGACTCAACCCGCCGCCGTCAACGCAACTTCCTATCGCATCCATACGCGCCGGCCCGGCCGTTCGTTCCCTCAAAAGGAAACTGCTTCACCACCGCGTTCCATCTCGTTCAAACGATACGCGAGTATACCAATCGCTCCCCGCCCGCCCCGCCATGTTACCGTCCAAAGCATCCGCATGACGCGCTGGAAAGCCATCCTCACCTACGACGGAACGCCCTTCCATGGTTGGCAGGTCCAGCCCGGTCGCCCCACCGTCCAGCAAACTCTTGCCGATGCCCTCCACCACATCACGGGCGAGTGCGTACTCCCTCAGGGCTCAGGACGCACCGACGCCGGCGTCCACGCGCTCGGTCAAGTAGCCCACTTCGACCTTCTCGCACCCATCCCGCCGCCCAACCTGCATCATGCCCTGAACCGCGCCTTGCCGCCCTCGGTCCGCATCCTCACCCTCTGTCCCGCGCCCGCGGACTTCCACGCGCGCCACAACGCCCTCCGCAAGACCTACGAGTACCGCATCCTGCCCCGCGACGGCGCGCTTGAAACCATCTGCCCTCCCATGCTCGCCCCCTATGTCTGGGCCTGCCCGTACCGCCTCAATCTGTCTCTCCTCAATCAGGCCGCTGCCCACATCCTCGGCCCGCATGACTTCACCAGCTTTGCCGCCGCCGACCCAGACCTCACCCTTCGCAGCTCGCGCCCCGAACATCCAATAGTTATCAAGCCTCCAAACCCAACCCCCAACACCCGCATCATCTACGCCTCCGCCTGGACCCTCGATCCCGACCCAGGCGGTCTGCTTCGCCTTCGCATCACCGGCTCCGGCTTCCTCCACCATATGGTCCGCAACCTCGTCGGAACCTTCGTCGGGGCAGGCGCCGGCCGCGTCCCACCGGAGTCCATCGCAGCTGCCCTCGCGGCGCGCAGCCGTGCAGCCGCCGGACCCACCGCGCCACCGCATGGCCTCTTCCTTGCAAAGGTCGAGTACTGACGTGCCTACCGCCGCTCACGCCCAACTCCGCATCACCCGCCTCGCCGCCACGCTTCCGGTCCACCGCGCCTTCCACTGGCTGCACCTCCACCAGCCCCAGCTTCGCCTTTGGCTTCTCGAACTCCTCGCCATCCCCCCCCCGCCCTTCGGTGAAGCCCTGCGCGACCAGTGGTTTCTCGAGCGCTTCGTCGCCCTTGGCCTCACCAATCCCCATCTTGACCCGTCCGGCAACGCTCTCGCCGAACTCCCCGCCCCTGACGCGCCGCCCGACGGACCCGTCGTCCTGCTTTCTGCCCACCTCGACACCGTCTTCCCCCCCGGAACCGCCGTCCAGCCCAGTGAGGAC
>CAXUNW010000148.1:0-6365 GCA_964252505.1 uncultured Acidobacteriaceae bacterium
AAGGGTGCCTGTACTATGTCATGGGCGGGCGGGGGCGCAGCGCTGAGGGCTGTGGGGAGAGGCATGCCACCGCGGAGGTTGGCGATGAGGGTTTGGATGGTTGAGGTGGAGGCTCCGCACTGGTGCATGGCGGCGAGGTAGATCTCAAAGTGGCTGGCGGGGCGGCCGAGGTAAAGATCGCTTTCTTCGCCGAGGACGATCTCATTGATGAGGCGGCGGCTGAGCGGATAGGGGCTGGGCATCCAGGGGATATCGACACAGGTGAGGCCGCGCTGGAGGGTTTTGAGAAGGGACATGAAGTCCCAGACGGCGAACACGTGGGACTCCAGGAAGAGGCGCAGGTCTTCGATGGAGCGGAAGGCGGCGTAGAGGCGATGGGTGGCAAGGCGGGTGTAGAGGGGGCGGAGGCGCTCGGCGAGCTCTTGTAACGGGATGGGTTGCACATCATTGAAGCCGGAAAGCTGCATGGTTTCGGTGGTCACTGTGGGTGCCTTTCGGTGGCTTCGGCGTTTTTGGGGAGGCGGCGGAGGTATTCCCAGGAGTAGATTCCGCTTTCGTGGCCGTCGTTCCACTTGAAGCGAAGGGCGTACTTGCCGACGGCGTGCGCCTCGAGGGGCCGAACGGGGGCTTTGTACATGGGGAGGAGGGTGGCGGGCTGAGGCCTGGGGATGCCGGGCTTGCGTCCGTCGGCGTCGCGAGCCTCGTGGCAAGTGGCGCAGGGGCATGCCTCACGCAGCCAGGCGAAGGTCCACTTGCTTTTGTGGCCGTCGAGCCAATCGATTTCGACACCGGTTCCTTCGGTCTTGAGGACGCGGACCTTTTGCGGGGTGACGGCGTTTGTGGGGAGCTTGACTTCAGGCTCAGCCTCGCGAGCGGCCTGTTCGGCGGTGATGAGGCGAATTCCTTCGTGGCTCATGAGTGTGTCTCCAGGGGTGGGATCAAGCCTGTCTCCAGAAGAAGTATGCAGCGATGGTGCATCCGGTGATGACGACAATGGCGCGGAGGACGTGGGGGTTGCTGCGTCGGGCATAGCGCGCGCCGATCCAGCCGCCGGCCGCGGCGAAGACCATGGAGATGAGGCAGAAGTGCCAAAGGATGCGGCCACTGAGGACAAAGGTGACAATGGCGCAGAAGTTGGAGAGGCAGGCGGCGAGAACCTTGAGGGAGTTGAGCACATGCATCTCCTCGACACCGAAGAGGGCAAGGATCGTCATGAGGAGGAAGCCGCCGCCGGCACCGAAGTAGCCGATGTAGAAGCAGACCGGGATGATGGAGAGAAAGATCCAGGCGAGGGGCAGGGGCCGGTTGGGGTCGTGATTGGGGTTAGCGCGTGCGCGGGTGCGGAGCCAGCGGGATATGGGTCCGCTGGCCCAGAAGATGATGGAGCCGGACAGCATAAGCCACGGGATGAGGTGGAGAAAGGTGAGTTGGCGGGTTTTGAGCAGGGTGACGGCCCCGGCGACGCCGCCGAGGATAGAGGCGGCGGTGATGAGGGGCAGGAGATCGCGGCGCATGTCTCCGCGCAGGGTGGCAAGGGAGGTGAGCTGCCCGGGCCATAAAGCTACAGTGTTGGTTGCATTTGCCTCAACGGGAGGAACGCCCATGGCAAGCATGGCGGGGAAGGATAGGAACGATCCTCCACCGGCCATCGCATTCATGATGCCCGCGACGAAGGACGCAGCGACCAGCCAAAGGAAGTGCCAATGAGGGTTGAATCCGAGAGTCACTCCCTCCATTGTAACGACGAGGGTGGAAAGGTGTTCATGTGCCGAACGTGGGCAGGCGGGGCGTCGCCGCGATGAGACGCTGCGTGTAGGCGACGGTGGGTGCTTGACAGATCTGCAGGCAGGGACCGACCTCGACGATCCTGCCCTGCTGCATGACGGCCACGCGGTCGCAGAGATAGCGGACCAGCGGCATGGAATGGGAGATGAAGAGGTAGGTGAGGTTGTGACGTTGCTGGAGGACGCGGAGGAGGTTGACGACCTGCGCGCCGACACTGACGTCAAGGGCGCTTACGGGTTCGTCGAGGACAAGGAGGGCGGGGCGGAGGGCAAGAGCGCGGGCGATGTTAATGCGCTGGCGCTGGCCGCCGCTGAACTGATGCGGATAGCGCGCGAGGGCGGAAGGCTCCAGGCCGACGGCGTCGAGGAGCTCGTGCAGGCGGGCGTCTATACCGCCCGGGGGAGGACGGCGGTGGATGGTGAAGGGTTCCGCGAGGATGTCGCGAACGCGCATTTTGGGATTGAGAGCGGCGTAGGGATCTTGAAAGACGATCTGCATGCTGCGGCGCAAAGCGCGGAGGCTGCGGGGGTTTGCGGCGAGGATGTCCTGCCCGTCGAAACGGACCGAGCCAGCGGTGGGCTCGAGGAGGCGCAGGAGCATACGCGCGACGGTGCTTTTGCCGGAGCCGGACTCGCCGACCAAACCGAGGGTCTCCCCACGGGCGATGGTGAGAGAGACATCGTCTACCACGCGAGCGGCCTTCCCGTTGCGGCCCGGATACTCTTTGCGGAGGTTTAACGCCTCGACAAGGGGACTTACGCTTTGAAGGGTGGTCATAACTGGGATGGTAGCAGCGACGGTGTGGGGGGTTTACCCGATGCCGGATAGTGCCGGGTCGGCGTGGCAGTGAAAAAAGGTTTAATCGTGTCAATATTTGCAAAAAGGGATTTGTGACGGCGGGGAAGAAGGCTATGATCCTCCTCGCGGCGTTTGTTGGTGTTTTTTCGGCGAGTGTTGGCCGATGGCGGACCGTTCTGCCTGTCGGCCTACGTCGTATCGACCTAATCGTGGTTTCCGCCTGGGCTCAGGCGGGAAGCAAGATGCGGGTTTTACGCCACAGACTCCTGGGCCCCAGATCAGCATGTTGTGCGCACGAGCAGCCGAAGGAGGATGCAGCTATGGCAGCTTTAACATATCCGGGTGTGTATGTTGCGGAGGTTCCGAGCGCCGTACACAGTATCAGCGGCGTGGCGACCTCGATTGCCGCGTTTGTAGGATGGGCGGCGCAGGGTCCAACGACAGCGGCTGTGCTGGTTGAGAGCTTTATGGATTATCAGCGGCAGTTTGGGGGGCTGGATTCGCGCAGCCTGCTTGGATATGCGGTGTCGCATTTTTTTACGAACGGTGGTCAGCAGGCCTACATCGTGAGGCTGGCGCAGGGGGCGCTGCAGGGGGCGGCGGCGGGAACGCCCGCAGCAGGTGCAGTGACGATTCCAGTGGCGGGAGGCAGCCTGGTATTTTCGGCCAAGACTCCGGGCGGGTGGTCGAACACCTATGGAGTTGTGGTCTCCGGCAGCAATGGGACAAGCTTCAACGCGGCGATCGTGACCGGGGCAAGTGGTGCATCGCCGGTTACGCTGGAGACGTTGACGGGACTTTCCGCGGCGGCTCCGGGGACGCTGGCCTCGAACTATCTGACGGTGAAGGCTACGGGAACGCCGACAGCGGCACCAGCCAACGGCGTTTACATGCTGACCGGCGGGGTTGATGGAAATGCAGCCGGGACCGCAGTGCTCACGCTGAACGCGGCAGGCAGCACAACGACAGGATTCGCGGTGAGCGCGCAAAGCCCGGGGGCCTGGGCAAACCTGCTGGCGCTGACGGTGACGCCGCAGGCAGGGGACACGACGGGAACGCGCTTTGGGTTGACGGTGTCGATGCTGGGCCCAAGCGGCAACCTGGTTGTGGTGGAGGCTTACAACAATCTATCTGTGTTGGCGACCGATCCCTTTTACGCGCTGGCTGTGATCAATGCGGACTCAAACTACATCACGCTGCAGGCCACGGGGGTTCCTACGGCCGCGCCGTCGGCGTTGACGGGGGCGGGTCAGTTTCTGACGGGTGGCGCGGACGGAGCGGTGTTGAACCCGACGCTGGATGGTGCGAACGGGGGCGCGTTTATGACGGCGCTCAATTCCGATGGGACCGGAACCGGCGGAGTTCATCTACTGGATCAAGTGGACGGGTTCAACCTGCTGTGCGTGCCGGGCGAGTCACAGGCGACCGTGGTTGCAAACCTGCAGAAGTACTGCCACGACCATCGCGCGTTTTACATTGTCGACCCACCGAAGAGCGCGTTGGTGGCCGGCCTGACGAGCACCGGCCCTGCGGGAAGCGGCAGCGGGAGCCTGACGGGTCAATACTCGAACAGTTCGGCTTACTACTTTCCGTGGGTGTATGCCCCGGACCCCCTGGTGGGAGGCCGCCCTGCACTGTTTCCACCATGCGGCTTTGTCGCCGGCGTCTACGCGGCGACGGATGCGGCGCGGGGCGTGTGGAAGGCTCCGGCAGGGATCGATGCGAGCCTGACCGGGGTGACCGGGTTGCAATACACGCTGACCGACCTGGATAACGGGAACCTGAACACGCAGGGGATCAACTGCCTTCGCGAGTTCAAGGTGTATGGGGATGTTGTGTGGGGTGCGCGTACGCTGCAGGGCAGCGACTCGGCGGGATCGCAGTGGAAGTACATTCCGATTCGGCGGCTTGCCCTGTTTATTGAATCGAGCCTGGTGGACGGCACGCAATGGGTGGTGTTCGAGCCGAACGACCAAAGTCTTTGGGGGCAGATCCGGCTCAACATTGGCGCGTTTCTGCAAGAGTTGTTTCTGCAGGGGGCCTTCCAAGGCAGTACGCCGCAGCAGGCCTATTTTGTGAAGTGCGATGCCGACAACAACCCGCAATCCAGCATTGACCTGGGCATCGTGAATATTCTTGTGGGTTTTGCCCCACTTTATCCGGCAGAGTTCGTGGTCATCCAGATTCAGCAGATGGCTGGACAGCTTGCGTCCTAAGGAGATTCTGACATGGCTCAATTCAAGACGAACCCGAAGCGGCTGGACCCCTACAAGAATTTCAAGTTCCGGATCAAGTGGGATGGCAAATATGTGTTCGGCGGCAGCAAGTTCACGGGGTTGAAGCGGACGACGGAGGTGGTGGAGTTCCGCTCGGGCGGCGATCCTTCGACGTCGCACAAGTCTCCAGGGCGAAGCAAATATGAAGCCGTGACGTTCGAGCGGGGGCTGACGCAGGATCTTGCGTTCCACGATTGGGCGGGACGGGTGTGGAACTATGGCGCGGGTCTGGGCTCGGAGGTGTCGCTGGCGAACTTTCGCAAGGACATTTATCTGGAGCTTTACAACGAGGCTGGGCAGGTAGTGATTGCGTACAAGATCTATCGCTGCTGGGTGTCAGAGTACCAGGCGCTTCCGGATCTGGATTCGAATGCGAACGCGATCGCCGTCGAGCACATCAAGATCGAGAACGAGGGCTTTGAGCGCGACAAGAGCGTGGTGGAGCCGCTTGAGCCCACGCTGAGCACGGTCGTGACCTAAGGCTTTTACGAGGTAAGGGCTGCGCAGCCGCGAGGCGCGCGTTTGTGAACAGGGGCAGCCATGAGACAACTCGGGTCGTCCGATCTGCTGATGCTTTGGGAGCGTGGATACGGCCTGCATCCACTGGATCGGGGCATACTGGCTTTGGGCGCAGCCTTCCCGGAGATGAGCTACGAGGCGCTGGCGGACTGGCCGCTGGGCAAGCGCAACGGAATGCTGGCGGCGCTGCGATGTGCCTCCTTTGGGGCGCTGCTGGCGGGATGGTCCGCATGCGAGGCGTGTGGGGCAAAGCTGGAGCTGGAGGTGGACGGCAGGATGCTGGCGGAGGGCGCGGAGGCCGAGGATGGCGCAGGGAGCGAGCCGGTGATAGTGGGGGAGCAACGGTTCCGGCTGCCGACGACACGAGACCTTTCGCTGATCGTGCGGGAGCCGGACGCGGTGACGGCGGGACGGCGGCTGGCGGAGATGTGCCGAATGGAACCGGGCGACGCTTTGACGGAGGATGAGATCGAGATTGTGGCGGAACGACTGGCGGCGGCGGACCCGATGGCGGAGATCCGGCTGGAGATGGTGTGCCCGGTTTGCGGACATGAAGGCTATGGGACGCTGGATCCGTTGAGCTTTGTGTGGGCTGAGCTGGAGGTACGGGCGAAGCGGCTTCTGCTGGAGGTTCATCGGCTTGCGGCGGCGTATGGGTGGGGCGAAGGGGAGATTTTGGCGCTCAGCCCGGCGCGGCGATCGTTTTATCTGGATCTGGTGCAGGCATGAAGGGGTATCTGGAGCGGCTGGCGGCGGGTGCGCTGGCACCGGGGGGCACGATCTACCCGATCACGGGGTGGATCTATGGGCCCGAGGCGAGTGAGCCGGGGAGCGGTGAGCCTGGGAACCTGGCGGCGTCGCCGGTTATGGGATCGAGAGGTGGTGGGCGGCCGTTGATGGCGGCGGATCCGGGGGAGAGTGCGACCGATGTCTCGAGCGACGCGGCAGCGCGGGAGGTCTGGAGGGATCCTTCAACGGAGTATGTGC
>CAXUNW010000149.1:0-6351 GCA_964252505.1 uncultured Acidobacteriaceae bacterium
GTCTTTGTCGGTGAGGGCTTCGGAGGCTGCCAGAAAGGGTAGGGCGACGGCGAGTTCGGCTAGGAAGACGGCCTCGATGACACCTTCCGGCGTGCCGCTGGGGGGCTGTTTGGGGTCGGGGAAGCGAGTGCGGTACTGCGCGAGTTCAAGGTTTGGGTTCATCCGGGTTTCGGGGGCGAGAAACCACGCTCGGAGGGAGGCGGCGGCGGCTGTGGCGTAGGGCTCCTGCCCGGTGACGCCGAAGGCGGCTGCGAGGGCGGTTACCTCCACGCACAGGGTTCGGAGAGCGTCGCGATGCTGGAGGAAGGTTTCGTCGGAGTAGAAGTCGTGGGGGGTGCCGGGTCCTCGACCTGCGGGGAGGTCAGTGATGCCGACGGGTTTGCGCGCGAGGGCCGCGTCGGCGAGCGCGACCATGCGGAGGCGATCGAGTGCGGCGACGTTAGGGCGTGAGGTGGACTGCGCTCTACCCGGCGGCGAGGCGAGGGCGGCGAACCCGAGGGCGAAGGCTCGCCGGCTGATGCTGATGGTACGCATATTGCCCGCAGCGTATCACGTTCATGCAGGGACGCCGCGGGCGCGAAACTCCTGCACGATCTCAAGGTAGCGCAGCGCGGTCGCGGTGACGGCTTCGGGACGGCCTTCGGCCATGGCCTTGGCATCGACCAGATCCGCGCCGACCCCGAGGGCGAAGGCCCCGCTTTCGAGGAAGTCCATGGCCGTGGCGATGGAGACGCCGCCGGTGGGGATAAGCTCGATCTGCGGGAGAGGAGCTTTGAGGCTCTTGAGGTATTTGGCTCCGCCCATGGCGCTGGCGGGGAAGACCTTGACGACATCAGCCCCGGCCTGCCATGCGGTGACGATCTCAGTGGGTGTGAGGCCGCCGGGGAGAACGGCCGCCGAGTAGCGGTGGCACATTTCGATGGTTTTAGTGTTGACGGCGGGGCTGACAATGAATTGTGCGCCTTCCAAGAGGCACATGCGGGCGGTTTCGGGGTCGAGAACGGTTCCGGCGCCTACGAGGATGTCCGGGCGATCGTGGACGAGCCTGTGGATGACCTCGAGGGCGTGGGGAACGGTCATGGTGACCTCAACGACGGTGACGCCTCCGGCGGCGATAGCGTCCGCAAGGGCCAAGGCCGTGGCGATGGACTGGGCGCGCAGGACGGGTACGACGCCGACCGCTTGCATGACTCGCAACACCTCTGCTTTGTGCATCTGAATCCTCCCGATCTTGTCCTGGTGGGTGCTTCTAACGCTGTACCGCGGCGGACCCACCCTGCATGAGGCGGATTACCTCAGCGGAGGTTGCCATGGAGCCGTCTCCGGGAGTGGTCATGGCCAAAGCGCCATGACAGATGCCGCAGTCGAGAGCCCATGCGACGCCTTTGCCGGACATCAGCCCGAAGAGAAGGCCGGAGGCGAAGGAGTCGCCGCCGCCGACGCGGTCAAGAATCTCAAGATCGTCAAAGTGCATGCCCTGATGTACCGTGCCGCTGGCGAAGCAGAAGGCTCCCCATGCGTTGCGGTTGGCTGTTGTAGCCTGCCGTACGGCGCTGGCGATGACCTTGATGTTGGGAAATTCGGCGGTGATGCGGGCCCCCATCGGTCCGTAGCTGGCGGCGGTGTGCCATGGGGGCGCAAGCGATGCCTCGCCGAGGGTGGCGGCGACATCGCCCTCGTGGCCGAAGAGAATATCGACCAGCGGCATGAGGCTGCGATTGACGGTGATGGCGCCGGCCCGGCCCCCGCGGGTCTGCCAGAGGGATGGACGGTAGTTGCAGTCGAACGACACGATGGTTCCGTACCGGCGGGCGGCCTGCATGGCCTCGCGGACGACCTCGGTCGAGGCCTCTGAGAGGGCGGCCATGACGCCGCCGGTGTGGAAGCAGCGCACGCCTCCGGAGCCGGGGTGGAAGATGGCGTCCCAATCGACCTGGCCGGGGAGCATCTGCGAGATGGCGGTGAGGCCGCGATCCATCATGCCCATCCCGCCGCGTACGCCGAAGCCGCGCTCGAGAAAGTAGACGCCGTTCCGGGCGGTGCGTCCGACGCCATCGAAGGGGACCCAGCGGAGATGCTGCAGGTCGACGCCACCCTGAAGCATCAGGTCTTCGACGAGACGGCCGACGGGGTTATCGACCAGAGCGGTGACGATGCCGGAGCGGAGGCCGAAGCAGCGGCGCAGGCCCCGGGCCACGTTATACTCGCCGCCGCCCTCCCAAACCCGAAAGCTGCGGGCGGAGGCGATGCGTCCCTCACCGGGATCGAAGCGGAGCATGACCTCACCAAGGGAGACGAGGTCGAGCCGGCAGTTTGCCGCGGTTTTGAGGGCGAGGCCCGCTGTGTCGTCCACGCTCAGTTCAACTCCGCGATGGCGGCTGGATCCATGTCTTCGTAGGCCTGGTTTTCTCCGCCCATGCCCCAGCAGAAGGCGTAGTTGCGGGTGCCGACGCCGGCGTGGATGGACCAGCCGGGGCTGACGACGACCTGACGGTCGGCGACGATGAGGTGGGTTGTCTCCTGGGGCGGTCCCATAAGGTGGATGACGCGGTGGGCGGGGTCAATATCGAAGTAGAAGTAGACCTCGCTGCGGCGCATGTGGGTATGCGGGGGCATGGTGTTCCAGTTGCTGCCGGCCTCGAGGAGGGTGAAACCCATGACGAGCTGGCAGCTTTGGAGGCCGTCTTTGTAGATGGCTTTGTAGATGGTGCGTTTGTTGCAGGTTTCGGTGGCTCCGAGTTTGAGGCCTTCAAGATCTTCAAAGCGCACCATGGCGGCGGGATGCACGGCGTGGGCGGGATAGCTGAGGAGGTAGAAGCAGGCGGGATTGTTGGGGTCGGCGCTTGAGAAGGTGACGTGCCGGGTGCCGCGACCGACATAGGCACAGCCGAGCCGCGCGAGGTCAAAGGTTGTTTGATCGGCAGTGACAGAGCCAGGGCCGCCGACGTTGAGGACGCCAAGCTCGCGGCGCTCGAGGAAGTAGTCGGCGCGCAGTTCGGGCTCGGTTTCGAGCGTGAGCGGGGTTGCGGTGGGGACGGCCGATCCGATGACGGTGCGATCGAGGTCTACATAGGCGACCTCGATGACGCCGGGGCGGAACAATCCCTGGAGGAGGAAGGTTTCGCGGAGTTCCGCAGTTGTCATGCGCGGGTAGCGGACGGGGTCCGCCATCTGATAGAGCTTCACGTACTCCTCCGCAGCGGCAGGCAGCCGGCTGGGCCAAGGATAAACCAGGCGCCTGGGCGTAAAGAGATCAGGCGCCTGGGAGCTAGAGGTACCAGGGGATGTTGACGACGACGATACGCTGGTTTCCGCGGAGCAGGAGGAGGAGTTTGAGGAGCTGGACGCGCTGGTTGTGGAGGGCGTTCTCCCACCAGTGGCGCACGACAAGCTCTGGCAGAAGGACGGCCACCTTGCGGCCCGGGTGTTCTTCTTCGAGCTGGAGGATGTAGTCCATGAGCGGGGAGATGATGAAGCGGAAGCTGGACTGGATGGAGACCAGCTCCGGAATGGCCATGCCCTTGGCCTCGATGGGGGCCAGGATGCGCTGGTTCCAATCATCCTCGATGCCGTGGCCCTCGTCTTCGGAGTGGACGTGGACGACCTTGATCTCGTTGGAGAGGAGAAGTCCGAAGCGCATGGCTTTTTCGGAGATGCGATTCCAGGCGGCCATGGGGATGACGACCAGAGGCTGCTCGAGGTTATCGAGGTTGAGCGGGGTGACATCCTTCATCTCACCGGCGACTCGGGTGTAGTGCTTCTTGATGGAGTACATGAGGAGGATGAGTGTGGGGATGAGAAGCGCGGTGACCCATGCGCCGGAGAGGAACTTGGAGGCGAGAACGATGCAGGTGGTGATGCCGGTGGCGACGGCTCCGACGCCGTTAACGAACATGTGCCAGCCGCGGCCTTTGTGCTCCGGACCCTGTTTTTTCCAATGGATGACCATGCCGGCCTGGGAGAGCGTGAAGGCAAGGAAGGCGCCGATGGCGTAGAGGGGGATAAGGCGGTCCGTGACGCCCTTGAACAGGATGAGGATGATGGCAGTGAAGGTGGTGAGGGCGTAGACGCCGTGGGAGAAGAGAAGTCGGCGTCCGCGCAGGATGAAGACGTGGGGGAGGTAATCCTGCACAGCGATGGCGCGGGTGAGGCGGGGGAAGTCGGCGAAGGCCGTGTTGGCGCTGAGGGCAAGCGCGAGGAGGACGCTGCCCATGGTGAGGAAGTAGAACCAGCCCCGGCCGAAGACGGCGGTGACAAGGAGGCTTAGGAGGCTCTGGTAGCCGGTAGCGTCGGGATCCATAGGCATCACCTGATAGTGCTTGGCGAGCCAGGAGGTGCCGTAGAGCAGGACGATAAGGATGGCGATGATGACGGAGAGGGTGACCTGAGCTTTGCGGGCGCGGGGCTCGCCGAAGGCCATGACGCCGTTGGAGACGGCTTCCACGCCGGTCATGGCGGCGCATCCGCTGGAGAAGGCTTTGAGAAGGAGCCAGATGCCGAGGTATTGGACCGTGGGGGCGATGGGAGGTGGGATGGGCGAGACAGGGAGGGGATGACCTCCGGCGGCGAAGGTCTTGAAGACGCCGACGGCGATGAGGATGAGGAGGGTCCCGATGAAGAGGAAGGTGGGCACGATGAAGGCGGTGCCCGTGTCCTTGACGCCGCGGAGATTGATGACGGCGAGGAGGGCGAGGATGAAGAGGCAGATTACGAGGGTATGAGGCTGCAGCTTGGGGATGGCGGAGGTGAGGGCGGTAACGCCGGCCGAGATGCCGACGGCGGCGGTGAGGATGTAGTCGATCATGAGGGCGGCGGCGGCGAGGAGACCGGCGTGGGGCCCGAGATTTTCAGACGCGACCGTGAAGCTGCCGCCGCCATTAGGGTAGGCCTCGATGGTCTGGCGATAGCTGAAGAAGACGATCACAAGGAGGATCAGGATCGCGGTGATGATGGGGAGGATGTGGGTGGTGCCGTCGATGCCAAGAGGGATGAGCAGGGCCATCGCGGCCTCTGGCCCGTAGGCGGCAGAGGTGAGAGCGTCAAGACCAAAGATCGGTATTCCTGCCGCGACGCCGATGTGCTCGGCTCGCTCTTCACTACTAGCTATTGGCTTTCCAAAAACGCGGTCCTGAATCGACATATCCAGTCGTATCCTAGACCTCTCCGGAGGGCACGCAACAGAAAATCATGCGGAACTCCTATAATTGATTAGAAATGGTTATCTTGGTGCGTTCTCGGAGCCGGTGCGTTCCGGCGATGGTCAGGGATCGACTGTCGATGGGCGCGGCCAGCGTGGATTCACGGGTTCTGATGCTCAAAGAGAGCCTTGCAGTCACCTAGCCCTGCTAGAAAAGGAGTCTTCATGTCGTCCGCAGCCCCTCTCTTCGAAGTGCCTATCCAGCGTATCGATGGCCAGACGACCACGCTGGCGGAGTATCGCGGCAAGGTTTTGCTGATTGTGAATGTTGCTTCCAAATGCGGGCTGACGCCGCAGTATGACGGGCTGGAAAAGCTTTACAGCCGGTATAAGACGGCGGGCCTGGTGGTTCTGGGATTCCCGGCGAACGACTTTGCGGGTCAGGAACCGGGCTCGAACGAGGAGATCCAAAGCTTCTGCCGGGCGACGTTCTCGGTGGATTTTCCTATGTTTGGGAAGATTGCGGTGACGGGGCCGGCGGCGCATCCGCTGTACAAGACGCTGACGGCGGCGCGGCGGGAGGCGACGACGGCGGGCGGGAATGCGTTTCGCGAGAACATAACCGGGTATCTGGCGACGCAGGGCATGAAGCCGACCGATCCTCCGGAGGTGCTTTGGAATTTCGAGAAATTTTTGATCGACCGCAATGGGGCGCTGGTTGCGCGCTTTTCGCCGGAGGTGCTGCCCGATGATGCGATGGTGGTTGCCGCCATCGAAGCTGCTTTGAACGCCTAACCAAGCTTGCTGAGAGGATTAAACACCGCATGTCCAGGACCCCCGTCGTTCCGTTTCTCCTCTTGCTGACCAGTGCCGCGTTGGCGCAGCCTTATAGAACTACCCCGATTCAGATTACGGCAGACCTTTCCGAGGCTCCGAGGAAGATCTACCACGCGGAGGTCGACATTCCGGTCAGCGCGGGGCTGCTGAGGCTGACGACGCCGAAGTGGATTCCTGGGAACCATCGTCCGACCGGGCCGGTGGACGAGATCACCGGGGTGGTTTTTACAGGAAACGGGCAGACGCTTCCGTGGCGGCGGGACGATGTGAATCTGTACGAGTTCCATGTGACGGTTCCCAAGGGTGTGACGACGCTGCATGCACACCTTGACTGCATTGTGACGGCGCGGCTTTCGCAGAAGATGGCGGTTCTGGAA
>CAXUNW010000150.1:0-6323 GCA_964252505.1 uncultured Acidobacteriaceae bacterium
GGGGAAGGATGCGGTTCCGGCGGCGCTGAGGGTGAGGGTGGCGAGGGTAGAGGAGCCATCCATGAGGGTGACGGACCCGGTCGGGCGGTTGGCGGTTCCGGTGACGGCGATGGAGAAGGTAATCTGGGCCCCGAGGAGGGTGGGGTTGGTGCTGGAGACGAGGGTGGTCGCGCTGGTGCCCATCTGGACGACCTGGGTGAGGGGGGCGGAGCTGCTGGAGGCGTGGTCGGCGTCTCCCGCGTAGGAGGCGACGAGGGTGTGGGCGCCGGCGACGAGGTTCGAGAGGATGAAGGCGGCTGCTCCAGTGGCACTGATGGCGGTGCTGCCAAGGACCGTTCCGCCTTCAGTGAGGACGATCTGGCCGGCGGGGAGGCTGCCGTTGCTGGTGAGCGAGGCCTGGAAGGTGATCGCGGCCCCGGCGAAGGATGGATTGGCGCTGGAGGTGAGGGCGATGGCGGTGGAGGTCTGCTGGACGACCTGGCTGTAGACAGGCGAGTTGCTTTGAGCGTCGCGGGCGTCTCCCCCGTAGGTTGCGGTGAGGGTGTGGGTTCCGGCAGTGAGGGTGGAGACGGTGAAGGAGGCCTGGCCGGCGGCGTTGACCTGGGCGGCGCCGAGGGTGGTTGAGCCGTCTAGGAAGGTGACTGTTCCGGTGGGGATGCCGCCGTTGCCGGAGACGAGAGCGGTGAGCGTGATGCTGCGCCCGGCGATGGAGGGGTTGGAGCTGGAGACGAGCTGGACCGTGGTTGCGGCGTTGACGATGGTCTGCGTGAAGGCGGCGCTAGCGGTGGGGGCGTGGTTCTGGTCTCCGGCGTAGTTGGCGACGAGGGTATGGGTTCCGACCGGGAGGTTGCTGAGGTCGAGGGTGGCGGCGCCGCTGCCGTTGAGGGTGCCGCTGCCGAGATTGCCGGCGCCCTCGGTGAAGGTGACGGCGCCTGTCAGGGCCCCTGCGGTGGCGTTGTTGGAGGCGGCGGTGACCTGGGCGGTAAGGTGGAGGAGGGCCCCTGCGTTGGCGGGGTTGGCGGACGAGGTGAGGGCGGCCGAGGTGGTGATCTGGCCGACGGTCTGGGTGAGTGGGGAGGAGGTGCTGGCGTCGTTGGTGGCGTCGGCCTGGAGCCGGGCGAGTAGGGTATGGGTTCCGACAGCGAGCGAGGAGGTGGTGTAGGCGGCGTTCCCTTGAGCGTCGAGGCTAAGGGTGGCGAGGAGGATGGAGCCGTCAGTGAGTTGGACCGAGCCTGTGGCCGCAGAGGCGCTGGTGGCAATGACGTGGACGGAGAAGATGACGGAGTCGCCGATGGTGGAGCTTGGAGAGCTGGAGGCGAGGGTGGTGGTGGTGGCCCAGCGGTTGACGACCTGGGCGAGGGAGGGTGAAGCGCCGCTCAGGGTGTTGGCGTCGCCGGCAAAGCTGGCGGTGAGGGTGTGGGTTCCCGCTGCCAGAGCGGAGGTGGTGAACGTGGCGGTCCCGCTGCCGTTCAGTGGGCCGTTGCCGATGGCGGAGCCACCGTCCGAGAAGACAATGCTGCCGGTCGGCGGGATGTTTGCGGCGGTCACCGCGGCTGAGAAGGTGACGGCTGCGCCGACCTGCGAGGGGTTTGTGCCTGAAGAGAGTGAGAGGCTGGGAGTCTGCTTGACGACCTCGTTGAGGATGGAGGAGGTGCTGGGGGAGTTGGCTGCGTCGCCGGTGTAGTTGGCGGTGATGGGGTGGGTGCCGAGGGCAAGGGATGAGGTGAGAAAGGCGGCCGTATTGCCGGTGAGCGGAACGGTGCCGAGGAGGGTGTTGCCATCGTAGAAGCGCACACTGCCGGTCGGCGATGCCCCGCCTGCAACGGCTGCGGTGAAGGTGATGGATGCGCCAAGAGCTGCGGGGTTGGCGCTGCTTGCAAGAGAGATGGTCGTGGGGTCGAGAGCGTCGACCTCGCCATCAAGCCGGAGGACGGCAGGGGTGTTGGCAGCGTCGGAGTTGAGGTCGATTTCGGCGATGACGTCCATGCCGGTGACCTGCGGAGCGAACTGGGCGCCGATGGTGCAGGTGGCGATGATGGGCAGCGGAGTGTTCGTGGAGCAGGTGGTGAAGCCAGGATCGATGGCGGAGTTGCGATCCGGGGCGAGGCTGGAGAAGTTAAGCGGGGCGTTTCCGTCGTTTTCAAGCTGCACAAGGTTCGCAAGCGAGGTGCGGCCGACCTGGATAGGGAGGAACTTGAGGATGGAGAGGGAGTTTTCCACCTCGCGGATGCGGTGGTGGAAGATGTCGGAGAAGAAGACGTTTCCGTCGGCGTCTAGGGCAAGTGCGTAGGGGCCGTAGATGCTGGCTTCGGGAGCTTTGGCGCCGTCGCCATCAAAGACGGTGTTGCCGTTGCCGGCGACGAGCGAGATGAGGCCGGTGCCGGCGGAGACCTTACGGATAAGGTTGTTGCCGGAGTCGGCGATGTAGAGGTTTCCGGCGACATCGGGCAGGACAGCGGCGGGGCCTTTGAGGTTGGCAGTGGTGGCGGCCTGCGCATCTCCGTTGTAGGTGGGGTTCCCGGTGCCTGCGACTGTGGTGATGGTTCCAGTGGAGTCGATTTTGCGGATCTTGTTGTTGCCGAGGTCGGCGATGTATACGTTTCCGGCGGCGTCGAGGGAGACGCTCCAAGGCGAGCTGAGGGAGGCAGCGGCAGCCGGGCCACCATCACCGGCGGCGGCAGCGAGGCCGGTTCCGGCTACGGTTGTGATGATGCCGGTGGTGGCGTCCACGCGGCGGAGTAGATGGTTATTGGTGTCGGCGATGTAGAGGTTTCCGGAGGCGTCGAGGGCAAGGCCTTCCGGGGTGTTGAGGGTGGCGCTGGTAGCTGGTCCGCCGTCTCCCCCGGCTCCGTATTGGCCAAGCTGTCCGGCGATGGTGCTGAGGATTCCGGTGGCCAGGGAGAGACGGCGGACGGCGTGGTTGCCACTGTCGGCGAAGAGGAGGTCTCCGGCTCCGTCGATGACCATGCCGCTGGGGAGATTGACGCCTGCGCTGGGAGCGGGGCCGTTATCTCCAGCGAAGCCGGGGGAGCCGATGCCGGCGACGGTGGAGATGAGTCCAGTCACGACGTCGACGCGGCGGATGCGGTTGTTGCTGGTGTCGGAGAGGAAGATGTTGCCGGAGCCATCGATCGCCACGCCGCCGGGGAGGAAGATGGAGGCGCTGGTGGCCGGGACGCCATCCTGCTTGTAGACCCAGGTTCCGTTGCCGGCGACGGTCTGCATGGTGCCCGGCAAGAGGATGCCGGCGGAGCCGGTAGCGGTGGCGTCCAGGAGCTGGGAGGCGAGCAGGGCGCCGTTGCTATCGAGGAGGAGCACGGCCCCGCGGCGCTCACCCGGGGCTTTGGGGCTGAACTGAACGGGCTGGAGGCAGGTCTGGCTGGCGCTGAAGGTTTGCCCGACAGTGCAGGTCCCCCCGGGCGCAACAATGAAGTCTGCCGCGGCTTTGCCCTGTGTCAGCACGCGGACAGTGGCGAGGGTTCCAGCGGTGTGGAGGACAAGGGGGACGGCGGCGACCTGGCTGCCGGAGTTGACGGCGACGGAGGCCGGGAACTGATAGGTCGGCTGGAGGCCGACGGAAGCTGCTGTCTGAAGCGTGGCCCCTGCGAGAACCGTAGAGAGCGCAAAGGCGCCTTGGATGAATCGGAAAGATGTCATTTCATTCCCCGCATCGGAGTTATCGGAAGGCGAGGGACGTTTGAGCAAGGCTGACCGGAGTCTGGACAATGCGGATGTAACGGGAGCAAACGACGGCAAGAAGCAGCAGGCATGGAGGAGACCCCCTTTCGGGTAAAAACTCTCGTCTGCCATCGTTCGCCTTTTCTGAATAGGGAGCTAACCCATGAAGGTCAGTCACGCAGCGCGGGTTGATGGGGGATTGCGTGCTGGATCTGCGCCATGGTAGCGGGCAAAGCGAATGGGCTGCCCATGCGGGCAGCCCATGATTTTGTGATCGGTGGTTGAGGTCTACTTCTCGTGCAGGCGGGCTCCGGCTCCGACCAGTGCCGCGTCCGGCGCGTGGAGGTATTCCGGGTGCTCGTTGTTGTTGAGTGCCTTCGCGACGCGGAGGGCGTAGTCCGGATCGGCCTTCTCAAAATGGGAGAGTTGCAGCTTCTGGATGCGCAGCGGCGTCTGCCCAAGGCTCTTGGCGATGGTCTCCGCGGTGCGATCCTTTTCACCTTCGGAGAAGAGGCGCCAGAGATTGCCAGCCTGGGTGTAGTCGTCGTTGCCCTCGCGGTGGTCGTAGCGGCCGACGAGGTCGGTGGTAGCGGTGCGATACGGACGCTCTTTATACTTCGGGTTTTCCTTGGGTCCGCCGAAGCTGTTGGGCTCGTAGTTCGGAAGGTCGCCGAAGTTACCGTCGAAGCGCATGGAGCCGTCACGGTTGTAGGTGGCGACGGGGCACTTGGCGGCGTTGATGGGGAGCAGATCGTAGTTGGTGCCGATGCGGTAGCGGTGCGCATCGGGATAGGAGAGGAGACGTCCCTGGAGCATCTTGTCTGGCGAGTAGCCCATGCCCGGCAGTACGTTGGACGGGTTGAAGGCGGCCTGCTCGACCTCGGCGTGGTAGTTGGAGGGCTTGCGGTTGAGGGTGAAGCGACCGACCTCAATGAGAGGGAACTGGCTGTGCGGCCAGACCTTGGTGAGATCGAAGGGGTCGTACTCGAAGTTGTCAATCTCGGCCTCGGGCATGACCTGGATCTTGAGGGTCCAAGAGGGGAAATCTCCGACCTCGATGGCGTGGAGGAGGTCGCGCTGGGAGTAGTCGGGATCGGTTCCGGCGAGGAGATCGGCCTCAGCATTCATGAGGTTCTTGATGCCCTGGTCGCAGCGGAAGTGGAACTTGACGTAGTGCAGCTCGTTGTTGGCGTTGATGAGTGAAAAGGTGTGCGAGGAGTAGCCATGCATGTGCCGGTAGCCATCGGGGATACCGCGGTCGGACATGAGCGTGGTGACCTGGTGGAGCGACTCGGGCGAGAGGGACCAGAAGTCCCACATCATCGTGGCGGACTTGAGGTTGGAGCTTGGCTCACGCTTCTGGGTGTGGATGAAGTCGGAGAACTTGATGGCGTCGCGGACAAAGAAGATGGGCGTATTGTTGCCGACCATGTCCCAGTTGCCTTCCTCGGTGTAGAACTTGAGGGCGAAGCCACGCGGGTCGCGTACGGTATCGGCGGAACCTTTCTCGCCGCCTACGGTGGAGAAGCGGGCGAACATGGGGCAGGTGTTCCCGACCTTGGAGAAGAGCTTGGCGGTGGTGTACTGGGAGATGTCGTGGGTGACGACGAACTCACCATGGGCGCCTGAGCCTTTGGCGTGGACGACGCGCTCGGGGGTGCGCTCGCGATTGAACTGGGCCATCTTTTCGAAGTGCTGGAAGTCGTCGAGGGTGATGGGTCCGCGGCGGCCGGCGGTGACGGAGTTCTGGTTGTCGCCGATGGGGCGGCCCTGGTTGGTGGTGAGCTGGGGGCTGATGTGCGTCGCACCCTCGTCTGTCTGCTTTGGGCCGTTGGAGCCGTTGCCGAGTGGGGAGGCGCTTCCAAACTGGGTGCTGCCGCCCTGGTTGAGCGAGTTTCCGTTGCTGCCGTTATGTTCTGCCATGGTCGATCTCCTCTTCGATAATCATTATCCTACGGTTTTCTGAAGTTCGCGCTGTGAAAATTGGAGCGGGAGGAAGGATCAGGCGACCGGGTGGTCTCCAGACGTTCCCCCCCGGCGGGCGGGCACTACTCGATTCCACACTTCTTCCAGATTGCGTCGATCCGGGTTTTTACATCGAGGGGCATGGCGAGCATGGGCGGCCAGGCGCGGGTGAATCCCTCCGCGGGCCATTTGCGGGTGGCGTCGATGCCCATTTTCGAGCCGAAGTTGGGCAGGCGGCTGGCGTGGTCGAGGGAGTCGACGGGGCCGAGGGTGAACTGGATGTCGCGTTCGGGGTCTATGTTGTTGGCGGTGCGAAGGGTGACCTCGGCGAGGTCTTGGACGTCGCAGTCCTCGTCCACGACGATGATGCACTTGGTAAACATGGCCTGGCCGAGGGCCCAGATGCCGCTCATGACTTTGCGGGCGTGGCCGGCGTAGGACTTGCGGATGCTGATGATCATGAGGTTGTGGAAGACGCCTTCCGCGGGGAGATTGACGTCGACGATTTCGGGCAGGGTGAGCTGCATGAGCGGGAGGAAGATGCGCTCGACGGCCTTGCCCATCCAGGCGTCTTCCATAGGCGGCTTGCCGACGACGGTGGCGGCGTAGATGGGGTTCTTGCGGTGGGTGATGCAGGTGATGTGGAAGACGGGATAGTCGTCCTGCATGGTGTAGAAGCC
>CAXUNW010000151.1:0-6307 GCA_964252505.1 uncultured Acidobacteriaceae bacterium
GCGCGGGGGTGAAGCCGCTGAAGGCTCCGAGGGCGGCGGCGCCGGAGACGGCTTTGAGGAAGTCGCGGCGGCGGAGGGACTGGCCGGCGGCGACGCCGCGCAGGGTAAGGTCTAGCTTGGATTGAGGATAAATCGCATGACCTCCTGCATCCGGGCGTCGAGGGAGTCCTTGGCCAGCTTGGAGTACTTCTGGTGGAGGGCAATTTCGGCCTGGGCCTCGTCGCGGCGGCCGAGGTGGGCGTAGGCGCGGGAGAGGCGATAGTGGGCCTCGGGCAGAGTGGGGCGGAGGGCGATGGCGCGTTCAAGGGCGGTCGCGCTTTCCTGCCACTGGAGGCGGATCTGGTCGAGGATGCCGAGGCTGAGGTAGGCTTCGGCGAGTTGGGGATCGGTGGCGATCGCGGTGTGGAGGAGGGCCTCAGCCTTGGCGAGGTCGCGGGTATCGGCGGGCTCGCGGAGGATGGCGTTGGCGGCGTAGGTGGTCATGGTGGCGTTGCCGGGGTGATGCTCGACGAAGTCGGCGACGGCGTGGCAATCGGGGGCGGTGCCGTCGGGGATGGAGCCGCAGCTTCGGCCGAGCAGGTCGGCGAGGATGGCGTTGGCGGGGTCTGCCTGGAGGAGCTGCGCGAAGACGACGGCTGCCTGCTTGAAGTCGCTCTTGCCGTAGAGGGCGATGCCAGCGGCCATCTGGAAGCGAGTGGCGGTGGGATAGCGGGTGGAGGCGTAGTTGGCGACCGTGATGGCTTCGGCCCAGTTCCAGTGGCGGAGGAGCTCAGTGGTGAGCGCGTAGAGGTTGGGCTCGGAGGGGTCGGTGCGGGCAGCGGCCTCGAAGTGGGCGAGCGCTTTGACGAAGTCTCCGGCGCGCTCTTCGGTGTCTCCAGCGAGGGCGTGCATCTCCGGGGTCAGGGAGGCGGTTGGGATCGTTTCGAGGGTGACAGCTGCCTCTTTAAAGGCGCCGGCGTTGAAGAGGGCGAGGGCGAGGTTGTACTTGAGGTCGCAGTCCGCGGGGCTGGTCCTGGCTGCGGCGGCGAAGGCGGCGGCCGCGGCGGCGGGCTGCTTCTGGAGCATGAGGGCCTGACCGAGGTTGGCCTGGGTGGCGGGATTTTCGGGGTCTAGAGTGGCGGCTCGCTGGAGCTCGGGAACAGCCTCCTGCGGGCGTGCGAGCTTGAGGTAGACGGCCCCCAGGTTGGCATGTGCAAGAGCCTCGCGCGGGGCGATCTTCGATGATTTCTGAAGGTAGGGCAGGGCGCGGTCGAGTTGATTGGCCTCGGCGTAGAGGCTGCCCAGGGCCTCGTTGACCTGATAGCTGCCGGGGTACTTGACGGCGAGGGAACGGAGGGAGGGTTCGGCTTGTGCGAGATGGCCTTGATCGTAGGTCTGGAGGGCTGCCTGGAGAGTGACGCGATCCTGGGCAGACATGCGCTCTGCAGGGCTCTGACCGCGCAGGAGGAGAGCAGCCGAAGAGAAAAGTGCGATCGAGAGTGCGAGAGGACAACGCATAGCAAAAAAGAAGTGGCGGACGCCACATGAATGTGACGTCCGCCACTGGAGTTTACGTGGGTTAGTAGTGATATTTCAAAGCGAACTGGAAGAAGCGCGAGTCCGGCGTATTGGATTGGAAGGAGCGGGCGCCGGTGATGAGTCCGCCAGTCGTTGAGTTGTTGCTGTTCGGGTTGCCGTAGGCCGGTGTGTTGAGCAGGTTGAAGACGTCGGCGCGGAACTGGAGAGCGGACTCGCGGTAGATATGGAAGTCCTTGAAGAGCGACATATCGACGCGATCATAGCCGGGTCCGTAGGTTTGACCGCGCGGGCTGCCAACGTACTGGAGCGCGGCGGTGCCGGAGATGGTGTTGGGGATGAAGTGGGTGCCCGTCGGATCGTTGGGGTACGGTGTCTTGGTATACCCGAGCGTGCCCGTGTCTCCGAGAGGATTGGCGAAGGCGCAGGGGTTGAACCAGCTTGTGACGGTACGAACCTTCGTCGCGCAGGTGATTCCGGGATTGCTCGCGTTGGGAGTTCCACCCGCAGCGAAGGGATTGCCTACCTTGATGGCGTTGACCCCCGAGCCGTTGAAGCCGGTATAGCTGCTGGTTCCGATGGTGATCGGCTCGCCGGTCTGCGCGCGGAAGACGAGGCTGCTTGCGAAGCCCCCCACGATCAGGTCGGCGAGGTTGTTGTTCTTGAGGAACATGCGGCCATGTCCGAAGGGCAGTTCGTAGTTCCCGTTGAAGGTGACGCGGTGACGGACATCGAACGGGGAGCTGCCATAATCCGCGCCGATGCCAAGGATGTTAAGGCTGCGGTAGCCGCCATCGTTGGTGCTGCCGAGCGGGGTTGGGGCATCGTCGAGAGAGTGCGCGTATGTGTAGGTGGCGAGGAAGCTGAAGCCGCGGCTGGTGCGTTTTTCAAGCTTGCCCTGCAGTGAGTTGTAATTGCCCGACGCGTCGTAGGCGGTGAAGCTGACTCCGCCAAAGTGAGGAAAGGGCTGAAGCGGATTGTAGGTGTTGCCTGTGTTGTCGGTAAAGCTGCCGAAGTTGTTGGGTGCGAGGGCCACATTGCCGTTGGGGTTGGGGAAGGTCTGGAGGTGGCGAGAGACCGCGCCGACATAGCCGACCGACGCCACCATGGTGTTGCTGATGCCGTACTCCACGGTGAAGTTGAACTGCTCGCTGTAGGGAGTGCGAACGTTACCCTCGCTGCCGCGCAGAGAGGGCTGGCTGGCGTTCTGCAAGAGACCGGCCGCGATCTGCGAGGTGAAGCCGTTCTCGAGCGTGAAGCCGTTGGTGGGGCAGGCTCCGGCGAAGGTGCAACCACCTGAGGCGTTGAAGTTGGAGTCGAACTCGAAGGGGAAGTTCTCTCCGAGGTTGGGGTAGTAGCCGGTGCTCTCAAGACCACCGAAGAAGATGCCGTACCCGCCGTGCAGAATGGCCTTATCGGTTGCCTTGAAGGCGAAGCCGACGCGAGGGGCGAAGTTGCTCTTCTGCGGATTGATGAGGTAACGGTTGTCGGTGTACGTTGGCACGATGTTGTCCAGCGCCAAGAGCTGGGCGAACTTGGTGGGCAGAGGAGTACCTTGCTTGCTTCTTGGCAGCAAATAGAGCGCGGTACCTTTGCCGGCCACCGGAGCGCTGGTGGGGACGAAGGCGGCTTGATTGTCGTGCCGCTCAAGATACGGGGTGGAGTAGTCGTAGCGCATGCCGTAGTTCAGGGTGAGCCGGGCGCTGGCCTTCCAGTCATCCTGTGCGTAGCCGGCGCGGTTGTAGCGAACATCGTCGGAGGTGAAGGTGTTGGAGATGGCGGAACTGTTCATGGTGTTGAGCAGCAGATCGGCGACGCCGGAACCGGTGTTTGCAGAGCCGGTCTGGCCGGTGTACTGGCCGTTGAAGTTATACGTGCCGCGCGGCTGGGTGGGCTGGGAGGTGGAGAAGCGGATGCGCTGAATGCTAACGCCCGCCTTCAGGGTGTGGTTTCCGGCGACCTTCGTGATGTTATCGAGGATCTGGTAGACGTTCTCGTACTCGTTGGTGGCGTAGAACTGGGGCGATCCGAAGCTGGAGAGGCCGCCTACGTTGAAGTAGGGTAGACCCCCATTGTTGGTGGAGTAGGGGATGCCGCCGAGGCCAAGGGAGGAGGCCGCCGTGGGGTTGTTGGCGTTGCTGTGGAGGCCGGAGAAGTGGCCGTAGTTGTAGCCAAAGCGGAACTCATTGGTCAGGGTTGGGGCGAAGATGTGGGTCTCGCTGCCGGCAAAGTTTTCGCCGAGCGCAACGACCTGTCCTGTATCTCCGAAGCCGCCGCCGTCAAGGATGGGGCCAAGAGGCGCGGGATGGGTTGCGGGCTCGTGGTTGTAGCTGTAGCGGCCGAAGGCCTGATCCTTGGAGCTGATGTTCCAGTCGGCGCGCACGTCGTACTGGAAGGTGTTATCGACCGTGTTGGTCTGGGTGCTGTAGTTGTTGTAGGTCTGACCGGGCAGGCCCTGGTTGGGCAAGGGGAAGAGGTTGAGGAGCTTGACCGCGACGGGGTCCAGGGTAAGGCCGGACGCGGTGAGATTGTTGTTGGTCAAAGGAACGACGCCGCTGGCGGTGGCGCTGGGAACAAACAGCTGACCCGATACGGGGTACGGTTTGCCGGTATTGGGATTGATGCCGGTGGGGTTGGCGGAGCGTCCGCTGAGGGTGGGATTGAGGAGCTCGCTGAAGTTGCCCGTGCGCTCCAGAGCGGTGGGAACGCTAAGATTGGTGTGACCTTCGGCAAAGACGATGCGGTTGGCTTCGACGTCGCCAAAGAGGAAGAGCTTGTCTTTGATGAGGGGGAAGCCGAGGGTGGCTCCGAACTGGTTCTGGCGGTATTTGGCTACGGGCGCACCAGCGGGCTGGAAGAACTCACGGATGTCGAAGGCGTCATTACGGATGTATTCCCAGAGGGAGCCGTGGATGTTGTTGGTTCCGGAGCGGATGCTGGCATTGACGACGGCACCGGCGGAGTGCCCGAACTCCGAGGAATAAGAGCCGGTCTGGACCTTGAACTCGGCGAGGGCATCGGGCGGGGGACGGACGACATAGCTGGCGCCGTTGAAGAAGTCGACGACGTTCACGTTATTGTCGACGCCATCCATGATGTAGTTATTCTGCTCGGCGCGCTGGCCGTTGGCGTTGAAGTCTCCGCCCTTCTGGCCGCGTGCTCCGTTGGCGGGGGCGACGCCGGCGGTGAGTTGGGCGATGAAGACCCAGTTGCGGCCGTTGAGGGGCGTGTCGTTGATGGTCTTGGCTTCAATGACCTGACCGGTCGAACCTTCCTCGGTTTGGAGGAGCGCGGCTCCGGAGTTGACGGTGACCTCGGTGGTGGCGGCTCCGGTTTTGAGCTGGAGATTGGCCTCGATGCGATCCTGCACGTGAAGCTGAATGCTGTCCTGGCGGGTGGTGCCGAAGCCGGGAGCGGAGGCCTCGACGCTGTAGGTTCCGATCTTGATCGGAGAGAAGACGTAGTTGCCGCTGGAGTTGGCCTGGACGTGAAGGACAAGGCCAGTTTCGGCGTTGATAAGGGTGACGGCGGCGTTGGGGATGACGGCGCCGGTGGCGTCCTGGACGAGGCCGGTAATGGCACCCTGATCTGCCTGCGCGAGGACGCGGGAGGCGGGCAGGGCGAGGAGAGCAAGACAACCGAGCAGGACGATCCGGGTGCGTCTCAATAGCCTCTGGAATGGTGTGGTGCGCTGCGACTGAATCATTAGGTGTCCTTTTTTCCCGTGCTGCATGTTTTCGGGGAGAGCGGGGTTGCGGGTGGAGTGTGCGGCGGCGAGGCTGCACGGAGGGTTGGCGATGGTTCAGAGCGTGCGAACTCGTGAAATGTAAGCGGTTGCAAAAATAGGCATTGGAGCGAGGTCTGTCAAGACATTTTTTGCGATTGAGCATTGCATTTCCTGAAAGGTCTCATTCTGCGCCGATGCGGGGAAGCAGGTCGCGGAGAGTGCCGAGCGGGCAGGAAGACAGGCGTGGGGTCCGAGACGGGAGGGCGTTATAGGATTTTGCCGGCTGCCTGCGGCGGCTCGGGCGGGGCTGCCAGCGCGGAGGGATGGAGTAAGCTGCAAGACAGAGTGGGTTGTGATGGCACGTCCAAAGGGAGAAAGTCTTCGTCCATGCGTGTATGAGCATAGAATCGGTTGCCCGCCGGGCCAACGTTTCGACAGCGACGGTCTCCCGGACCATTAACGGCTCGGACAAGGTGAGTCCGAAGACCGCGGCGCTTGTGATGCAGGCGATCGAGGAGCTGAATTTCTATCCGAACACAAACGCGCGTGCGCTGGGGACGGGGCGCAGCCATATGTTCGGGCTCATCATCTCGGACATTACAAACCCGTTTTTTCCGGAGCTGGTGAAGGCGTTTGAAGACATCGCCGTGGAGCATGGGCAAGAGGTTCTGGTCACAAATACAAACTACGATCCGGTGCGGATGGAGAAGTGTGTCCGGCGGATGCTGCAGCGGAAGGTGGATGGGGTGGCCATCATGACGTCGGAGATGGATGAGCGGCTGACGCACTCGTTCAGCAAGCGCGGCATCCCGATGGTGTTTCTGGATAACGGGAACCCGGCGAAGGGGATCTGCACGATCCATGTGGACTATGAGGCCGGGATCAACCGGGCAGTGCAGCATTTGACGGATCTGGGGCATCGGCGGATCGCGTTTATCAGCGGGCCGATGAAGCTGGCGTCGGCGCGGACGCGCTCGAATGCGTTTCGGGGGAGCATGGCGACGCATCAGATGCCGATCGACCCGCTGTGGGTGGAGGAAGGCGACCACCGGGTGGAGGGTGGGC
>CAXUNW010000152.1:0-6244 GCA_964252505.1 uncultured Acidobacteriaceae bacterium
CAGTAAAACTGTTCCGTCCCCTCGTCCCACGTCCATGCTGGACCCCCAAAATGGCTCATCCAGTTGTTCGGGAGCCGCGTCTCCGCCGGGCCGTCTCCCGCCGCCGCATCCCGCCAAAGGTACCAGTCCCGCTTCGTGCTTTCCTTCGAGCTGCGGCTCTCCACAAACCATGGATGCTGGTCCGAGCTGTGATTTGGAACGAAGTCCAGAATCAGCTTCAGCCCCCGCCCATGGACAGCCTCAATCAGACGGTCAAAGTCCGCCAGCGTCCCAAAGAGCGGATCGACCCCTGTATAGTCCGCCACGTCATACCCGAAGTCTGCCATCGGCGACGGGTAGAAGGGCGAGATCCAGATCGCCTCCACCCCAAGCTCAACCAGGTAGTCCAGCCGTTGGACGATTCCTGGCAGGTCCCCCACCCCATCCCCGTTCGTATCCTGGAACGACCGCGGGTAGATCTGGTAGATCACCCCGTCCTGCCACCACGACCGCTCCGCGCCCGGCTTCGCCATCTCGCTCATACCCCCCTAGGATGCTCCAACCCGAGAGTCCGTTCTTTCCCCGTCCCGGGCCGCTTTAGCGGCTGCTGCACCCTAAAACCACCGTTTTCGGGCTAATCTTGCCTGTCAAGCCCCATGCACCCGCATCTCTATCATTCGTAAGGAAATATACTTGGCGTAGAAGATACACCGAATTCGTTAGAATAGAACTAGCAATCGAAAAGATGGGCAAAGTCGAGCCGTCACGGTTTTCTTGCGGCGCTAAGTGGTTTGTTTGCCCAATCTTAGCGATAAGTCTTTTGTTTTGACGAGTTTGCCGGTGGTCATTGAGTCTAAGATGATGATTGCGAAGGAGTTACGCGCGAAGAATAGGGGGGGCACCCCCCCTGGGGCCGAGGGCCGCCGCCTATGCCGCACCCCCTGATCGCCTTCCAGCGCGAGAATGGCCTCTTCCTCACCCTGCACAGGGTCATGGGTGCCGTCCTCCGGCGCAGTCGCGATCGTCTCATCGCCCGTCGTCTCCGCACCACCGGCCTTCGTCTCGGCCGGCACCCCAGGCTCGCCGGTCTCGCCCATATGCGGATCGGCCACAACCTCTCCGCCGGCGATGGTCTCTGGCTCGATGCCATCACCTGCTTCGCCGGTCACCGACATACGCCGACCGTCACCATCGGCCCCAACTGCAATCTGTCCGATAACGTCCACATCGCCTGCATCCACCGTGTCACGCTGGGCGAGGGCGTCCTCTGCGGCAGCCGCGTCATCATCTCCGATCACGCGCACGGCCTCTACGCCGGTCCTGGCCAGAGCCCGCCGACCCAGCGCCCCGGGGAGCGCCCGCTCGCAAGCGCCGGCGAGGTCGTCATCGGCTCTAACGTCTGGATCGGCGATGGTGTCGCCATCCTCGCCGGGGCCAGCATCGGTGACGGCGCCATCATTGGAGCCAACTCCGTCGTCACCGGCCAGGTGCCCCCCAACACCATCGCCGCCGGAACCCCTGCCCGCCCCCTCCGCACCTGGCACGAACCCACCAGCCAATGGCGGCCCCTCTGAAAAATCCAAAACTCGCACCCATTGACATCGCTTCGCCTCGAAGTTACCGTAAAGAAATGATGCGGCTTCGCAATCACCATCTCGATCATGCCCATAATCACGCTTCCCGCGTGTTAGCGGTTTGGTCCGGAATGGCGAAGTAAGCAGAAACGTCAAACAGGATTCCCAAAGGCCCGCTAACGCGAACATCGCGAGCGGGCCTTTTCCGTGTCCGTAAGAACTATTAGGAGCAAAACGAACCATGCAAACACCAGCAATCGACTTCGCCAAGATGGAAGGTCTTGTTCCGGGAATCGTCCAGGATTGGAAGACCGGCGAAATGCTCATGCTTGGCTTCCTCAACGAGGCAAGCTATCAGATGACCCTTCAATCAGGCTTCGTCACCTTCTGGAGCAGAACCCGCGCCAAACTCTGGATGAAGGGGGAAACCAGCGGCAATCGCCTGCGCATCATTGAGGCTGCAACCGACTGCGACAACGATGCGTTGCTCTTCCGCGTCGAGGTTGAAGGCGATGGTCTTGTCTGCCACGAAGGAACCGTAAGCTGCTTCACCAAACCAGTCCTTTCGGTCACCCAAGGAGACAGCAAGTGAGCAAGCTCAAGCTCGGAATTCCCAAGGGAAGTCTGCAGGACGCGACAATCGCCCTCTTCGAGCGCGCAGGTTGGCGCATCTACGCAAACGGAAGAAGCTACTTTCCCTCCATCAACGACGACGAGATCGAGTGCATGTTGGTCCGCGCGCAGGAAATGGCTCGCTATGTCGAGCAAGGCCATCTTGACGCTGGACTGACCGGAAACGATTGGGTTCTTGAGAACCAGACTGATGTCGAATACGTCACGAGCCTGACTTACTCCAAGCAAAGCCGCCAGAAGGTCAAGTGGGTTCTCGCGGTCCCCGAAGATTCACCCTTCCACAAGCCCGAGGATCTCGCGGGCAAGACCATCGCAACCGAGCTCGTCGAGTTCACCAAGCGCTACTTCGCCGGCAAGAACATCTCGGTCAAGGTCGAGTTCAGCTGGGGAGCAACCGAAGTCAAACCTCCCATGCTCGCGGACGCAATCGTCGAAGTCACCGAAACAGGCTCGTCTCTGCGCGCCAATCGTCTCAGGATCATCGAGACCCTCATGGAATCCGAAACCCAGCTCATCGCCAACAAGGCTTCTTATGCCGATGCCTGGAAGCGCCGGAAGATCGATAGCCTTGCTCTCATGCTGAACGGCGCAATCGCCGCACAGGGACAAGTCGGCCTGATGCTGAACGTCCGCAAAGCCGATCTCGATGCCATTCTCGGCGTCCTTCCGGCGCTCAACTCTCCCACCATTTCTCACCTCAGCGATCCTGATTGGCTCGCGCTGAACACGATCCTCGACGAGAGCCTTGTACGCGATGTCATTCCGCGTCTCAAGGCTGCTCGCGCCACAGGCATCGTCGAGTATCCACTAAGCAAGGTTGTCTTGTAGTGCGGGAGCAAGTGCAATGAAGTTGGTCAAGACGTTTGGACCCAATGCGAAGAAGGCTGAAGTTCTCCTCCAAGAACTGGAGCGTCGCGGCGCGGTCAACACAGCCAAAGTCGAGTCCGCAGTCCGCACGATTGTGGCCGATGTGCGGCAAGGAGGAGACGCTGCGCTCTCCGAGTACGCAGGTCGGTTCGATGGCCTCGCCGAAGGAGTTGCTCTACGTGTTTCAACCGAGGAGATGAAGGCAGCTTGGCAGGATACTGCGGAAGAGCTGCGGGATGCGCTTCAGGTAGCCCAGGCAAACATCCGCGCCTTCGCGGAGGCCCAGAAACCGAAGGAATGGATGAAGTCTCCAGCCGCGCACGGAGCTGGAGTCAAGACAGGGCAGATCGTTCGGGCGCTCGGTAGCGTTGGCTGCTACGTTCCAGGTGGTCGCTATCCGCTTCCTTCGACCCTGCTGATGACCGTAACTCCAGCTCAGGTTGCAGGTGTAGAGAGGATAGTGGTTTGCTCACCAAAGCCCGCGCGCGAGACGCTCGCCGCAGCGTGGCTTGCAGGCGTAACGGAGTTCTACCGAATCGGTGGAGCGCAAGCGATCGCGACAATGGCGTTTGGGACAGAGACGATTGGACACGTGGACAAGATCGTCGGGCCTGGAAACCTGTATGTAACCGCTGCGAAGGAGATGGTTTCCGCCGAGTGCGGAATCGACATGCCTGCTGGTCCGACCGAGATCCTGGTGACCAGTGAGGTTGGCGATGCGGAGGGAATTGCGGCCGATCTCGTCGCACAGGCGGAGCATGATCCAGAGGCTCTCGCGGTGCTGATCACCAGCAATGAGGAACTGGCAAAGTCTGTCGTGCACGAGGCGGCGCGACAGGCGAAAGGTAACGAGATTGCCGAGGCCTCACTGGCGGGACAAGGATATGTGCTGCTGACGGAGACGGTCGAGGAGGCGCGCGAGTTGACCAATCGGCTTGCGCCCGAACATCTCTCGGTCGATGCGGCTGAGGATCTGGATTGGGTGCGGAGCGCGGGATCGGTGTTTGTTGGGCGACATTCGCCGCAGTCGATGGGAGATTACATCTCTGGACCGAATCATGTGCTTCCGACCGGAAGGAATGGGCGAGTTCGCGGTGGGCTGAGCGTGATGGACTATGTGAAGGTGATTACGGTCCAGGAGTACAGTGCGAAAGGTCTTGCCGAGCTTGGGCCGAAAGCAATCCTGCTGGCAAAGGCTGAGGGTTTGCATGGTCACGCAGAGAGTGTGCGCGTGAAGATGGCGCTTGCGGAGGTTAGGCGATGAGTGTGGCAACGATGACTGTGAAGCCGCGCGCGGCGGTGATTGCGATGCCGGAATATCATCCTCCGCTGGCAGAGCGAACAGCGCTCAGGCTGGACTTCAACGAGAATACGTTTGCGCCTTCGCCTCGCGTGATGGAGGTTCTAAGGACGATAACCGCTGAGGAGATGACGAAGTATCCGGAGCGCGAAGGCGTTGAGCGCGTGGTTGCGGAGCACTTCGGGCTGCAGGCCGATGAAGTGGTGCTAACAAATGGGGTCGATGAAGCGATCCATCTGCTATGCGCGGCGTTTCTGGACGAAGGCGATGAGGCGCTGATCTCGACGCCAACGTTCTTCATGTATGACGTGAGCGTGCAGATGATGACCTCGCGGCTGACTCGTGTGCAGGCGGATGAGACCTTGGAGTTCCCGTTCGAGCGGTTTCTGGCGGCGATTACGGAACGGACGAAGGTAATCATGGTCGCTTCGCCGAACAATCCTACGGGAGCGATTGTGAGCCGTAAGCAGTTGCTGGCGATCTGCGAGGCTGCTCCGCAGGCTGTCGTGATGGTTGATGAGGCTTACTTCCACTTCCATGGCGAGACGATGATTCACGATGTTCCGTCAGTTCCGAACCTGGTGATTGCGCGGACGTTCTCAAAGGCTTATGGGCTCGCAAACCTTCGGATCGGGATGCTTGCGGGAGATGCAGCGCTGTTGCGGTATGTGCGGAAGGTGAGTTCTCCGTACAACGTGAATGGTGTTGCGTTGGCTTGCCTTCCGGTTGCGCTTGGCGACGAAGCGTATCTCGGTTGGTATGTCGATCAGGTGAAGGTTGGGCGCGAGCGGATGATGGCTGGTTTGCGGGAACTTGGAGTTGGCTTCTGGGAGTCCGCGGCGAACTTCGTGCTGATGAACATTGGCGTGAAGCACAAGGCTTTGTGCGATGCGATGCGCGCGAAGGGCGTTCTGCTGCGGGATCGCTCGGCTGATCCTGGATGCGATGGGTTTGTGCGGATCACGATTGGGGTTGAAGAGCATGTGACGCGTGGACTTCGAGCGCTGAAGAAATCGCTGGCCGAAATTGGCTGGATTGCTCCGAAGACCATGTCTGCTGCTGGTCCGGAAGAAGGAGAACGTGAGTATGAGTGAGGTTCGTCGAGGGACAGTGAATCGCGCGACGACGGAGACGCAGATTACGTTGGCGCTGGTGATCGATGGTGAGGGTAAATACACGGTTTCTACGGGGATTCGGTTCTTCGACCATATGCTGGAGCTGTTTACGCGTCATGGAGGATTTGACCTGGAGTTGAAGTGCTCGGGCGATCTGGATGTGGATCAGCATCACACGGTGGAAGATGTCGGGATTGCGTTGGGCGAGGCTTTCTCGGAGGCTTTGGGCGATAAGAAAGGCATTCTGCGGGCTGGTTACTTCGTGATGGCGATGGATGAGACGCTTGCGGTTGCGGCAGTCGATCTGAGCGGGCGTGTTGCGTATGTTGTGGACGATCAGGTTACGGTTCCGGTTGTTGGGGACTTTCAGACGGAGCTTGTGTCGGACTTCTTCGATGGCTTTGCGCGGGGCGCGAAGGCGAATGTGCATGTGAAGACGATGTATGGGCGATCGAATCATCACAAAATCGAGGCGATCTTCAAGGCGTTTGCGCGGGCGATGCGTGGCGCTTGCTCGCGGGATGAGCGGATGAAGGAGATGTTGCCGAGCACAAAAGGTCTGTTGTAGGAGCTTTACGATGATTGCGGTGATCGATTACAAAGCGGGGAATTTGACCAGCGTTGTGAAGACGTTGAACTACCTTGGGGCGGAAAATTTTGTGACGCAGGACCCGGAGGCGGTACGGTCTGCGGCGAAGATTGTTTTGCCGGGGGTGGGGCACTTTCGGGCTACGGCTTTGCTGGGGGAGTTGGGGATTACGGCGGCGGTTCGGGAT
>CAXUNW010000153.1:0-6169 GCA_964252505.1 uncultured Acidobacteriaceae bacterium
ACCCACCACCGCCCAAAGAATCCTCACGCGTCCCCCCGGGAACCCTCTTTGCAGAGCATCCTCTTGGTCTGATGCGGAGTTTCCCTCAAGAGGTCGAGCGTCACTGCGTCAACGCCACGCTCGGCCGAAGCGGCTCCAACAACTCCGTCACCCCCATCGCCTTAAACCGCGCCGAAAGAATCCCATACCCATGCACCCGCTTGAAGCTCATCTCATCCGGAGTACATGGAAACACCGGCAGCAGCCAGATCACCTCATCCTCCGGCTCATTCGTCTCGACCGCAATAAAATCCTCCGGCATCAGCAACGGCTCCAGAACCGCCACGCCTGAGAACCGCCCTGCCGGGTCGAGTGCATGCGGCATCGGGACAGAGTGCCCATAGCCAAGCCACGTATCCTGCTCAAACGGAAACCGCGCACACTCCTGCAGCAGAAAGAATGGCCAGGCAAACTCCGGCTCACGCCAGCCCCGGTTGATCATCGAGAGTGGCCAATCCGGAGGAAGGCACAGGAAGCACTCGGCTCGGGCGGACCCTTCCATCCCCTCCGGAACCTTCATGGCGCGCTCGCTCATCCCCGAGGTCACCACAACAAAGTAGGGCCGCTCGTCGGTGGGCATCACCACATGCAGGTTCACCGGCCTGCCCACCCGGCTGCCCTCCTGCAGCACAAACATCTCCGCGCCCGCGAAAGATGCCTGCAGGTGGTCATCGACGGCCTCAAGCCCAAATGGCATCCTCACTCATCCCCGAAGCGACGCAACCGCTCCACCCTGCAGATCGCATGCCCCCGCGCCGGGCCCCGGCTGCCCACGGCCCCTGTTGAGAAAGTGCATGCACTTGACAAACCTGGTCGTCAGGGTGGGTGCCATGCACCGGCCCACCACCACACCTCAAAATATTTGCTGCTTTAAACGCAAATCGCCGATAAAGACGCACCCCTCACCACGTCAGGTACGTAACAAAACACCACATTAGCCATACATTGGCCCACATCCGCCCTGCAAAAACGCTACCGCTTTGCCGAAATCATCTTCTTCACTGGCCTCGCGGTCGCCGTCTCGGCCAACGCCGCATCGATCGTCTGATACAGCAACGTAGGGTCGGTCACCTGAACCCAGTCCTTCGCCGTCACCACCCAGATCGTCGGCGTCTGCGAGAGTCCAACCCGCTCGCCCAACGCGTAGTCCGCTTGCACTTCCTTGGCCAGAACCCCTTGCGGATCAATGACAAACGGCATCGTCGCACCATGTGCCTGGAAGAACCTCTGCGTAAAGTTCCGCAGATCATCTTTGCTCGCGATGGAGGTTTGCGCGGCGAACACCGCTCGCCGGTACTCCTCAGCAATCCCGGGGTTCACCTTGTCCTGCAGATAGCGGGCCGTCACCGCCGCGTCATAGCTCCAAACGTGGATTTTCAGCGGGAAGTCGTGCCTTTCCAACGGGATACGGTAATGATCCACCGCCGCATGCACCATCGGAAAGGCTCGCGCGCAGGCCGGACATTCCAGATCTTCAAACTCAACAATCGCCACCCGCGCGCCCGATGGCGGCTTCAGCAACGAAGTGTCCTTAAAGGTATTTGCCGTATTCGGCGGGGCCGAGCTCTGCCCGGAGACCAAAGTCGAAAGTGCAAAAACAGCGGAGATCACACGGATATTCATACAGTTCAGACGCATACTCCATTGTTTCGCACTTCCCGGACGAAGCGCAACACGGAATCCTTCGTCAATTTCGCAACCTCCCGTCCGCCCGCAGACTCTAAATGATGTGACTTTGATCAGCCCCACAATAAAAATGCGCCGACGAGCGCAAAGATTGCACGCCGGAGCGCTCGCCGCTATCGCGTCGCTCACAGTTCCCGCCATCTACGCACAACATATTGTTTCTACAGGCCTTGTCTCTCCTCTAGCCTCCTCCGATTCGCTTCCCCAGGCACCAAGCGCCGTTGTTGCGGGTAGCCAACGCGTGTTGCGGACGCCGGGCGGGACGAGAGTGCCTCGCGCTGCGATGGGGGCGGTCTCATTGTCCCTGGACGACGCCGTGTCGCTTGGCCTGAAGGAGAATCTGCAGCTCGATCAACTCAGGATTCAGGACCGTCTCGTCCGGGGTGAGATTCTGACAGCGGAGAACGCACTGCTGCCGACGGTAACAGCGGTCGTTGAGAGTAGTGCCAAGGAGATCAACCTTGCGGCTATGGGTTTCAAGCCGGCGTCACTTGCGGCGTTCGGCTTTGCCCCCGGCACGATCTCTACGATCGTGAAGGTAAACACCACAAGCGCACAACTCAACCTGAATCAGGCGGTGTTCGACCTTCCCTCGTACTATCTTTACCGCGCGGCGCAGAAGGCAGCGGACGCAAGCAGCCTGAACGTACTCAACGGTCGAGGTGCGGTGACACTCTCGATCGGCACAGCGTACCTGAAGATTCTGGCTGACGGAGCGCAGGTTACGGATGCAGCGGCTTTGCTTCGGTCCGACGAGGCGGTGCTCCAGCAGGCGACGATGCGGCACGACGCGGGAGTGAATCCGAACATCGACGTTCTGCGGGCCCGCGTGCAGCAGCAGGCGCAGCAGCAGGTGCTGATCCAGGCGGAGAATACGCTTGCCAAGGACACGATCACGCTCAACCGCTTGATCGGCTTGCCTGCCGAGCAGCAGTTGAGCTTGACCGATACGGTTCCCTATGCTGATCTTGCCGATCGGCCGTTGCCGGATGCGCTGGCGCTTGCGTATACGCGGAGGAAGGACCTGCTTGTGCTGCAAGCGGAGTTGCAGGCGACTGAGCGGGAGCGTAAGGCGGTTCGTTACGAGTACATGCCGACGCTGGGCGTGAACGGTTTCTACGGCCTGATCGGTGAGACGACGGGACTTTACCACGGGGACTTTACCGCGCAGGGCAGCTTGAAGATACCTATCTTCAAGGAGGCGCAGTTCCGCGGAGAGCGTGAGGTGGCAGACTCGCAGCTAACCAGTCTGCGGCAGCAAATCGAGTCGTTGCGAGTGACCATCGACGAGCAGATCCGGGCAAGCATGCTTGATGTGGCATCAAGCGCGGAGTTGGTTCGGGTCGCGCAAAGCAACGTGGCGCTGGCGACCGAGGAGCTTGACGACACAACGCAGCGGTTTCAGGCAGGTGTCGATGACAGTCTTCCGGTTGTTCGCGCTCAGGCGACGCTTGCGGATGCGCAGGCTCAACTGATCTCCAGTACATTCCAGAACAACCAGGCAAAGCTGCAGTTGGCCCGTAACATCGGCATCGTGGAGACGCAGTATCGCAGCTTCCTTGGCCGCTAAAGCTTTGGGTGTGCAAGCATAGAGCTATGGCGGATGGAGAACAACGGGCGGAATCGGCGGCGAGCGCCTTCCAGTCCAGTGACTTTGTGCTCTACCAGGTTGCTCGTCTGCTGGTGATCCTTGGAGCTGAGGCTCAATCGGTCGCGGTTGCATGGCATGTCTACCAGATCACGCATTCGGCGCTCGACCTTGGTTATACGGGACTTGCATTGTTCCTTCCAGGGTTGGTGTTCGTCTTCCCTGCAGGTCATATCGCGGATCGTTACGACCGTCGCAAGGTGATCCTGTGCTGTTACACGTTACAGGCGATCTGCTCGGCGATGCTGCTTTGGCTTGGTCTCCACGAGAGCAGGCAGATCTGGCCGATCTACACGGTGTTGTTCGGGATCGGGACGGGAAGGGCGTTCAGCGGTCCAGCAGCAAGCGCTTTGCTGCCTTCGCTGGTGCCGAAGAAGGACTTCGTCAACGCGGTGACCTGGGGCGCGACAGTGTTCCAGACAGCGAACATTGTGGGACCTGCGATTGGAGGTCTTCTGTTCGCCCTGCGTTTTCCGGGAGTGATGGCGCGCTGGAACGGGCCTTCGACGGTGTACGCGTTTACGCTGGTGATGCTTTCGGGGTTTCTGGTGCTGGTAAGCATGATTCATCCACGCAACGATGTGGTTGCGCCGACGAAGGCGTTCTCATTCCGGACGATGCTTGCAGGGCTTGAGTATGTGTGGTCGACGAAGCTGCTGCTTGGGTCGATCTCGCTGGACCTGTTCGCGGTGCTGCTTGGAGGCGCAGTTGCGTTGCTGCCGATCTTCTCGCAGGACATTCTGCATGCTGGTCCGCGAGGTTTGGGATTGCTGCGCGCGATGCCTTCCGTTGGCGCGCTGGCGGTCTCGCTGGTGCTGACGGTGAGGCCGATTCAGCAGCGAGCAGGCGTGAAGATGCTGGTTTGTGTTGCGTTGTTTGGTACGGCAACTGTGGTGTTTGGGCTTTCGAAGAGCCTTTGGGTGAGTTTGCTGGCATTGATCGTGATTGGCGCGAGCGACATGGTTTCTGTGGTGATTCGGTCGAGCATTCTGCAGCTTGCGACTCCACCGGAGATGCGTGGACGCGTGAGCGCGGTGAACTGGCTGTTTGTGGGGGCATCGAACGAGTTTGGGGAGTTCGAATCCGGGCTGACAGCGCATTGGTTTGGAGTCGTTCGCGCGGTGGTTTTGGGTGGAATCGGCTCGCTGGTTGTGACTGGCGCTTCGGCGGTTCTGTTTCCGAAGCTGCGGAATGCGGATCAGTTGACATCTGAATCGCTGATGGAAGCGAATCTGGAGATGTCGATCGCGGAGCCTGCGGACTGAAGGGAAAGTGGACCTATGGAGACGGGAAAGAAGGCTGCCCTGGGAGCGACGATCATCCTGGTGCTTGCGGTTGGCGTTCGCGTTGGACTGATCTATCGGGAACGTCACGAAGGCGACAAAGCGGTCGAGCGTGCACCGACCTATAAGGTCCAGGATGACGATCTGGTGTTCTTGAAGAAGACGCGTCCCTCAACTTTGAAGGACGTGAAAGACCTGGCCGGGAAACCGCTGTGGGTTTCGGCCGGCGGGCAGATGGATATCTATCCGCTGACCAGTGGGCGAGTGGAGTACGGCAAGCCTTCGGGGTTGCTGCTGGGGGCAGAGCGGATCGACGTGAAGGATGCAGTCGAGGCGGTGGCTCCCAAGGCGGCCACGTTCCGGATTCCGGGCGGCGACCGACAGGTTCTGGTGGTGTTTACGCGGCCGGGTTCGGCCGCGGAGTATGCGATACCGGTAGGGTACCGGGAGAAGGGCCAGTACACATTCTTTGTGGACGAAATCTTCTTTTATGACGATCCGCACCAGCTTTACAAGCATTGGCCGGGAGAGACGTGGAAGGCGATCGACGAGCATCGGGCGGTGCTGGGCATGAACGAGCGCCAGGCGATGCTGGCGCTGGGCCAGGTGAGTACAAGCGGGAGCCAGGACTACGGCAACCGCACGGTGGAGTACGACCATCAGGGGCACCCGGTGAGCATGACCTTCGAGAAGGACCGGGCTATCGCGATCCGGTAGTCCTGCGGGGGGGTGCCCCCCCTACTCTTCACGCTCAACTCCTTTCGTTTGAATAAGATACTGGATAGGACATGCCGCAACATCCTCATAACAAAGAGCTTACGGCTAAAATTGTCAAAATGAAGAACTTAGGTCGATCCGTCAAGGGAGCGGCCGGTGATATGCCGGCATCCTCTGTCGGGGAGACGGACCCATATGTCGCGCCGTCAGCGCTCAACCTGTTCGTTCCCTGCTACGTAGGCCCTTCGGCCTAGGCTAAGTATGTCCCGGGCCTTCGGCCCTGAGCGGCGGTCGTGGTTGACGTCCGCCCTGAAGCTACCAGGGGTGTCGGGGCTTGAGGCCGATGCGTGGTTGACTTCTGGCTTCTGTGGTCGATCCATGAGTTAATTGTATGGGTTTGGCCATAACTGCTACGCCAAGTTTATTTCGTTCAAAATGAGAGAGTTAGGCCTGTGGGGGGCTTGACAAGGATTTTGCTGTGACTGCTTCAATCTAGTGCGGGGGGAGAGTGCCAAGCGGCTGTGAGCCGCGGCAATCGCGTGCGAGATGACGAGGGTCCGGCTGAGGCTGTACCTCTGACGAGGCAAGGGCTTGTCCGGTGCGTTCCAGGCGCTTCCGGGCCACGTTTCAGTCGTTCAGGCGCTTGCGGACTTTGGGGGCTTCGGCATTTCAGGGGCTTTAAAGACTTTGGAGGCTCGTGGCAGGCATGGCCGGACTTTCCGTAGGATGGATGCTGGAGAATGCGATGAGCGCGAAGTGGCTGACTGTGGGAGTTGTGGCGGCGCTGGGGGTTGGC
>CAXUNW010000154.1:0-6156 GCA_964252505.1 uncultured Acidobacteriaceae bacterium
GCTCCGGAGGAGCCGGTGCGGGTGGTGAGGTAGTAGAAGCCGCCGAGTAGGGCGAGGACGAGGAGGACGGGGCGGAGTCTGGAGGGCTTACGGGTAGGCAAGGGTGCAGGTTTCCCTTCTTTGATGGTGTTTCTAGAGGTGCTGCCCGGTGGGTCCGGGTCTGTTTCATGCTGGTTGGATGATAGCAGCGGCCTGCACGATGATGGGCCATAGATGGTCCACCGTGGTGCGGAGATGGTCGAGAGAGCCGACGTTCTGGATGACATGGTCGGCGCGGGAAGCGGCTTGCTCGTCGGGAAGCTGGAGGGCGAGACGACGGCGTGCTTCGGCTTCGAGGGCGGCGCGCTCCTGCTCGGTGGGATCAGGATTGAGGCGGTGGACAAAGCGGGCGATCTTTTGCTGCTCGGGGGCGGTGACGAGGAGGATCTGGTCGAAGCGTCCGGCGGGGGCTTTGGTCTGAAGGATGAGGGCGGACTCGACGAGGAGGACGGCCTGGGGGTCGCGGGCCTGGAGGGTGGCGGCGAACTCGGCCTGGCGGGCGAGGACGGCGGGGTGGACGATGGCGTTGAGGGCTTCTAGATTTTCGACGCGGCCTTCGGTGAAGGCGAGGCGGGCGAGGGTCTGCCGGTTGAGGGTTCCGGCTGGGGTGAGCACCTGGGGGCCGAAGTGGGTAAGGATCTGCTGGAAGACGGCTTGACCGGGCTGCATAAGGTCGCGGGCGAGGTCGTCGGAGGCGAGGACGTGGGCTCCGTGGGTGGCGAAGAGGCTGGCCACGGTGGATTTGCCGCTGCCGAGATTGCCGGTGAGACCGAGGCGGAGCATCGAGTGGGTCTAGCTTAGCGGAAGAATGCGAAGACGATTTATGGCGAGGTCGTGGGTCTGGTGGCGCCTCTCGTTTCAGGATAGGCGGCCCAGTGTGGCTTACTGCAGGCTCAGTCTACGCCGGACGATGTGGCCGATCAGGGGCCTTGTTCCTTAGCGACTCTGCTATCCGATGGCGAATACGGCGTATACGGTTGCGGTTGTGGAGATTCTCTCCGGAGAGATGGCGAGCGGTTTGAGGTTGATGGCGCGACTGGAGACTGAGGATCTCTGTGTATTCATCGACAGGCCGAAAGGTCCACGCGGAACCTGATCGCTGGCATACACGAGAGGACCGAGTTTGCTGCCGAGTCCGGTTGCAAGGCGCTCGGCCATTTGGCGAGCGCGGGCGAGAGCCTCCCGCGCGGCCGATGCTTCGATCGCCTCCTCGCTCTTGAGCTTCCACTGAATGGCGCCGCTGTCGTTGGCGCCCGCCAGGATCGCAACATGCAGAAGGGAGGCGGCCGACGAAGCCGGAACCGTGACCTGCCAGGATTGCGAGCAACGGAAGCGGGTACCTTTGGCAAAGCGGAGCTTGTCGTCCTCGCCGACGGCTGTCAGGCTCTGCTCCTTGCTCTCGATGGCATCGGGCGGAACGTTTGCGCCACGGACGGCGTCCATCACCGCGTTCGAGATGCGGGTTGCTTCGGCGTAGGTTTCGTTCTGGTCTGTACCGAAGCTGATAAAGCCGATGCTGACGAGTGCGAGGTCTGCTGGAGCATCCGCGCTGCCCGTCGCTGTAACGGCTACCGTCCTGTTGTCTTTGTTGACCTGGATCGTCTGGGCGATGAGTGGAGAGAAGGCGAAGCTAAGTAGAAACGCCGTAACGAAGCGCATCGAGAACTCTCCTGCGGTGCTATTGCATTACCCGCCTTTGAGCGGGTGCGCCTGGCAGTATGCGGCGGCTTAGCTTCGCCGGGCGCGGGCGGCGGTGACGGTGTTTTGCATGAGCATGGCAATGGTGAGGGCTCCGACGCCGCCGGGGACGGGAGTATAGGCACCCGACAGGGCGAAGGCGGCGGGGTCGATATCGCCGACGACGGTTGAGCCGCGTTTGGCGAAGAGGGCGGCGCGGGCCTGGTCGCCGGGGAAGAAGCGCTCGACATCGGTGGGGTCGGTGAGGCGGTTGATGCCGACGTCGATGAGGGTTGCTCCGGGTTTGACCATGTCGGGGGTGACGAAGCCGGGGCGGCCGATCGCCGCGACGAGGATGTCGGCCTGGCGGATGTGCTGCGCGAGGTCGACGGTGCGGGAGTGGCACACGGTGACGGTGGCGGAGGCGTTGATGAGCATGGAGGCGGCGGGTTTGCCGACGATGTCGGAGCGTCCGAGGACGACGGCGTTCTGGCCGGCGATGGGGATGTTGGAGCGGCGGAGGATCTCCATGATGCCGGCGGGAGTGCAAGGGGCGAGGGCGAGCTTGCCGGATTTGCTCGCCGATGCGCCGCTGTAGCCTTCGGCAAGGAGACGCCCCGCGTTTATGGGGTGGAAGCCGTCCACGTCTTTGGCGGGGGATACGGCTTCAAGGAGGCGGCGAGTGTCGACGTGGGCGGGGAGAGGGAGTTGGATGAGGATGCCGTCGATGTCGTTGCGGTCATTGAGTTCAGCCACGAGCCCCAACATTTCCTCAGTGGTGATGGTGTCAGGTGGCGTGAGCATCTCGGAGTAGATGCCGAGTTCGCCGCAGGTCTTGACCTTGGAGCGGACGTAGATCTCGGAGGCGGCGACGTGGCCGACGAGGATGACGGCGAGGCCGGGGGTGACGCCTTCAGCGGTCAGGTTGCGAACCTGGTTGGCGACTTCAGCCTTGATGCCGGCGGCGAGGGCGATGCCGTCGAGGATGCGTGGGGGCGGAGGAATCATGCTGGATTCCATGGTACCGCGGGTGGGTTATGTGCGGATGTGGGATGCGGTGAATGTGGATATGGGCCGGGCCCTACAACCCGGGGTGTGGGGTGGCGTCCTACTACAGAGACAATGAGTTTCCGTTTGAATGTGGAAGGCGAGGCAAACATGATGGAATCCGCGGTGGAGAAGTTTCCGATGGCCGACCTGACCGATCTGCGGACGGAGCTGCTGCAGAGTGGGTTGGACTCATGGCAGGCCGGCGAGTTGATCAGCAGCTTCCTGGTCGCTCGGGGATACGGGGTTTCCAATGAGGATGCGCGCGATGTTGCTGTGCGCAATGAGCTGGTGGGATGCTCGATGGCCCGGATGCAGGAGCGGTTGGAGCAAATTGCGTACGTAATGTAGTGGTTTTGAAGAGGGACAGGGCGCGGGTGCCTGGTGGCGCGGCTGAATCTGCGCGAAAGTGGTGCGCATCGGAAGAGGAATGACAATTCTTCCTGCCGCCGGTCATCAACGAACATGGAGTTGCCGCTGCCTGGGGTTGGCGGCGGCTTTTCTTCTTGGGTCCGGAGGGATGCCGGGGGCTGCATGGGGGCAGAGCCCCGATGGCACAGGCAGAACGATGGGCGTCGGAGTAGAGACGGGACAGGCAGGCACGCCGGCCACAGCGCAAAAGAATGCAGGCGCGATTGGGGCAAAGAAGGCCGACGCGGGAACAACTCCGGAGGCGGGCAGGGCAGGGGACCAGGGGGGCGCAAGCAAATCCGCGACGGGCGCGCCGGAGGGGCCTGATCCTACCGGCCCGACCGTGCCGCCTTCCGGACCCGTGGGTCGCCGGCGCATTGGAGTGGCGCTCGGAGGTGGGGGGGCGCTGGCGATGAGCGAGATTGGGTCGCTGCAATGGCTTGAAGAACACCACATTCCGGTGGATCTGATTGCAGGGACCAGCATGGGCGGGATGGTCGCGGCGCTCTATGCGACGGGCAAGTCGATCGACGACCTGAAGCGTGTGATGAACGATCAGGTCTTCACCTCCGTGTTCAGCATTCGGACGGCGTATACAAGCCGCAGCTTCCGGCGCCGCGAGGACAATCGCGAGCTTCCGAATGCGGTAACGATCGGGTTGAGGCATGGGGTGTCGTTTCGCAATGCGTTGTTGACGGACCAGGGACTGAATGCGCTGCTCGACCGGGAGTTCCTGCGCTATGACGATCAGACGGACTTCAACACGCTGCCGATTCCGTTCCGCTGCCTGTCAACGGACCTGAACGATGCGCGGACGGTGACGTTTGCGCGGGGGTCTCTGCCGGATGCGGTGCGTGCATCGGTGTCGATCCCGGGGGTGTACAAGCCGTTTGAGATGAAGGGCCATGAGTTTGTGGACGGGGCGGTGTTGGCGAACCTTCCGGTGACGACGGTGCGGGAGATGCAGGCGGACGTGGTGATCGCGGTGAGCCTACCGCTGCAGCCGGTGGCGAAGGGCGATCTGGACTCGATTCTAGGGGTGCTGCAGCGCAGCTTCGGGGTGGCCATCGAGGCCAATGAGCGCGCGTCGCGGAGACTGGCCGATGTGGTGATCGAACCGGATACGACGGGATTTTCTGAAAGCGACTATCTGAAAGCGGACGAGTCGTCGATTCGGGGGTATCTGGCGGCGGAGCGGCAGAAGGCGGCGCTGCTGCCGTATGCGCTGGACGATGCGGGGTGGGAGGCGTATCTGCGGCAGCGCAATGGGCGGCGTCGGGGACCGGAAGGGCCTGTGCTGCAGATACGGGTAAAGGCTCCAACCAACGATGTGGCGCGGAATGTGCAGGAGTTGTTCGCGCCGCTGGTGAACCAGGAGCTAGATACGGCGCGAGTGGAATCGCTGCTGGCCGAGGTGCGGAGCGACAACCGGTATGAGGCGGACTACACGATCGGCTATGAGACGGAGGGGACCCATCGCCCGATTGTGCAGGTGACGGTAGAGGACAAGAAGACGGGACCACCGTTCTTGCTGCTGGGGGCGAATGTTGCGGCGCAGACCGGCGGTGTGTCGCGGGCGACGATTGAGGGAGTGCTGCTGGATCAGGATTTGGGTGGCTACGGGTCGGAGTTGCGGACGCATATCGCGATGGGCTATCTGACGGATGTGGAGACGGAGTATCTGCGCCGGCTTCCGAACGTGGGCGGGCTGCGGCTGTCGGGACCGGTGCGGGGAGGGTTTGTGGCGCCGCATGTGGGATTGCTGCGGCAGTCCTACCCGATCTATACAGGTAATGTACGGGTGGCGGAACGGGCGCTGCAGCGCGCGGGGGGAGGCGTGGATGTGGGCTGGACGGATCGCTCCAAGCAGGAGCTTCGCGTCGGGTGGGAGGAGAACGACATTCGCTGGCGGCAGCAGATTGGCGTTGCGGACGGTCTCTCGGATGTGGTGGGTCGTATGCAGACGGCGCGGGTTCGCTACGCCTTCAGCTCCCAGGATAAGGCGCTGATTCCGCAGCTGGGACGGCGGTTTACGGGCGAGGCGGGATATCTGTACAAGGCGGCGGGTGGCGTGAATGCGCCGCGGATCACGACAGAGTTCGGGTTGACGCACACAGTGGGCAGGCAGGTCTATGCGGTGGGCGTGGATGGGGGGACGATGTTGAACCGGCGGGTTGGAGAGCCGTACCGCTTCACGATAGGCGGTCCGCTGCGGCTGTCGGCGAGTGGGCTGGATCAGTATCGCGGCACCGATTACTTCCTGACGCGAGGGGCGGTGCTGCGCAAGGTGGCGAGCCTGCCGGCCGTGCTGGGGCAGAGCATCTTTGTGGGGGCGGTGTACGAGGCGGGGCAGATGCATGCTCCGGACTTACGGACGGTGACCCGGCAGGATGTGTTTCTGGGTGTGGTGGCGGAGACGCCGCTGGGAGCGCTGACGTTTGGCCCGGCGGTGGGGGATGGGGGAGAGCGGAAGCTGGTTTTTACGCTGGGGAGGCTGTTTTAGCGGCGTTTTGCGTGATAGCTGGATTCGCGGGTAGTCTTCCGGTATATGCCCTCATTGTGGAGTCCGGCCGACTGGCCGCAACGTCTTGCCGAACTGGTGGCTGGTTCGGGCGAATTGAAGGAGGTTCCGCTACGGCGGGATGTGCGCTCGCTGGGGATGCTGCTGGGTGAGGTGCTGCGGGAGCAGGCCGGAGCTCCGGTGTTCGAGGCGGTGGAGCGGCTTCGAAAGGTGGCGATCGCGCGGCGGGAGGAGGACGCTTCTGGCGAGCGAGCAGCGGCGGAGGCGCACCTGGGGGAGGCGCTGGGCGAGGTACGGTCGCTCGAACTGGGAAAGGCATACCAGATGGCGCGTGCCTTCGGCTTCTACTTTGAGCTGATCAACCTGGCGGAGACGAACCACCGGAAGCGGCGTCGTCTGGCGACGCAGTTGCTGGGCGAGGGCGCGGTGCAGCGGGGGAGCCTGCGGGGGACGCTGCGGCG
>CAXUNW010000155.1:0-6142 GCA_964252505.1 uncultured Acidobacteriaceae bacterium
GAAGAGGAGGGTGGGGGCCGCCAGGTGGAGGCGGGCGAGGAGCCGGAGTTGGCGGGTAAGCGCAGCGTACAACAGGACGAAGGCGAGCGGGAAGACGAGGCCGATGAGCCCCTTGGTGAGGAGGTTGAGCGCAAGGACGGCGGCGAAGGCCAGGCTTGGCAGCAGGGTGGAGCGGCCATCGCGGGCTTGATCGAGCGCGATAAGCGTGAGATGCACGGCAAGGGTCATCCAGAGGGCGATGAGGATGTCCGGGATGTAGAAGCGGGTGTAGAGGTAGGGGCCGACGCTGGTGGCGAGGGCGAGGGCGGCATAGAGGCCTCCGCGGTCAGGCGCATGGGCCGGGGAGACGGTGCGGAAGAGGCGGATGCCGAGGGCATAGGCTGCGAGGAAGAGGGCGAGGGTTCCGAGGGCGAGTGGAAGTCGGGCAGCCCAATCCTTCACGCCGAAAAGCGCCATTGAGCCGGAGGCGAGCCAGTACATGAGGGGAGGCTTGTCGAAGAAGCGAATGCCATCGATGGTGGGAGTAACGAAGTCGTGCCGCGCAAGCATCTCGCGAGCGACCTGGATGTAGACGGAGTCGACATCGTCAAGCAAGCCCGGGGAGAAGATGCCGGTGAACTGCAGGGTAAGCCACACGGCGACAATCAGGGCCAGGGATCCTGTCGTCCAGGCGCGTCGGTGCGGATTGGCTGGTGTGGTCGACATCACTGCTGCGGCCTACAAAGTTGGGGGTCAAATTCAGTATGGCACGAAGCGTATCCCCACCCTGGTGAAAACATTCTAAACGGTTGCAAGGAAAGGATTTGCGTCCATATACCCAAGCTTAGGTCGGGTTTGAGGGAGCAGTGTTGGGCAGCCTGCGGCGGCAACCAAGCCCTATCCTTATCGAAGAAAAGCACTTACTGCGCGCGACGAGGGATGCACCGACACGGCACACACGGGCGAACTCCGGAGCACACCCGCCAACACCCAGAGCTAACCGGCATCCACCCCGCGGGCATCTCAATCTTTAGAAGGAGAACGTCATGAAGCTAGTCCACTCATTACTAGGCACTGCCCTCCTGGCATCCACGCTTACCCTGCATGCGCAGACTCAGTCTCCAGCCCCGCAACCCGCCAAGAAGAGCAAAAGCGCCGCCGGTGAGTACGGCAGCGGCGTCGGTGATGCCGGCAAAGGAGCCGGCAAAGGCGTGGGCACAGCAGCCGTCGGGGTCGGTAAAGGCGCCGGGGATGTCGCCACGCTTCATCCCGTCAAGGGAGCGGAGGCCGTCGGAAAGGGCGGGGCCGTCGGCGCAAAAGACGTCGGCGTCGGTGCCGCCAAGGGAACCGGCAAGGTCGTCAAAGGAACTGGAAAGATCTTGACCCACCCGTTCTAAACCTCGGCGAGGCTGACCCGGATTCTGTCGATCCGCCGGTTTGTCGAAGCCAGCACCTCCATGCGCAGCCCATCCTCCTCCACCACCTCGCCCGGCAGGGGGATGTGGCCTGCGATCTCCGACACCAGACCACCCAGCGTGGTCGACTCGTACCCTTGCGAAAGCCGCACAACCCGCGTCCCAGCCTCTTCACCTTCCCCAACCCCGGAAGCCTCATCGGACAGGGCTGCTTCACCAGGTTCTTCAAACAGCTCCCGCAGCCTGGAGACCTCAAAGCCGCCTGAAACCACATACGTTCCATCCTCTTCGCGAAGCGGTTCGTCGTCGGTGCCGCCCTCGTCGTGCTCATCGCTGATGCTGCCCACAATCGCTTCCAGCAGATCCTCAATCGTCACCAGTCCCGCAACGCCCCCATATTCGTCGATCACCACGCGCATATGCTGCTTCTCGCGCTGCATCTCCCGCAGCAGCTCCGCAACCTTCTTCGTCTCCGGCACAAACGCCGCAGGCCGCTGCAGCTGCGCGACGGTCCGCTGACCCGCGTCCGTATCGCGCACCTGCAGCAGGTCGTGCGCGAACACAACTCCCGTTATGCGGTCGAGCGACCCCGAGAACACCGGCACCCGCGAGAACTTGTGTTCATCGATCTGCATCGTAAACTCCTCCAGGCTCAGGCTTCCCGGCACCGCGAACATCTCCGGTCGCGGCGTCATCACCTCGCGCACCACCTTGTCCCCAAACTCCACCACGGAGCGCACCAGCTCACGATCCGACTCCTCTAGGATGCCCTCTTCCTCGCCCGCCTCGAGCAGTGCATCCATCGCCTCCGACGGATGTTCCTGCTCTTCTGAAGCCTCCGGATCCGCCAGCGCCACAATCGACAGCAGCAGGCTGCAGACCAGTGTCACCGGCAGAATCACGTACAGCAGTCCGCGAACCCCCACATGCACGCGCGCGATCCAAAGCCCGCGCGTCCGCGTAAACAGCAACTGTGGAATCAGCCGATCGAATACCAGGATCAGCATCACGATCTCGAATCCCGTCAGCACCACCTCGCGCCACACAGGCCCGGCGACAAGCCGCATGCCGAGCAGTAGCGCAACTCCGCTCAGTGAGAGCTGCCGCAGCACTGACGCCGAGAGCGCGATCGAATCCCGCGACAGCCCCAGTCGCGGTTCCACCACCTCAGCCCACGCGTCGATGTTGTCCTGGTACTCGCGCGCCAGGAACTTTCCCATCTCCGAGTAGATTCGGTCGATGTACGCCGCAAGCGCCAGAACGCCCAGCAAAGCCGTCAGAACCACCGCATACGCCGGCTTCATAGCCCCACCAAGGTCAGCTCTCCCGGCGTTCGCCGCAACGCCATTCTCCGTCTCACCCTTCGAGCAACCGCCTGACCCCCGCCAAGGGCCGCTCGCTCGATCAACCCGCCAGGCAATCTCAGCGCTCTGCGCAGCTCCTGCTCGCGCGCTGCCATCTCGCCCTCATCGGTCTCGTGGTCCATGCCCTGCAGATGCAGCAATCCATGCACCAGCAGCACCCGAACCTCATCTCGCAGCGTGTGCCCGAACGCCTCTGCCTGCCGTTCTGCGGTCTCCACCGAGATGGCGATATCGCCCGCAAGCCGCGCGTCGCCGCCATCTGCAACCGCAAGCGCCGGAAAGCTCAACACGTCGGTTGCCTTGTTCTTGCCACGGAACTGTCGATTCAGCCGGCGCAGCGTTCCATCTCCCGCAAGCAGCACATCCACCTGCCCGGGAACGCCCACCAGGGCGCGTGCCCGGTTTAGAAAGCGCACCAGACCCGCCTTCGACAGGGCGGAGGCTGACGCGTTTCTATCCCTACTACTTGGAGGTTCGATGCTGATCATCGGGTTACGTCATCGTATCGGAGCATTCGTCATGGGCACCCACAAGCCCACCAGCCTGAATACAAAGCGGCAGAGAGCCAAACGTCGCTCGCTGCCGCTATCCTATCCCATCAAACGGGCTCTTACTGCGGCTTCTGCCCCGGCATCCCTGCCGCGACAACTGTTCGCATCGGCATTCCGCCCGCTTCCGGCATCCCGCCCTCACCTATCGAGAGCGGGATCTGCTGCGCTCGCCCGTAGCTGTCATACGCCCGCACAATCCGCTGCACCAGGGAGTGCCGCACAACGTCCACATCCTCGAACTGACAGAACCGGATACCTTCCACCCCATTCAACACATGCAGCGCCTCATACAAGCCCGACTTCTTCGGGTTCGGCAGATCGATCTGGGTCAGATCTCCCGTAATCACCGCCTTGGAGTTCTGCCCAAGCCGCGTCACAAACATCTTCATCTGCTCCGCGGTCGTATTCTGGGCCTCGTCCATGATGATGAACGCGTCGGACAGCGTTCGGCCACGCATGAACGCCAGCGGAGCAACCTCAATGACGTTCCGTTCCAGCAGCTTATCGACCCGCTCCTGATCCAGCAGGTCGTATAAAGCGTCGTACAGCGGCCGCAGGTAAGGATCGACCTTCTCCTGCAGGCTCCCGGGCAGAAAACCCAGCCGCTCGCCAGCCTCGACGGCCGGCCGCACCAGGATAATCCGGCTCACCTTCTTCGCCATCAGCCCCGCTACCGCCATGGCCACCGCAAGGTACGTCTTTCCCGTGCCCGCGGGGCCAAGCCCGAACGTCATATCGTTCTGCTCGATCGCTTCCACATACTTCCGCTGGTTTGGCGTCCGTGGCTGCACCGTCCGTTTCACTCCTACCGATCGCTGCTTGCCGGAGTCGGCCAGACTACGCAGCGTCGTCGCCGGGTCCGCAACCACCAGCTTCAACATGCCGTGCAATTCGCCATTCTGCAGCGTCAGGCCACCCTTGCGGAGCCCTTCGAAATCCAGAAAGACCCGTTCCACCCGGGCTATTGCGTCCAGCGTTCCCTCCACCTGCAAACCATCCGATCGAAGGTCGATCCGAACCTGCAAACCGTCTTCAAGCAGTCGAAGGTTCTCGTCCCGAGTTCCAAAAAGTGGCTCAATGCCAGGTGAAATAGCAATCAGTTTTTTCGTCAATCGCGAGCTGACCTCCGTCAGGCGTTTCTGGTATAAGGCGTGCTCAACAACAAACAGGGGCGCATCGCCCCCGATCCGATGGCTCTTGGACAGGACACGATGCACCGAACGCTGCTGCGCCGGCTGCCCAAACGAAGATCCGGACCCTGCCCCTTGAGGGCTTCCATCCTGGTCCGGGATAGCGAGATTGCACTGAAATGGCGTTCGATGGGCACAGACTAGCCCCGGCGCACCTCGCAGTCAAGCCCTGCCGTGTCCGGGAACGGTGTAAATCAGGTCTCAAACTTCCACCGCCCCGTAGAATTGACCTCTCCTTCAACCTGCCGTAAGCTTAACGATGGCAGGTCCTACGTCGATGAGCCTCCGTGAACCATAGTGCGGTTACGCGACTTCAGGCGAAAGCCCTACATCTTTAGAGTCAACTGAAAAGAGAAAGCTGCATGGCAAATCACGTCTCCTCCCTCAAGCGCGCGCGCCAGACCATCGTCAAGACCGCGGTAAACCGCTCCAACCGGTCCAAGCTCCGCGGAACGCTGCGCTCCCTGCGCGAGGCAATCCTCGCCGGCGACGCCAAGGTCATCGTTGAGCAGTACCGCGCCACAGCCTCCATCCTCGATAAAAGCGTCCAGAAGGGCGTCCTTCATAAGAACACCGCAAGCCGCTACAAAAGCCGTCTGAACGCCCGCGTTAAAGCTGCCGTCGTCAAAACCGCCTAGGGCTCTGCTCCTCACAGCGTACCCCGTCGTCAATTGGCCGTTGGGGCGCGGGCCGCTCGCAAACGGCACCGCGCCGCTTCCGTCCATGGGCAGGCGCGAGCCCTCATCAGTGCGGGGAACCCGCCTCCCCCGCACCATACAGCGTTGGAGCCTTCCTCGGCTCGTCGCCGGACGCATCCCCTACATTCACTGGAACCTCTACCGGCTTCTTCGGCGTTGGTGCGACCGGCCTCTCCGCAGGCCGCTCGGCCTCCGGACCGGCTTCCTTCGCGGCCATCACCACGGCTTTGCTCCGCGTCGGCAGCTTGATCGGCCCGTTCTCCCGCTCGATCGTTATACCGCGGGCTCCCGCCACCTCCATCTTGTCCTTTCCCGAAAGCTGCGGAAGCCAGTAGACCTCCAACGCGCCCGACCGGATCACCGCCAACGCAGTCCCATCGCCGGCCAGCGAAAAATTCTGCCCCGCTCGCTGCACCGGCATCACCGTCAAATGGAAGATCTGCTTGCCCGTCCCCATCTGCATCACCTGGATATCCTGTCCTGTCAGCGCCTCGGCCGCCACATCGACTCCCGCGAATGTGCCGGAAGCCCCAGGAAGCAGCGCCCGGCTCAACGCGAAGCGCCCCGCCTCCGGAGCGTAGGAAAACGTTGGATAGACAAAGCTCTCAAAGAAATTTTGCTGCCACATCTGCCTGCCCCGCATGTCGAACCCGCCGATCATCACCTTGTCCGCGCTCCCCCGGCACCCGAATGCCACAAATTCGGTCCGGCTGACGAACCGCGCTCGCGGAAAACAGCTTGTGTCAAACGGTGAAAGCTCCGTCTTCTTCCCCGAGTGCGAAATATAGTCGAACGCCCAACTCCCCTTCGACTCTTGCACCGCATCCAGGTATCCATCCCGCGTCATCGGTATCTAGATCGCACCCGTCGCAGACACAACCCGCCCCGCTCCAATTGCCTCGACCTACCCCCCCCCCCCCACCACCCCGGAAAAATTAATCAACA
>CAXUNW010000156.1:0-6129 GCA_964252505.1 uncultured Acidobacteriaceae bacterium
GGTTCAATAAGTATAGTGGATCTCGATCAACGCAAGGCAGTGCGGGAGACCGCATTGGCCGGCGCGCTGGGAGCGACGGCGTGGGGCCCGGGAGCGCTCGCGCCGGACGGGCGGACGCTGGTTGTTCCGATGGGCGACGGCGTCGGGGTACTTGGGGTAGAGAAAGGCGCGGTGTGGCTGCGGGCGCGGTTCGCGGGGTGTCCGGGGGCGGCGGCCCCGGTCGTTCTGCCGGATTCATCGAAAGCCTTTGTGGCGTGCTCCGGCGGTCGGCAGGTGATGGCGGTCAGCCTGGCGGCGGCTCCCGGATCCTGGGCCGCCCGGCAGGATGGCTCGTTGCTGACAGACCGGATGCTGGCGCTGCTCGATGTCGGAATGAACCCGGTCAGCCTGGCGATGAAGCCGGACGGGGGCGAGATCTTCGTGGCGAACGCAGGCTCGGGAAGCGTCTCTGAGGTAGCGACCACCACCAACGACGTTGGCAGTACGTCGATGATCGGGAACCATCCGGTGCGAGGGATAGTGAGCCGGGATAATACGCTCTATGTGGCGAATCTCGGCGACGATTCGGTCGGGTTGTACAGCGTGGATGAGGGGAAGATTGTGTCGAGCCTGCATACGGGATCAGCTCCGGAGGCGCTGGCGTTCTCGGCCGACGAGCATCTGCTGCTGGCCCTCGATACCCGCGCGGGCGATGTATCCGTCATCCGCACGCGGGGCAGGCTGGGGCCCAACCTCTTTACGATTCTTCCTGCGGGAAGCCGGCCCAGCGCGATCGTCACCATGGTGGTAAGCGCGCGTACGGCTCGGTAGCGGCTGAGCGTCACATTTGCCGGGCCAGCACGAGGGTGATGTCATCGGGCTGCTCTTCGGCTCCGATCCAGGCGTCCAGCGCCAGCATCACCTGGGCGGAGATGACATGGAGCGGCTGGTCCCGGTAACGGGCAACCACCTCAAGCAGACGCGTCTCGCCGAAGTCGCCAAAGTCGTTCTCCGGCTCGGTGACGCCGTCCGAATAGGCGACCAGGATGTCGCCGGTCCGCATGACAACGCTCCCCTCCGCAAAGTGCATGCCATCCATAAGGCCCACGACGGTGCCTCCTTCTTCCAGGCGGCGCACAGCTCCGTCGCGCCCGAGGACAAAAGGCGGAAGCTGGCCGGCATTCGAGTAGGTGAGCGCCGCGGATTGAGCGTCGTAGTGGGCCAGGAAGAGGGTGGCGTATTTCTCCGGCTGGGTGCTGCGGAAGAGATGACGATTGAGCAGCGACATAATGCGCCCCGGAGACTGAAACCAGCCGCCGGCGTCCGCGAGGCCCTCCTTGCTGGCCGTCAGGCCTTCCAGGGTGGAGGCGCTGAAGACAAGGTCTTCTCCCGCGAACTGGTAGGCCCGGACGGCGGAGTGGAGGGTTGCCATCAGCAGGGCTGCGGAGATGCCTTTGCCGCTGATGTCTCCAATGGCGATGCCGACGCCGGCCTCCCGGCGTTGGGGGCGAGCCCCTGCGGACGCCGACACCTCTTCATAAAAGATAAGGAAATCGTAGTAATCTCCGCTGACCGAGCGCGCGGGCCGGCAGACGCCGTGCAGCTCCAGCGTGGGCAGGTTGCAGGCCCCATGGGGAAAGAGGTTCGCCTGGACCTGCTGCGCAATGGAGAGCTCGCTCTGCAGCCGTTCTTTCTCCTTTTGCTCGACCAGAAGCCGCTGCAGCGAGCCGAGCATCGCGTTGAAGGAGCGGCTGAGCTCCGCAAGCTGGTCGGTGCGGGTGACGGTGATGCGATGCTCGAAATCGCCCCGATCGACGCGTTGCGTGGCAGCATACAGGTCCGCCACCGACTGCGTCATCGTGCGGCTGAGGCCGATAGCCATAGCGAGCGCAACGCACTCGATGATGGCGAAAACGACAAACAGCAGGATCAGCGAGGCGCGGATCACGGTCATCACCCAACCGCTCAGCGAGGCTCCGAACAGGCGCTGGTAGAGCAGCGACGGCCGCGAATCCACCACGATGGCGATGTTGTCCGGAACGCCCTGGTTCCAGTCCGTCATGGCGAGTGTAGAAAGAAAGCGGACGCGGATATCGGTGACATTGACGCGCCGGGCGGGCACGCCCCCGCGGATCTCGGATAGAAAGCGCTGGTCTTTGCGGCGCGCAGGTGCGGTCTCAGGTGCAGCCTCCCCCACCGGCGAACGGCTTGCGCTCTCCGGCAGCAGGCTGACGACGCCAAGCCCCTCGGCCAGCATATCGACCACCGCTCCATCCATCGGAAGGCTGCTCACAACCGAGAGTGCGCGGCCATCCTTCATTCGCTGCTGGTGGACCGCCACCAGATACAGGTCCCCGTTATCGAAGACAATCCCGCGGAACCTGCCGCCGGCGAGTTGCATCGCCCAGGGCGAAAGGCCGAAGGGCGCTTTAGTCGACGCCGGAGGCGGCTGGAAGGCCGAGGCTCCATCGACGAAGCAGCGGACCGTGCGACGATCGTGGTAGCGCTCGACATCGACTCCAGGCGCGCGCCGCTCCGGCGGAAGCAGTTGCGTGACCGTCTCACGCGTGGGCCGGCCATCGATCAGCACGGCAAGCTCGCCCACCCGGAAGGCCGTCTGCGCGCTCATCGCATCCAGCTCCTGCTGGATACGGGTATCCACCAGATGAATCGCAAACTGACCGGCCGCCACATAGGCCGACACCATCACAAGCGTAGCCAGCAGGACCACAGGCGCAAGACCAACCAGCGCATACGTCAGCAGAAGCTTGCTGCGAACGCTCCACAGCAGGCGCGTCCGCACCCACGTCCAGGCGAGCGGCATCGCCACCAAAACCAGCACGATGGCAACCATGATCTGCAGTCCCGCCGCCAGGCCGCCGATCATCCCGGGCACCCAGCGGATAAGCCACAGAAGAAGAAAAGAAACCACCAACCAAAGAGCCGCGCGCTCCAGACCATGCCGCGAACGGCGCGACCTCACCCATGCCGCGGCACTCTGTTGCAGGCCATCCAGCACCGGCTACGCCTCTCGCCCGGCAACGGCAAACCGCCCGATGTGCCGGGTGGCGGAGAAATGCGCACCCGCAAGCACGATGAGACCGGACAGGAAGGCCCACATCATCAGGCTGACAGAGATATAGAACGGCCCGTACACCGCGGGAAAGTCCAGCATCGGCAGCGCAAGAATATAGAGGTACTTGGCCGCCTCCCAGATAAGGCCGATCGCGATCGCCGTAGGCAAAACCGCGCCAACCGGAATGCTGCGGTACGGCAGAACCCAGTAAATCAAAAAGAAAAGGAAGATCCCGCTGAGGATCGCGAAGAACTTGAGCACTATAAACGTGATGAAGGAAAAAACAGCATTATCCGTGTGATGAAAGAAGACGTACGCCATGATGGTGCGCTGGCCGGCCGTCAGCGCAATAGAGAGGATGGCAAGCGCCCCCACTGCGGCAGCGAGACCGATCGACACCGCTTGATTGTGCAGATACGAACGGTTCTTGCGGACACCCCAGACATCGTTCAGCGCAACCTCCAGCGGCAGGAAGACGCCGGTCGAGGTGATGAGCAGCATCACGACCGAAAAGAGGCGTGTTCCCTTGTGCGGATGGGCGAGAACCATCATGTTCCGCATGACAAAATCCTGCCCGACCGGGAGAAAGCTTCCCATCATCTGGCCGACGACCGCCTCCATCGCGTTCGAGTGGAAGACCTTTTGCGAAAGAGTCAGCAAAAGGACGATGAACGGGAACAGGGAAAGAATCGTGTTCGCCGCAACCGAAAAGGCGTAGGTGTGGACCTCGGTCTTGGTCAGGTAGTGAGCCAGGGCGACAATATCCGGCCAGGTCCCGCGGCCCTGGACGACGACTGCGGCCCCGGAAAGGGGCGCATCCGCGGCGCCGGGCGACGCCTCTGGCTTTAAGACGGGGGTAGGCTCGGCAAGCGCACCTGCGGACCGTTCATTGCTTGGATTGATCGGCATCACGCATCCCGGAAGGCTAAATCGCCTCCTGTGAATGCTAGCAGAGGTAGATTCGGGGGCGGAGTAGGCCGGGCATCCGCGTATTGCCGCATCCCCCATCCCACCTCCCGATCTCACCCGCTTCCGGCCCAACGCCTCATCGAACGATGAGCTACCCCGTTAGGCGCCGGCATACCACTTTGCGCAGACCATATTTTCACCACAAAGACACCGCAATAACCATGCATTTCCACCACAAAACGTTTGTGGTGAAACATTGGAGTATTTGCGTCTGCATCGCGCAACCCTTTTAGAACACCATAGATCCGGACGTGCACCAAAAATAGGCTGAACGGACCACTTTATTCTGCTTTTGGTCCTACCTCTCAGGGTGGATTGGTTCGGTTGGACAGGCCGGCCCGAGGCGGGCGTGGGCCCACGCGGAGGCCTCAGCAAGCACAGGATCGTCGTCTGCCATCCACTCCCGAAGAATGGGCGCGAAGGCGGGATCGGCGCTGTTGCCCATGGCGATGGCCACGTTCCGCCGAAGCCGACGTCTCCCGGTCCGCTCGAGCGGGGAACCTTTGAAGACGCGGCGAAAGCCTGGGGCATCGAGGCCGGCCAGCCAGTCAAGCGCAGGATTGACGAGTTCAGGCCGCGTGGCCAGTCCGGGCTTCACCGCGATAGGAGCCTTACGGTTCCACGGGCATACATCCTGGCAGATGTCGCAGCCGAAGACCTGGCGGCCCATCGGCTCGCGAAGTGGCTCCGGGATCGCGCCTTTCTTCTCGATGGTGAGATAGGCGATGCAGAGCGAGGCGTCCATCTGGCGCGGGGCGAGGAGGGCGCCGGTAGGGCAGGCGTCCAGGCAGCGGGTGCAGGTGCCGCAACGGTCCGGATGCGGAAGCGTGACGGCGGCCGGCGGGACCGGGAGCGAGGTGACGATGACGCCGAGGAGCAGCCAGGACCCAAGGCCCGAGCGCAGGACGCAGGTGTTTTTGCCGATCCAGCCCACGCCGGCTCGGGCTGCGGCGTCGCGCTCCACCACGGGCCCGGTGTCGACGTAGCAGTGAGACTGGCAGGGAGCCCGTGCCTGCAGCGCAGATTCGACGGTACGCAGGCGGGCGAGGAGGTCGTCGTGGTAGTCCGTGGGAACGATGCCGTCCGGACCGGGCCGGCCGGACCAGGCGTAGCGGCCGATCCAACCCTCGTCCGGCGCGGCTGGATCGATCGAACGGGGGGCATCCACGTTGTAGTTGAGAGCGCAGACGATGACCGAGCGGGCCCAGGGCAAGGCGACGGCGACTCCGCTCCTTAGCAGGGCGCCGGCCTCGTTGCGGCGCTTAAGCCACTCCATCTCACCTGCGTGGCCCGCCTCGATCCACGCCTCGAACTGGTCTGGAAGGGTGGTCGATTCGGCCGGGGCAACGCCGCACACATCAAAGCCTACGCCCGCAGAGGCGGATTGGAGCCACTGCGTCAACAGCTCGTCCCAGGCGGTTTGGTCGGCTGCCATGGTCTTTATTATGGACGACACCAGGGGTCGGGACGCCAAGGACGGACGCGGGATCAGCGTACCTGGAACTCGGGCGAGCCCATGACCAGGGCGGTGAGCAGGTTGAGCCTATCGGCGGGGCTCATGTTGGGTTGGGGATCGACCTGTTTGTGGATCAGGACGTTGGTCTGCGCGGAGACGGGGCCGCCGATGAGGGTGCCTTCAAGAACGCGGAGGGCAATGGCAGTGCCTTCACTGTCCGCGGGGTTGTAGGCGGCGGCCTGCACTGTGGGAGGCTGGGAGAGGAGGCCCAGCGCGAGGACGCGGGGTGCGTCGAACTTCTGGTTGGCGAACTTGTTATTGGTCAGGGCGTACGCGAAGTTGAGGCGATCGACGAGCGCGGAGGAGTTCATCCATTGCTCGGCGGTGATGTAGTAGCCGGTGGGGGGCAGCGCGTAGAAGAGCGGCATCCCCATCTGTTTGGCCGTATTGACGAGGGCGCCCGGGTTGGCGGGATCGGTGGCCGTGGTGCGGAAGGCGGAGGCGAGGTACTCGACGGGAGTCTTAACCTTGTTGCGGAAGTAGAGGCGGGCGTTGAACTCGGGGGATTGCTCGAGGGTGCGGAGGATGGCGCGAATGTCCCCGTCGCTGGCGAGATAGGTCTTGGTCATGCGATCGACGAGGGCGGGTG
>CAXUNW010000157.1:0-6123 GCA_964252505.1 uncultured Acidobacteriaceae bacterium
GAAGTCCCTGAACCAGCTATTACGTGCCAACATCAGGACCGTTGGACTATTGCCGACGGCCCGTCAGCAGGAGCGGCCGATGCAGGTAGATCGCGGCGTTCACGGCGTCGATCAGCTCAGGGATAGGCCGGAAGGTGGCGGCGAGAACACGTTCGCGGGCCTCGCCCGGCACACGCCAGGGCGGCGGAGGCGGGAACGATCTGGGCGTGACGGGAGTTCCGGGAGAAACAGCGTTGCCGACGCCGTTAAAGATCTTCCAATCGTTCATGACGTACCTCGTTGTGGCGTCTCCACCAGGTGGTTCTGGTGGTCGTACGGATTGCGGTGCGGCTCGTCGATGAGCAACAACAGGTCCGACAGCGCGGAGTCGGAGCGGCAGGCGCGAAGGTCCGCCGGAAGCGTTTTCAGTCTCGACCGGCGAAGAAGCTCCGCGGCAGATCGTTTGAAGCGTTCGAGATCGTCGAGGGCATTGCGCGGCCAGCACATATAAGGGTTCCCCTGGAGCAGCTCGTCAAAAAATCGTCGTCGGTTGCGCTGCGGGTCGGAAGGACAGGGCCCGGGAAAGGTGAGGCCGATCAGACTACGGGCGGGATCCGGTGGGTCCGGGTGCCAGGTGCAGGAGAGCGATTCGGCTGCTTCGGCGGCAGTGCGCGCGGCTCGCCCGGCGGCCTTCCAGGTGCCGGGCCTGTACTTCTCGTCAACCCCTTTCATCCGGTTGCTCCAGCGCAGGGTGATGGGATGGTACGCCTCAAGCCAGGTACAGGTGTCCAGTTCAGCGTCCACCAACTCCAGCAACGCGCGCGGTGCGCAGAGAAGATCGTTGGGGGCAAGCAGCTCGATGCGGAGCGGCCGTTCGGGAAACTCCGCGATGGTTCGCTCCACCACGGCGTTGACCTGCTCCGCCAGCTTTCCCGAGGGAGCCGGATCGCGGCGGTCGAAGCCGCCCTTGCAGTCGGGAAAGATCCAGGCGTCACTCAGCGAAGCAGCCCTGGTGGCCGCGTCCCACTCAATCGCAAGCAGAAGAAAGAGATCGTCTTTTGCGACGCGGAGCGACTCCATCAGCCCGGCGTAATGGTGCCGCAGCCGAGGATGCCGCGCGCAGGCCTCCCGCAGAGCGACAACTCCCTGGGAGCTGCGATCTTCCGCGCGGCGCGCCGCGAGTTCCAGCATCTTCAGGAAGGAACGGAGTGCAAACTCGTCGCGAGCCTGGTCAAGCACACGCAGCAGCATGCCCGGCAGGCCGTCCACCCGTTCCGTCTTGCCGAGACCATCCTCCTCGACCACGCGGTTATAGATGGCGAGCCAGTCCGCGACGTAGAGGCGGAGATGTCGGCACAGCGGTTCGAAGGCTTGTTCGAGCTCAAGATCGCGTGCTCCTCTCTCCAGCAGGTCCGGCGTGAGATTGCCGGGAGATGCGATGCGGAGCCTTTCAAACAGATGCGGAAGCTCGCACCGCCCGTAGGCACGGGCAAGCTCGAGTGGTTGCAGCGCTTCGCGGCGTACGCACCTCCAAAGAGAATCGAATTCGGAGTACTCGAGCCCGGCCACCCTCGCCGCGTCGAAGGTATCGTCTCGCCGGGCGGGATCGCCGTTGGACCAGACATCTCCCGACTCGTACGTCCGCTGGAGGAAAGGCCTGGTCTCCAGCGGCAGCATGCCCAGGGCGGCCTTGAGTCTGTCGAACAAAATGTCCGGTTGCGGCGGAAAGGCAGCCGACGCGCGGAGCTGCGCCAGAACAGTGCTGGAGAACCCGACTTCGGACGAGCCCGACGCGAACTCGCCGGCCGACGCAGCATGGTAGAAAAACTGCCGGGTAATGGTGCTGCCGTCGCCCCCAAGGTCGAGCCGTGCCGGGGCCGCAGCGACCCATTGCGCGCAGCACTCGAAAAAACCGATCTGCAACCGGGGAAACTCGGGTGCGCGCAGCCGCGTGAGCAGTGAATCCGCGGCGATCGAACGCAAAGCGGAGAGACTCCTCGAGTCCGCGCAGAGCAGCTGACGCGAGGGTGCCATGATGCCGTGCCCAACCCAGTAGAGGAACAGCGTATCGGCTGCGAAATCCGCTGCATCCTGGGCAAGGCGATCAAGCGCATTCTCCAGACCGGCCCGGTCGGCGGTCGTACGGGCAACCCCACGCGCCTCCAGCTCCCTCAGCCTCTCCGTATAGGCTGGAGCGTTGTGGAGCGAATCGCTCAGGACAACCCGTTCCACGCCGCGGCTGAGCATCAACTCAGCAAATTCCAGCGCCCAGGCGCCAACGCGCCGCGGTATGTCCAACTCCGAACCGGCATAGTTCTCGATGGCGACGATCCAGGCGATGGAGGACACTCAGGCCTCCCCGAGAGCCGTGGCGATCGCTGTCCAGACCGTGGCATTGTTCCAGTAGGCGCTGTGCGACTCCGGAAACGGCTGCCGGTTGTCCACCGCAACATCGCGCGCATGCCGTGGGAAGACCGGTTCCGCCAGGTAACTGAGGAAGTCAGCGGGATCATAGAAGTTCAGCCATCTGCGTGGGAACGTCTCGGGCAGGCCTTCGCCATACCTGCGGGAGACGAGAGCATCCATTTCATAAAAATACGGGGCCTGCGACCCAACCGTGATGAGGGTATCGATCTTCCGGCCGCCTGTCTCGCAGTGAGCCACGTACTCCGGTGAGGCGAGCCAATCCACCGCCGCGATGCCGCCCAGGCTGTGCGTCAGCAAAACCGACGCGCCGGTCGCATCGACGCGGTGCGCGATGAAGTTTCTGACCTCGCGCCCGCGAGATTGGTAGCGGATGATGTCGCCGACGGCGGGGGTGGTGCCATCGGTCAGGCTGCCTCGCCGGCGTTCGCCTGCGCCGGTCAAACGTTGCAGGAGCCAGTCTCCCACCGCCCCAAGAGGCGGCCCTCCAAGAGGATCGATCATGGTCTGCTTGAGCAGATCGCGTTGTTCTCCGGTAAGGCCAGGAAACGAGCCCTCGCGGAGGTGCACCTGGTAGGCCGCCGTCAGCGCACGCGCCAGCTTTTCGCAGTTGGCGGGCGCGGACGCGGTCAGCGCTTCGACCACCGATCGCCACTCCGCGCTCTCGGCGATAGCGGCCACAAAGCCCGGCCAGGGCTCTGCGAGGAACCACGGCCGCAGCGTGCTCAACACGGCCTCGTTCGCCGCCAGTGCCGCGATGCGGCGGAAGATACTGCGTCCAGGGATCTCCCCCAGGTAGGTCTCCTTCGGCGTAATGCGAAGCTCGAGCAGCGGATCGGCCGCGAGCAGCCACCAGCGGGCCCGGCTGGCGTCGTCGAGGGGTTTCGCGGGCTGCCCACTGCTCGCATATCCCGGAATAGCAGCGCCGCCCCGATGAAGCCGCGCCCCAAACGCGTCCCCCCAGGCACAGCCTTCGACCTGGAACCCCGGCAGAAAGTGCGCGGCCTTACTCGCAACCAGGTTCAGGCTGGTAAACCACGCGTCGCCACGCACCCCTACCCCGTGAATGAACAGCAACGTCCGCATACGGGAGAAATTTACCACGCGGCTGACGAAATCCCGTCGATACGCCCCTTTCGAAGCCGAGCGATCAAGCAGAGCGCAAAAAAGCAGGGAACGTGCAGGGGCGCCATCCGACCCTCAAACCGGTTGCGATGGTGGCGGATGCCTTTACGGATCGCCTGAATGGGCTTCAGCGCACACGCAAAACCCGGCACGGTGGCCGGGGCTTATGCGCGGGGGTCCGTTGCGATTTAGGCTTCGACGGCGACGGGTTCCGGCTGGGCGGCGCGGGAGGTCGTCTCTGCGGCGCCGGGCTTGCGGATGTCGATGCCGCCCTTGAAGAAGGCGCCATCCTCGATGGAGATGCGGGCAGCGGTGACGTCGCCGGTCAGCGAGCCTTCGCTGCGGATGTCGACCCGGTCGCTCGCCTGAATGTTGCCGCGCACCTTGCCAAGCACAACGACCTCACGGGCCATGATGTTGGCGGCCACCTGTCCGTTGCGACCGACGGTGACCCGGTTTCCGGGCAGGTTGATGGCGCCTTCGACCTTGCCGTCGATGTAGAGGGATTCAGAGCCTGAGAGCTCGCCCTTAAGAATGAGCGACTTGCCTATGGTGGCCTGATCTCCGGCAGGCGCTGCCGCAACGGGGGAGGCGCTGGGTGCGACCGGTCGGGCGGGCGTCGCCTCAAAGCTTGGGCTGGGCTGCGTAGGACGCGTGGGCTCAGGTGTCTGGGGGTTGGGGCTTCCGGGCTGGTTTGGCTTCCACATGAGTTTTCAGGACCTTTCTTGCTCTTGGATTTCGTGCTCTGGTGCTGTGGGGATCAATCTCGTGATGGCTTGGTGTCCGGACTGCGGTGAGCGGGTCACGGCTCTGGTTGGCTCTAGCAACACGATACTCCTTTGGCCCTTGCGGGGCGACCCTGCGGATGGTGCAAAACGCGGTCATTAACCAGCATGATTCCTGCGATTTGCGGTTGCATGTTGCATCCACCCGAGGCCTGCGGGTACGCTGCCCCATGCAGACCCTCTCCCCGGCTCTTGTGCCTCTGCTTGTCGTTCTTGCGGTCTCGGCCTCCTCGCCCGCGCAGGAGAAGGTGGAGAAACCTGCGAAGCCGCCGAAGATCCATGTGGTGACCCTGGGGCCGGTGCGGAAGGTCCCGTATACGCCGGCCGAGACGGACGCGGCGAGCAAAAGCGACGAATCAACGATGCTGCGGGTGCGGGCGCTGTTTATTGATACGCGCCAGCGGGAGTGGACACTGGGCGAGCCACACGACGTGACCGATCGCAGCTTCACAATCCGGCGAGCCCTGCACATCAACGACCGGCTGCCGACCGATGCGGCGGACCGGTGGACGTGGCAGCCCGGGCCCTGGCTGCTGGTCGACCGCGTTACCGGGCATCTGACGGCGCTGCATCTGCCGGACTTCGACCCCGTGGTGTCGGATGTGGTCTGGTTCCGGGACTACGCGGCATACTGCGGGACGGCGAGCACCGCGAAGGGTGGGCTGTTTGCCGTAGTGGCGCAGCTTGGAGCGCGCCGGGCGATCGTGCAGAAGCCGATTGGCGCATGGCCGCAGGCAAACCACTTCATTCCGGTCTGCCAGCCGGCAGTGTGGCAGCGGCAGCCGATGCGGGTGACGCTGCAGCCGACGGGGGGCGAGGCCGCCAGCTATGCCATTGTTGGTTCCGCAAGCATCGTCGAGGAAGGGGATGCGGGGGACGACAATTAGACCCCTATCTAAAGGTTTGACTCGTCGAGTGGCTTGCGCGCGAAATAAAACAGACTGAAGGCGAGAAGCGCGAACATGAGGATGCTGACCCAGTCGCGGTGCAGAGGATTGGTCTCCGCGAAACGCGGGATAGTGCGGTCGGTGGCCGCCTCGTACAGCTTGATGACAACGCCCAGCAGGCCGACGATGCCGCCGGCAGCGATGAGGCCGGAGGCGTAAAGGCTGCCGGGGGAGATCTCAGACTCGAGATCGAGTGCGGGCGTGACGGCGGTGGGGACGGGTAGCCCGGTGGCAGGGTCGCGGTGGTCGGGGTTGGTCGCGTCGAAGCCCTCGAAAGGGAGAAGCTCGGGATGCTGGGCAAAGAGCTCGGGCGTGAGGACGTAGGGCGTCTGCACGGGCTCCGAGGCGCTGCGAACGCTGAAGCGGACCTCGGCGCGGACGCCGGGCTCACGCTTCTTCTCGTCCAGCCACCGGTGAAGGCGGGTGCGGTACTGCTCCTGGAACGCGGCGACGGTGGCGGCATGCTGGCGCGCACGGTGCTGGGTGGTGGCGCGGTCGACCATCCAGCGCATCAAGCCCCCGACGAAGATGGCAAGAGTGGTGGCGATTGAGAGGTAGGCGCCGACCGCGAAGGTGAGCGAGCGAACCCCGAGCAGTTCCACCACGATGACAAGCGCGACGCCAAGCAGGACCAGGCCCCAGGGCAGCTTGCGGGTGAGGATGCCGTTGATGACCGTGGCCATCAGGCGGCCCTGCGGGGCAGCTGCCTTTTCGCTGCCGATGCCCTGGGTCCACTGGACCTCCAGCCGCTGGGTGGCCGGGTTGTAGAGGTATTTGCCGTCTTCGAGCGTGGCCGAGCCGATGGCGTTGAGGACAAGGAAACGCTGCGCGTCGCGAATGTCGAGATCGTCGTGGGTGAGGAT
>CAXUNW010000158.1:0-6101 GCA_964252505.1 uncultured Acidobacteriaceae bacterium
CCCCCACCCCCGGCGCAAGTGGTTAAACCCATCAAGATGGTTTCGGAGATTGATCAGGGCCTGCACGCGCCGACAAAGATTCCGAAAGACATCAAGATGTTGAAGGAGGAGGCAGCGCCTCCGCCACAGGTGGCGGGTGTCGCTGGCATGGGTAGTATGGGCGGTGCGACGGGCGGTGCACTCGGTGGCGTTATGGGTGGTATTGGGACAGGCCCACCGGTGGTTGTGAAGGCTGCTCCTCCACCGAAGCCGACGGGTCCGCAGCGCGTCTCGAGCGGAACGATGGCAGGACAACTGCTCTCTCGGCCCGATCCCGTGTATCCGCCGATTGCGAAGGCGGCGCACGTATCCGGTGCGGTGGTACTTCGCGCAGTCATCTCGAAGCAGGGCACGATTGAAAATCTGACGCCTGTCAGCGGACCACAGATGCTACAGGGCGCAGCGATGGATGCGGTAAAGCGGTGGAAGTATAAGCCCTACCTGCTGAACGGTGAGCCGACCGAGGTCGACACGACGATCACGGTGAACTTCACCTTTGGCGGCGGCTAGAAAATTCGAGTGCATTTCTTTCGTACGGGGAGCGTCTCGACCGCTGCCCGCACGACATCCTGAGGATGCGGATAACCCTTCCACCTCGCGCAACTTTAGAAATGGCCGACTACCTTAGTCCGGAGGAAAAATACCAGTGATACTCGCTCATCTCACCCAACTCGCCCACCCTGCAGCGCTTGCGATGTACTTTCAGGAGGCTCCCGCGGTCGGCTTCAGTCCGCTTCAGCTCTGGAGCAACATGGGCAACCTGGCCCGCGTCGTCGTGATCCTGTTGTTCATCATGTCGATCTGGTCGTTGGCTGTCATTATCGACCGGGCACTGTACTTTTCCGCCGCGCGTAAACAGTCTCGCGAGTTTGCGCCCAAGGTTGCCGGAGCTTTGAAAGATGGACGCCTTGATGAGGCGATTAAAGTTGCGGATCGCAGCAAGAAGTCGCACCTGGCCGAGGTTGTGACGGCTGGCCTGCAAGAGTTTCGCAGCTTCGGCTCGGGCGGAGCCATCACGGATGCGCAGGTTGAGAGCTCCAAGCGGGCCCTGGAGCGCTCCGAGGCGATCGTTCACGCCAAGTTGAAGCGTGGTCTTGGTGGTCTTGCGACGATCGGTTCCACCGCACCCTTTATCGGTCTGTTTGGGACGGTTACCGGTATTCTGAATGCCTTCCAGGCTATTGCGACGCAGAAGTCTTCCGGTATCGGCGCAGTTGCCGGCGGTATCTCGGAGGCTCTGGTGACGACAGCGTTCGGGCTTCTGGTTGCGATCCCCGCTGTGATGACCTTCAACTACTTCACAGGCAAGGTTGAGGCGTTCGACGTCGAAATGGACAACAGCTCGAGCGAATTGATCGACTACTTTATCAAGCAGAGCCACCGGTAGGGTTTGGGGCCGGGGCGGATTCCACGATACCCGGCCCTCGCAACATTCCCGGCAGAAGGTAAACAGATCAACGAACTATGTGAGCTGGATTCGATGGTCTTGATGTAACGGTGGCGAGGCGGAGCTAACTATGGGAATCAACAAACGCGACGAAGGAAAGAAAGTCAATTCAAATATTAACGTGACGCCTATGGTCGACGTCATGCTCGTTCTACTGATCATCTTCATGGTTATCACCCCCATGTTGAACAACAAGGTGAACGTCGACCTTCCGAAAGCTGACTCGGCGAAGGTGATGGAAGATGCGAACAAGGAAGATGCAGTTGTCGTTGCCGTGACGCGTGAGGGAAAGACGTTCCTTGGCGCGGACCAAGTGACCCTGGACGACATCGGGTCGAAGGTAGCGGCCAAGCTTGAGAAGAAGACAAGCAAGGAAGTCTATCTGCGGGCAGACATCCGGGCGAACTACGGCAAGGTGATGGACGCTGTGGATGGCGTTCGATCCGCTGGTGTGAGCGAACTAGGATTGCTGACCGAGAAGCGTGATCCGGGCGACTCGCCCGCGCCGAAGAAATAGTCGTACTTTTGGTACTTGTGAGACGGGCGTTCCGAGGAACGTTCCGGATGGACGGAGGATGCTATGGGAATGGGTGGCGGAGGTACTGGCGGCGCGGTTTCTGAGATCAACGTAACGCCGCTGATCGATGTATTGCTTGTATTGCTGATCATCTTCATGGTGATCGTTCCGGTGACGCCCAAGGGACTGGATGCGCTGGTTCCCCAGCCGCCGAAGACCAAGACTCCGCCGCCGGAGAATGATCGCACGATCGTGGTGCAGGTTCAGTCCAACGGAGCCGGCGCACCTTCATACAAGATCAATGAGACGGCTGTGAACAAGACTGCGATCGAGTCACAGCTCGAGTCGATTTTTGCGGCCCGTCAAGAGAAGGTCATGTTCGTGAAGGGTGACAAGGATCTGGACTTCGACAAGATCGCAGAAGTCATCGATTACGGTCACCAAGCGGGAGTGGATAATATTGGTTTGATTACGCCACGGGTCGAAGCCGGCCAGTAAGACGAGCCAATCATTGCGGTGATGCCCGGGAGTTTCACACGCCCGGGCATCACCGTCTCTGCTCTATGTTGACCGCGCGGTGCGTGGGCGGGTGTAACCTAGTCACCTTCGGCGGTCGCGGCCAGGCTGGGCGCTATGCCCGTGAAGTCTTCGAAGGCGATGACGCCGTTCTCGGTCGATGGACTGCTGACGTCACGCAGGGCCCGATTGATGGCGCGGGTTCGGACACCGACCTCACCCAACGTTCTCTGGATCTTGCCGACATCCCCCTCCACCTTGTCCATCAGTCTGCCGAACTTCGAAAATTCGGTCTTGGCCGTTTCCAGAACCTTCCAGACTTCATCACCCTTCTCTTGAAGAGCAAGGAGGTGAAAACCCATCTGGAAGCTGGTCAGGATGGCTGCCAGGGTGGTTGGGCCGGCGATCGTGACGTGGCATCTGGACTGAATCTCGGACTGCAGGGCCTCGCGGCGGATGACCTCGGCGTATAAGCCCTCGGTCGGAAGAAACATGATGGCATAGGGAGTGGTAACCGGAGCATTGATGTACTTCGAGCAGATGCGGCTTGCCTCGGCTCGGATGGCAGTCTCGAACCCCCGGCCTTCGCGCTGAATGGCTTCAGGTGCGTTGGCCTCGTAGGCGGATTCGAGCCGCTCCCAGGCTTCGCGGGGAAACTTGGCGTCAATGGGCATAAGACGCTCCCCGGCATGGGACGGGAAACGGATGGCATACTCGACGCGCTCGGCGGTTCCGGGTTTAACGCTGGCATTCTCGATGTATTGACCGGGAGCGAGCATCTGCTTCAGGAGCATGCCAAGCTGGATCTCGGCGAAGCCTCCGCGTGATTTGACGTTGGTAAAGATGCGGGAGAGGCCGTCGACGCCTTCCGACAGCTTCGACATCTCGCCAAGACCGCTATGGACCTTATTGAGCTGGTCCGTGACAAGGCCGAAAGACTCAGTAAGCCGGGTGTGAAGGGTTGCGTGGAGTTTCTCGTCGACGGTCTGCCGCATTTCTTCCAGCTTCGCGGCGTTATCCGCGCCAAGGCGGGTGAGGCTGTCGCCAACCGTCGCGCGCAGACGCTCCTGATGCTCAGTGTTTGTTGCATGAAGGTTGGCAAGGCGCGTGTGGAGGGCGTCGCGTGCGTCGATCTGGGCCCGGGCGGACTCGGAGATGAAGCTGGTGAGGCGCTGGCCAATGTGCTGTAAGTCCTGCGCGATCGCCTTCTGGAGGATACCGCCGGCGTCGCGATTATCGGTGCGGAAGGTATTCAGGCCGGAGGAGAGGGTTGCGGCAAGATGATCGATCGCGCGAGCAGTCTCTTCGCGCAGATGCATGGCGGCGACATCGTGCGCCTCGCGGGCTGCCCGAGCTTGGATGGCGGTTTCATTTCGATGCGTGGCCAGATCGGCGCGGAGGCCGCTGTCCAGGGAGTCGAGGCCGGTGCGCAGGGTTTGCGCGAGCCCATCGAGGCGCGCCTCGTGGCGTATCAGCATGTCGGCGATCTGAGCTGAGCGGGGATCCGAGGGGGTGGCCCGCGGCCTACGCAGGATGAGAAACAGAACGGCGAGGAAGGTTGCAGCTTCAAGGAGGAGGGAGATGGGCATTCGGTTTTCCTTCGCCTCCGCAGGATAGCACTACAAGGCCGTCGTTGAGGAGCGGGAGCCTTCGAAGGTTACCGAGGTGCAAGGGCTACGGCTACCAAGGAATCAGCGCAGCCGTAGAACAGAAGCCACTTTCCGTGGAATAGAACAAGGCCTTCGGCGAAGGTAGTTCCGGCGGCGTACTGGCCGGTTTTTTCGTAGGGAAGCTCGGGTTGCAGGATGGGGCGTTCCGGGCGGGAGAGCAAGCGGGCAGGATTGTTTGCGTCGAAGAGAGCCTCGCCGGTGGCGTAGGCGTCGGCTCCAAGCGCGGGATCCCCCCCGGTGGTCGCGTTCTTGCCGTTGTAGAGGACGACGATTCCAGCCGGCGTGAGGACAGGCGGCGGACCGGTCTCCGGGAAGGTGCTGTCGAAGTGACCGGCACGGGGCCCAAGCAGCTCGACAGGGACCCCCCGGGTGTCCTCGACGGGAGTCCAGTGGATGAGGTCCTGTGAGGTGGCGAGCCGTATCGTGCCTTCGCCCCAATACATCCAGTACTTGCCGGAGACCTTCGCGGCCAGGAGGCGGTCGTGTACGGGCTGGGTGAGGATTCCGGCAGATTTGTAGCGTAAAGCGGCGTACTTGCCGCCAGCTGCGGCGGCAAAGGCAGGGCCGTGCTTGGTCCAGTGGAGGAGATCCTTGGAGGTAGCGATGCCGACCGAGTAGGTGACACGATTCCACTGCGTGTAGGTGAGGATGTAAGTGCCGTCGGGAGCCTCGACCAGCCGTGGATCTTCGACACCGCCGGGAGATTCCCGGGATTGCTGATCGTCCGGCGCCGGGAAGAAGACGGGTTGAGGGAGACGGCGGAAGGTAAGGCCGTCGTCACTTTCCGCGAGGCCCAGCCGAGAGGTGTGGCCGCCGATCTGCATGGAGCCGGAGTCATCCTCCGCGCGGTAGAGGACGACGATCTTGCCATTGCGGACAATAGCCGCGGGATTGAAGGTGTGCAGGGCTTCCCAATGGGCGGCGGTGTGCAGGATGGGATCGGTGAAGAGGGAGTCGGGGCGCGGAGCAATGACGGGGTTGCCGACGGCCGGTCGGGTAAAAGGGCCAATTTGCCAGTGAGGGACTGCAGGCTCCGCAGGGACCTTCCCAGGGGACTGAGCATGGAGACCAGGATGGCGGGCGAGAGAGGCGGCGAGGAGGAGCAGCGCGGCCGGGCCAATGGCGACGAGTGTCTTCATGCGAACCAGAGTATGGGATTTCTTGAGCGCCGTCGAAGGGCGCATCGTTGCTCTCGGCAGAAACATCGAATAGCTGCTGTCGACGATGAGTGCAGGTCGCCGACCAGGGAGAGTGGTTGTGGCTGGATTGCTGGATCCGATTACGGTAGGTGAGTTGAAGCTGGCGAACCGGGTGTGGATGGCTCCGTTGACGCGGCTGCGGGGAACAGTAGACAACCTGCCCACGGCGGTGATGATCGAGTACTACCGGCAGCGGGCAAGCGCGGGGCTGATCCTGACGGAAGGGACGCCGGTGAGCCCGATGGGCGTGGGATACCCGCAGGTTCCAGGGATTTGGAGCAAGGAGCAGGTGGCGGGGTGGCGACCGGTGACTCAGGCCGTCCACGAAGCGGGCGGCACGATCTTCGCGCAGATCTGGCATGTGGGACGCATTTCTGCGCCTGTGTTCCTCGGTGGCCGAGCACCAGTTTCCTCGACAGCAGTGGCAGCGCGGGGGCACGTGAGCGTGCTGCGGCCCGAGACGCCGTATCCCGTACCCCATGCGCTCACGATTCCAGAGATCACGGAGGTGGTGGAAGAGTTTCGGCGCGGTGCACAGAATGCCCAGGAGGCCGGGTTTGATGGGGTGGAGATCCATGGAGCTAACGGGTATCTGCTCGACCAGTTTTTGCAGGATGGTCCAAACCAGAGGAAGGACGAGTATGGCGGGCCGATCGAGAACCGGGCACGGTTCGGGCTGGAAGTGCTGGATGCTGTGACGAGCGTGTGGGGGC
>CAXUNW010000159.1:0-6067 GCA_964252505.1 uncultured Acidobacteriaceae bacterium
GGGAACCTGGTGCGCGCTCGGCTCTGTCAAGTCGCAGATCGGCCACACCAAGGCGGCGGCGGGGGCGGCGGGCCGGGGGGGGGGCCGGCCGCGCGGGCGGCGGCCGGGGGCGTTCCGGGGTCTGCCGGTGGTGGACGGGAACGACGGGGAGACGTGCGTTTGCTTCAGGAGCTACTTTCCGGCGGCCCGATAGGAGTTTTGCGGATGCGGTCGAGGAGATTTCAGGAGGAATCAATGGGTTGGACGATGGTACGAAGTGCGCTGGTGAAGGCTCTGCTGGCGTTGGCGTTGTTGCTGGGCGCACGGGGTCCTGGATTTGCGGGGATGGCCTATGCGCAGGTGACGACGACGACGGTGGCGGATACGGTGTACCACGCGGATGGGACGGCGGCCGGGGGCACGGTGATCGTGAGCTGGCAGGCGTTTACGACAATGGTCGGAAGTGCGGTGCCGGGGGGCAACCTGTCGGTTCCGATTGGGGCAGGCGGGGCGTTGAACGTGGCGCTGGTTCCGAACGCTGGGGCGAACCCGGTGGGGAGCTACTACACGGTGGTGTATCACCTGAACGATGGGACGGTGCAGCGGGAGTACTGGGTGATCCCGGTGAGCGCGGCGCCGGTGACTCTGGCTTCGGTGCGGAGCACGGTGCTGCCGACGTAGATAGCACTGAAGAAGTTGACCAAGAGCTATGTCGATACGGCGATTGCGGCGGCGCTTTCGGGCAGTCCGCAGGACACGTCTCCGTATGTGTTGAAGGCGGGGGACACGATGACGGGGGCGCTGAATCTTGCGGCTGATCCCGTTTCGGCGAACCAGGCGGCGGACAAGCACTACGTGGATGTGATGGTGGGCAGCGCAGGAGGCGGGGGAAGCACCGGTGCGGTGAAGCTGCTGCCACCGGGGACGCAGACGGTGACGCAGCCGGCGGCGACGGACCTTGAGGTGAACCGGCTGAACGGGGTTGAGGCCTCAAACCTGTACGCGACCCCCGGAGTGAATAACGGAATTGCGCAGGCGGCAGCGGCCTCGGACTGTGCGGGAGCTTCGGCGGCGGGACTTGGCTGTACCGTGCTGGTGCCTTCTACGATTAACGGCAGCGAACATGTTGCGCCGGCGACGTGGGGGAACCAGACGCATGTGATTGACCAGCGGTTTGGCGCGCAGCACGACACGTATTTCAACCCGCACAATGCGGACAGCCCGGAGGCGCAGACTGGACAGCAGATCGACGTGCAGTCGACGGAGAGCACACAGCACATTTACCAGACGACCGGAGGGCAGATCGTGTCTTCGATCGGGTTGCAGATCAACCAGGAAGGTTTGGCGGGCGGGTCAAACCTTTTTCCGGAGAATCTGGAAAGCACACCATACTTCAAGACGACCTATAGCGCCCTGGCGCTGCATGGCATTTACAACACGCCGGGCCAGCATGTTTTGAACCCGATGGAGACGGATTGTTTTGCAGTGGGAGACTGTTTGATCGGCTCGCAGTTTCTGTATTCAATGGGCGGCTTTCGGGATTCGGCCGATGAGGGAACGCATCCTTACGACATCCAGGTTTCTGAAGATCCTCGGGTGTTTCAAGGGGTTTGCTCGACAGGATGCACACCCGGCTCGCAGACGGTGACGGTGGGTTCGCAGACGAGCGGGGGGACGCAGGGTGAGGGCCGTTATCTGATTGATAAGAGTTCTACGAAGGTGATCACGCAGGGGCAGCTGACCGGGGGAACGGCCGGGGGAATCCATGCCTCGGCGAACTTCTCCGGAACGAACTTTCCGGTGAGCACGTTTTTTGCGACGAATGTGGCGGAGTTGTCGCAGGCGACCAATCTTGCGCCGGGCACGGTGACGGTGCCCATTGCGACCTCCGGGGTTCCGGCAGGGTACTCGACCAACACCGCGGCAGCGCCAAGCGGGAGCGGAGTCGCTTGCGTGACGGATCGGATCAACGGCGCGACGCCGCAGAACCCCGAGATGGCGGCCTACACGGTGGTAGATGGAACGCACCTGCAGATGACGCTGGCGAAGCCGCATGCGGCGCTGGCGACGATCGCAATCGGAGGGCTTTGCGGCTATGGCGTGGAGCAGACGGTTGACACGGTCAACGGGATCCGGCAGGTGTTTCCGGTGATTGGCTCGACCTCGCCAAACAGCTTGTATTATTCGGGTCTGCTGACATCGATCCTGGGTGTGTCGAGCCAGACTTCAGCGTTCATGAGCTTGAACCAGCCGATCGTCTCGGCGGTGCGCAACAACAACTTTGTGACGCTGACCCTGGCGGGCAACCTACCCGTGGATACGAACGGGCTGACGCTGACGGTGGCAGGAGCCGCGGATACAAGCTTCAACGGCAGCTTTCAGATGACGACAACAAGCTCCACAACACTGACCTATGCCGAGAGCGGGCCTAACAGCACGACGTCGGGAGGTACGGTGTCCTACCTGACGGGCGGCTACGCGCTGTACCCGATGGCAGAGGTAACAAGCGTGTTCAACACAACGACCAAGACAGTGGATGGGCAGATTACGCTGGCGCCGAACACGGTCGCGTGGGCGTCAAACGACCCGGTGGAGGAGCCGCACTACTTTCAGGTAGCGATCGCTCCGGATACGACGCTTATTCGTCAGACGTCGCCGCGGCCAAACGTTTTTCAAAGCGGGGGTATCACATACCTCGGGAACAATGGTCCGGGACTGCGAGGTTTCCAGGTGGCGAACGCGACACCGGCCTCGAACTACTTCGGCAACGGGGGCACGCACGGCTATCCGGATATTGCGATCTCTTCAGTGGGAGTCTGGAACAGGACGTTTGAGGTGCAGGCGGGGGAGCAATCCCTGATCCATGCGGTGTGTAACTCCAAGGGTTGCAATCGCTGGAACTCCGGGTACAACCTGTTTGAGCTTGACAGCGCCGTGGGATCGGATACGGTGGCTTATCGCCCGGATCTGAGCGCGGTGTCCATGTCGATGCGTGGGACGGGATACAGCTTTACGCCGCAGGCTTTCAATGCGGGCACAGCAAACATTGGAACGCTGAATGTGACGACTCTGAACGTGGCGAACGGAGGAGGGCAGGCCGGGATGGGTCTGGCCGCTGGTGGTGTACTCACGGTTCCCGCGGCTCTGAACACGGGCCTGCTGGCGGACTACAACTTCTACCAGCAGAGCGGGACGGCGCTGACGGACATGAGCGGGAACGGCAACCACGGGGCTTTGGCGTCGGGTTCGCAAGCTCCGACATGGACGGGGCAAGGTCTGGCGTTTCAACCGGGCCAGGGGGTAAGTCTGCCGGCTGCGCTGAATGTGGCGAAGACGTTTGTGATCGAGACGTACCTGAACCCGATCGCCAATACAGGGCCAAGCGACAACTACCCTGCGCTTGTGACCAGTTCCCTGGGTCAGAATGGTGTGAACCTTTTGACCGACTACGCGACCGGCACGAACGGGTACGTGGGCAAGTACGCCTATGCGCCGTCGATCTACGGCGGATCGGCGCAGAGAACGGCGGTGCCTAACCTGGTGTCGGGCTTTCATGTGCTGGCGTACACGCTGGGCAGCGGAAACACCGATGTGGATCACATCTATATCGATGGAGTCGAGGCGGGCAGCTATGCGGTGCAGGTCGCCTCGGGTGGGCTGCAGACGTCAGGCAATCTGTTCTTTGGCTCAAGCAACGTCGGTCCGTGGGTAGGCTCCGGTATTTTCGGGACAGCCTACCGGATGCGAGTCTACTCGACGGAGCTGGCGGCGGCAGACGTAGCGACGGTGACGCAGGCGATGTACAGCGAGGCGGCGCTGCGTGGGATTCCGACGAGTCCGGCTCCTGTGAACGTGACAGGACCGCAGTTCCATGCGATTGGCGACTCGATCACGTACGGCTACCTGGCGAATGCTGCGTGGCCTTCGGTGATGTCGTTGACCAACCAGCCGAATTACACGATCACAAACTGGGGATTTACGGGGATCACGGCGATCTCGGTCGCGGCTTCGGAGCCGAACCGTGTGGCGCCGCTGTGCAGGACGAGCGCGGGCCCGGCGGTGACGGTGGTGATGCTGGGAACAAACGATTTGTCGACGCTTCGCGGGGCTACGGTGCAGACGACGTTCCGGACGCTGATGGGCGAGGTACAGACGTTGAAGCAGGCGGGTTGCCGGGTGTTTGTGGGGACCATGATCTCGCGTGTGGGCGCGGATGCGCAAGGTGGTTCCGTCGACGCCGACAAGGACGCATATGACGCGCTGATTCTGACTTCAGCCAAGGGCCTGGGAGCGGACGGGATCATCGACTTTGCCGCCAACCCGCTGCTGGGGGCGGATGGAGCGAACACGAACAGCTACTTCAGCGCCGACCATACACATCCGACGACGGCAGGGCAGCAACTGCTGGCGAATGCGGCTTCAAATGCGTTGAACTACTACTTTGGCGCCAATGAAGCAAGCCCGACGACGGTGACGTCACTGCCATACTCGATGGCAGCAGGGGATGGGTATCTAAGCCTGACTGGGCTGACGAGCTCCGGACTGGTGACGCTTCCGGATTGCACGGGGCAGAGCGGCGCGCTCTATCGGATCAGCAATCAGCAGAACGCCTACGCGGTGAGCGTGGCGCCGGCGAACGGCTCGCAGGCGATCAATGGGTTGGTCAGTCCGATCACGGTTCCTTCCAATGGGTCCGTGACCTTGCGGGATGTTCCGAATCCGAAGACCGTGAGCGGATGCCACTGGGAGATGTAGGCGGCAGGCCCAGGTCTATGAGGTAAGGCGGGCAGAACGAGGGTGGAGGCGGGGACCAGCTGGTGGCTGCCTCCACCTGCTTTGCTTGGAGGTTTGGTGAAGCGACGGTTGCGGGCGGAGCGGGATCTGGAGGAGCTGCTGGAGCTGGGCAGGCGGCTGGATGAACGGTCGGGAGAAGAGACGGTCGGGATGCGGCTGGCGGCGAGGATGCTGCGGATTCGGGATCGGGAGGGTGTGGAGCGATTTCTGCGGGCGAATCGGGCGCAGCGAGAGTTCGAGCGGACCAGGGGAAGGGTGAACATCGTGCTGAAGGCTCGGCAGATGGGGGTGACGAGCTGGACGGCGGGTCGGTTTTTCTTGAAGACGGTGACCACGCCGGGTGTGCTGACGGTGCAGGTAGCGCAGACGCGTGAGGCGGCCGAGGGCATCTTCCGGATGGTGCAGCGGTTCTGGGAGTGTCTGCCGATGGAGTGGCGGGAGGGGCCGCTGCGCGTGAGCCGGATGAATACGGGGCAGATGGTGTTTCCAGAGTTGGACAGCGAGTTTCGGGTAGTGAGCGCGTGCGATGAGAATGCAGGCCGAGGATTGACGATCCAGAACCTGCATTGCAGCGAGGTGAGCCGCTGGCCGGGAGATGCGGGGGCGACGCTGGCGGGGCTGCGGGCCGCGCTGGCTCCAAGTGGGGAGATGGTGCTGGAGTCGACGCCGAACGGGGCCTATGGGTGCTTCTACGACGAGTGGTTGCGGGCGGCGGAGACCGGAACGGTTCGGCATTTTCTGCCGTGGTGGTGGGAGTCAGCGTACGTCGCTTTGCCCGTGGATGGGTTGCGGGACGAGGAACGCGATCTGATGGAGCGGCATGGTCTGACATTGGGGCAGATCGGGTTCCGGCGGGGGCTGGAGACAAGCTTTCGGGGGTTGCGGGCGCAGGAGTTTGCGGAGGATGCGGAGAGCTGCTTTCGGGCGACGGGCGAGTGCTGCTTTGAGGTGGCGGCGATCGAAGGGCGGATGGCGCTAGTGGGAGCGCCGCGGGAGACGCGGCGTGGAGGGGCGCTGGAGGTCTGGCTGCCGCCGGTTGCGGGCAAAGAGTACCTAGTGGCGGTGGATACGGCTGGTGGCGGGCCGAGGGGGGACTTCGCCGCGGTGCAGGTGGTGGATGTGGCGAGCGGGCTGCAGTGTGCGGAGCTGCGGGAGCGGCTGGGCACGCTGGAGTTGGCGCGCGTGGCGGCCGGGCTGGCGCGAGAGTACAGCGGAGCCTGGGTGGCAGTGGAACGGAACAACCACGGTGCCGGGGTGCTGGCTTACCTTGACTCCGCGGAGCGGTATGCGAAGC
>CAXUNW010000160.1:0-6046 GCA_964252505.1 uncultured Acidobacteriaceae bacterium
GGTCGTGGTCTCGGGCGCGGGGCAGGACGTGGCGGTGGCGGCGACGCTGGCGACGGTGCGGGTGCGCGTGGTGGACGATGCGGGCGACTGGATTGCGGGGGCGGCGGTGAGCCTGCACCAGGCTGTGGATGGATGGGTGGATTGCCCGGTGGTGGGCCGGTGCCCGATTCCGCCGGTGCTTGCGGAATCGACCACGGCGCTGGTGTCAGATGCTGATGGGATGGTGTCGGGCACCCCGCTGGAGGTCGCCGGGGTGCGAGGGACGACGCGCATGGTGTTTGCCGCGGGGCCGAACGGGTATACGGCGCTGAGTCTGGCGAAGTCGCACTGAGAGGCACGCCGCGTTGACCCTGCGAAGGACGACGGCGAGATTCCTGTGCCCGCCGGGTTGGTGGGTGCATCAGAAGGGTGTATCAGGCGATGTAGAGGAGTGATGGAAACGATGGCAGCATCGGCGTATCAGGGCGGTGTGCGGAAGCGTGTTGTGGTGCTGGGCGGGGGTTTCGGCGGGTTGAACGCGGCGCTTGGGCTGGCGAAGATGGCCGTGGATGTGACGGTGGTGGATCGGAAGAATCATTATACTTTCCAGCCGTTGCTGTACCAGGTGGCGCTCGCGGTGCTGTCACCGGCGGATATTGCCCAGCCGATTCGGTCGATCCTGCGGGAGCACCGGAATATCGATGTGTTGATGGATGAGGCCGTGGGCTTTGACGTCGGGGCGCGGCGCGTGAAGCTGAAGTCGGGTTCGGAGCTGGAGTACGACTACCTGATTGTGGCGACGGGCTCGACGCATTCTTATTTCGGCAAGGACGAATGGGCGAAGCTGGCGCCGGGCTTGAAGACGGTGGAGGATGCGACGGAGATTCGGCGTCGGGTGCTGCTGGCGTTCGAACTGGCGGAGCGGCAGATGCTGGAGACGGGAAAGCATCCGTCGTTGAACTTTGTGGTGGTGGGGGGCGGGCCGACCGGCGTGGAGCTGGCTGGGGCCATCTCCGACATTGCGCGGCTGTACATGCGGAAGGACTTCCGGCACATTACCCCGGCGTCGGCGAATGTGCTGATTCTGGAGGGCTCGCCGAAGATATTGGGGGCGTATCCGCCGGACCTGCAGGAGGCGGCCATTCGGCAGCTGGCGAAGATCGGCGTGAAGATCAAGACGGGCGCGCATGTGACGGACATTCAGCCGGGCTATGTGATGGTGGGCGAGGAGCGAATCGACTCGCTGTGCACACTGTGGGCGGCGGGGGTTCAGGCGTCGCCGCTGGGCAAGCTTCTGGGCGTGGAGGTGGATAAGAAGGGTTCGGTGATTGTGGATGAGCACCTGAACCCGAAGGATCATCCGGAGATCTACATTGTCGGCGACCTGGCGCATGTGATGCAGGACGGCAAACAGGTTCCCGGGGTGGCGCAGCCGGCGATGCAGATGGGAACCTACGCGGCCAAGCGGATCGGGCAAATGGCCGGTCATGAGCATGGGTCGGATGGACCGCTGAAGGAGAAGGGGTTCCGCTATTTCGACAAAGGCGATATGGCGACGATCGGGCGTAAAGCTGCGGTCGCGAACATTCAGTGGCCGTTCAAGGCGCACTGGAGCGGGTTTCCGGCGTGGGTGACCTGGCTGGTCGTTCACATCTTCTTTTTGATCGGGTTCCGCAACCGGTTTTCGGTGTTTCGGCAGTGGGCGTATACCTACCTGACCTTTTCAGACGGGGCCCGACTGATTACAGGCTCGCAGGAACTGCCCGGCTGGGAGATGCAGGATGGCGTATACGGGATGCGTGGAGAGATTACGACCAAGCCGCTCGATCTTGGTTCGCCGCGAAGCAGCTAGGAGGGACGCGGCTAGCCGGCTTCTTCCTGGAGGGTCTTATCGCCGTCGAGGGGCTCGTTGAGGGTCTGGCTGCGGTGCCTGCGAACGCCACGCTGGCGGCTGAGATGCTGGAAGCGGCATGAGGCGCACTCCCAGGGGAAGTAGCCTAACAGCGGAAGCACGACGGTTTGAACGAAGCCGCGGCGCTTGGTGCGACTGCTCTGCGGCTCACCGCAGCTTGGGCATCTCATCTTCGCCACGGCGTTCCCTCACTTCCTTTTCGGCTCAACCTTACCTTATCAAGACTTTGCGCGCAGACGCACGGCTATGCGGGCAGAGCGCGCATCAAAGGAGAGCAGTACCGCTACAGACAAAATCGGCGAAGGGTTTTTCTCGTAATCGAATTGAGGAACGATGTACGACCTTAGGCGCTTTGGCCTGCGCGAGATGATTCTATCGAGCAGAGGCTTGCGCCTTCTGGGAGCTGGCTGCGAGAGCTTCGAAGAGGCGGCCGGGCAGGTGGTCGAGTTCTTTTTTCAGTCTTTCCGCGACATGAATGGGGGCTCCGTCGGGGGTACTCCAGACCTGAACTGTGCCTTGGTGCGTTGCTTCAAGACGCACCGATTCGGTGAGTTGCCTCCCAACCTTCGTGAGGTGGTGTCCGGGACCATGGCGGGCGCGACCCCCGAGGCGGCGATGATGTGCCTGACCCTGATGGCGAGCCGGGGCGCCGAGCCGGCATGGAACACGCGGTATGGATCGGTTGGGCATCGCGCGATCCCGTTGGCAACGGCAGCGATGATCGAGCGCGCGCCCATGATTGCCCGGCTGATCGAGCAGGTGGGCTTGCAGCCGCGCGATGTGCTGCGCGCCAGCGACGAGGGCACGGAGCGCGCGGCGCTCGACGTCTTTCATGTAGAGAATGCGGAGGGAAGCCCCTTTGTGCCTGCGCAGGAGTTTGTGCAGCAGTACAAGATCCGTTCCGTGCTTGGGTTTGGCGGGATGTTGCCGCGCGGTGACCTGTTTTTCGTTTTGCTCTTCAGCCGGGTGCCGGTGACGCCGGAGACGGCGGCACTGTTTCGGACGCTGGCGTTCAGCGCGAAGCTGGTTTTTCTGAACCATGCCAACGGGCAGGTCTTCGCCGAGTGAGGATCGGCGCTTCGACAGATCGGGGACCAACGGGTTGCAGGATGTAGAGTGAAGGGAGACGGGCCCGGCTGGAGGGTGGTCGCGTGGCAGGAAGAAGGCTTTGAAGATGAACCCCGAAGGCAGTGAACGGCTGCCGCCCGCAGCGACGGCCGAGTTGTCGCGTCTGCGCTCGGAGGTGGCGACGCTGCGACATCTGCTGGAGGTGCACGAGGAGACGGCGCTCGAGCAGGCGTCCCGGGCGGAGCAGGCTCTGGAAGAGCTGCAGAGGACCGCTGCGGCCGGAGTGAAGCAGGCGCAGCTGGTGCATGAGCTGGTGGATGCATCACCCGATGCGGTGCTGGTGCTCGATGCGGACTGGACGATGCAGTATATGAACACCGCGGCCAAGCAGGCGATCGCGGCGGATGCGGACCTTACCGGGCGCAAGCTGCTGGATGCGTTTCCGAGGCTGGTGGACACCCGGTTCTATGAGCGCTACGAGATTGTGATGCGGGATCGGACGCCGATGGCGTTCGAGGACTTCCACACCATGCGGCAGCGATGGTATGTGGTGAATGTCGCCCCGGTGGGCCAGGGCATTGCGATCTTCTTTCTGGATATTACCGAGCGCAAAAAGCAGGAGGCGGCGCTAGCGCGGACGGAGAAGCTGGCGGCCGTGGGGCGAATGGCCTCGTCGATCTCGCATGAGATCAACAATCCGCTCGAGAGCGTGGTAAATCTGCTTTACCTGATTGAGCACATGCCGGGCGCGAGCACGGATATGCGGACCTATGCGGCGCTGGCGAGCAGCGAGATGCAGCGGGTGAGCCACATTGTGACGCAGACGCTGAAGTTTCACCGGCAGTCGACCCATGCGCAGGCGACCCGAATGTCGGAGATTCTGGAGAGCGTGGTGAGCCTGTTCCAGGGGCGGCTGGCGACGCTTTCGGTGAGTTTGCATCGGCGCTTTGCAGCACGGGATGAAATCGTCTGCTTTGCGGGCGATATGCGGCAGGTATTTGCGAACCTGTTTGGCAATGCGCTCGATGCGCTTGCGGGCACGGGAAACCTGTGGCTGCGCATCCGCCCGGCGGTGGATTGGAAGACGGGGCAGCGTGGCCTGCGGGTGATGGTAGCGGACGATGGATGCGGGATGAGCGAGGCCACGCAGGCGGGGCTGTTCGAGGCGTTCTTTACGACCAAGCCGGCGACCGGGACGGGGCTGGGGTTGTGGGTGTCGCTTGAGATCATCCGCAACCATCGCGGGTGGGTGCGCGTGCGGAGTACGGAGCGGCCGGGGCGCAGCGGCACCGTGTTCGCGTTGTTCTTCCCGCTCGGCGAGGAGCCACGTGAATCGGGAGCCGTCCCGGCACGTTGATGACGGTCTACGGTTCGCGGCGGTAGTCTCCGCTTTTGCCGCCACTCTTGCGCCGGAGCACGACCTCACGGATGCGGATGCCTTTGTCGAGGGCCTTGGTCATGTCATAGACGGTGAGGGCCGCGATAGAGGCGGCAACCATCGCTTCCATCTCGACGCCGGTGCCGGCGGTGGTGGCGGCCGTGGCCTGGATGCGGACGCCGCCGGAGACGACGGTTGCCTGGACGTCGACGAAGCTGAGCGCGAGCGGATGGCACATGGGGATGAGCGTGGCTGTCTGCTTGGCGGCCTGGATTCCAGCGAAGCGGGCGACTTCGAGCGGGTTGCCCTTTGGATTGTCGGGGAGCGCGCTCAGGACCGCGGGGGACAACTCGACAAAGGCCTCGGCGACGGCCTCACGACGGGTGGCTGCCTTGGCGCTGACATCGACCATGTGAGCCTGGCCGGCATCGTCGAAGTGGGAGAGGCGCCCGCTCAAGCTGTTTCCTTGCGCCGGCCGCTCCAGGTGCGCCACATCTCCGCGGGGACGATGAAGAAGATCATGACCGTGCTGGCCGCCATGGGAAAGCTCATGCTGCGGAGACGCGTCAACATCTCGTAGAGGTTGAAGCCCCAAAGGCCCGCCCAGAGCACGGTCTCAATGGCCAGACTCGTTGTGGTGCGTGGCCGCGGGGCGTGGGCGCTCATAGGCATCATCCTACCGCAGCAGGACGGAGATGACGTCGCCCGCCTGAAAGGCGGCCTGTCCGGGCGGGAGCATGGCGTAGACGTTGGCGCGGGCGTTTGCGGCGACGTCGCCTGAGCCCTGCCAGCCTACCAGGCGCACCTCCGGGCGGTCGGGGCGGTGGGTAAGCCGGGCAGGAAGCAGGCGCGTGAGGCCGGGCCTGGCGGCGACGGCTTCGGTGAGTGTCGCCTGCACGAAGGGGGGTCCGCGGCGCTCACCGCCCGCGAGCGCGCGAAGCATTGGCTCGACAAAGCAATGGAAGGTGACCTGCGTGGAGATAGGGTTGCCGGGCAGGCCGAAGAAGAAGCAGGGTTCGGCGCCATCGCGCGAAGGCAGGCGGCCGAAGACGACCGGCTTGCCGGGCTGCATGGTGACGCCGGTAAAGAAGAACTCGGCCCCGGCGTCGGCAAGGGCCTCTTCGACGAGGTCGTAATCGCCCATCGAGACGCCGCCCGAAAGGACAAGCAGAGCGGACCTGCGGCCGGTGGCGATGGCGGCGCGCATCGCTGCGAGTGTGTCCGGCACGGTGGGGAGCCGCTCCGGGCGCCCGCCGGCCTGGGCGACGAGCGCCGCCAGCGCATAGCTGTTGGAGTTCCAGATTTTGGCCGGGCTGGGGGGATGTTGATCGCCGAGCTCGACAAGTTCGTCGCCGGTGGCGGCGATGGCGACGGCAGGCCTGCCATAGACATCGAGCTGGGCACATCCGCAGGCGGCGGCCAGGGCGATCTCCGCAGCGCCGATGCGCGCGCCGGCGGGGAGGACGATGTTTCCCTGATGCGCCTCGCTGCCGCGCCCAACGATGTTCTCGCCGGCAGCCAGGGTACGGCCGGGGGTCGTTCGCAGCTCATTGCCTGCCAGGGCGACGAACTCCACCATGGCGACGGCATCGGCTCCGTCGGGGATGGGCGCGCCGGTCATGATCTTGACCGCGTCGCGGGAGCCGAGCGATGGTCCGGGCCACTGGCCGCCGGCGCGAAGCTCGCCGACCACACGCAGGGCCTCGCCG
>CAXUNW010000161.1:0-6038 GCA_964252505.1 uncultured Acidobacteriaceae bacterium
GTGTGGGGGTGAAGGCGGTGCTGCCGAGGGACAGGGTGTAGAGCCCGGCGGGATTGAGGGCCGGGTTCTGAACGATGGCGATGGCGGCCGCGAGGGTGTCAGCGGGTGGAGGAGAGCCGGGGACGGTGGCGGCGGCGAAGAGCCGGCTGCAGGGGCCGGCAGGGGCGGAGGAACCGTCGGTGCGGGTGCAGGTGTTGAGGAGATTGGCAAGCGCGTTGATGCGCGGAGCAGGCGAGGAGACGGTGGCGGACAGGGTGGTGCCGGGCGAGGAGCCTGAAGCCGGCGAGGTAAGACTGTCGGCCAGGAGGAAGGCGTTGGCCAAGCCGGTGGGGTTGGTGGCGGTGGCTCCGATGCCGGCTGGGCCGAGAAACTGCGAGAGGGCCCAAGCGACGGAGGCGGTGGTGGCTTCGTTGAGGACGAAGCGAGAGGATGAGGCGATGGTGTTGCAGGAGCCGAGGGCCGTCGTGAGGGCAAGAGCGGGGTTGGACGGGGCGGTGGCTGCGAGGGCGCTGCCGCCACGGGCCACCAGGTAGAGCTGCGTCGTTCCGAGAGGACACGGGTAGCCGGATGGGACGGTGAAGGCGCCGCTCGAGTCCGTGGTCAGGGGGATGCTGAGCAGGAAGCCCGCGGATGCCCTGTTGGCTGTGGTACCGACGGCGTAGAGCTGAACCGAGGCACCGGCGACCGGGGTGGCGCCAGCGAGGACCCTGCCGGAGAAGGCGGGGCCGCTATAGGCGCCGGCGGTGGGAGGCGGCTGAACCGGCGTGATCGAGACAGGGGTGACGGAGCTGCCGCAGCCGAGAAGGCAAGCGGCGAGCAGGAAGGCTGCGAGCGGCCGGGTGGCGGGGGCGATCGAGCTGGCGTGGAGAGGACTCACCGATGCTAAGGATAGCCGCCTTAAGGCTTGGCTGGGTGGCCTTGCCGTCGGGCGCAGGGCTCTTCGATGCACGACGCGGACTTGCTAGGGCTGGGCGGCGAGCCAGGCATGGAGGGTGGGCTCCTCTGTTGTGCGGCGCTGGATGCAGTCGTCGATGCTTTCGAGGGATTTAGCGAGGGTCCGCTCGGCGGCGTCGACGTGGTGGGTTGCGAAGAAGGCACGGACTTCGTCGCGCTGCTGCACGCTGCAGAAGTGGGCTGTGGCGGCGACGACGCGGACGCCGGAGTTGGTGGTGAACTGGGCGCGAACGGCGTCCCAATGCTGCTGGATGTAGGTCCAGGCGAGCTCGCGGGTCTCGACCTGGCTGAGGAGCAGCGCAAAGAGGATCCAGGAGTCCTGGTTGCGGACACGGCCGGAGACGGCGTAGTCGAGCGTGCGAATGATGAGCAGGGGCGACTGAAAGCGGGTCAGGGTGCGTAGAGCGTCCGACTTGATACCGGGATCGGTGGCGTTTTCAGCTAAAGCCTGCATCTTGTCGTAGAAGGCGGCGTCTCCATGGGCTGCTGCGACGACGACGGCGGCATCGCTGAGCGCGGGATTCTCAGGTTTCTTGCCAGCGAAGATGGTCTCGGCCATGGTGCGGGCCTCCTGCTGGATGGCAGGGTCTCCGGCGTAGCCAAGAAGCTCGAAGAGGATGGCGCGCAGCCGCTGGGCGTTGTAGCTCTCGTTGCGGCCGGATCGGCCCAGCTTGCTGTAGACGCCTGCGAACTGATGCAGGATGGTGCGGTCGAGGGCTCTTGAGTCGTCTGGCGTAGCAATGTCTGCCTGTATGCTCTGAAGCTTGGTCAGGGTGCTTTCAAGCACGGCGGCACTGGGATCGGCCTTGAGGGCGAGGACGAGATTGAGGAAGCCGTCGATCGTGGCGTCTCCGGCGCGAACCAGGGCGAAGCGGTCGCCGACCAGGCCGATGCGTTCCGGGGCCGTGAGGCTGGTCTCGGCGGCCTTGAGGATGGCGTCGGTCTGCGTTTGCGTGTAGGCGGTGCGGAAGTAGCCGTGGTCGCCGGCGTTGACGAAGAAGAGGGGCGCAGCGGCGACGGGCTCAAGGATTGACGGTTCGGGAGTGAGGAGGCGGCAGGTCTGCTTTTGCTTCTGCTCGCGTGGGCTTGCATCCGCCTTGAGGCAGATGGGGATCGTCCAGCGGAAGGCATCGCTGCCGGCGCGTGAGGAGGCGTGAAGGAAGAAGCGCTGCTGGGAGACGGGACCGGGGCCGGTGAACGTCAGCAGCGGGACACCGGGCTGATCGATGAAGCTCGCCATGATGCGGTCTACCGGCTGATGCGAAGTTGCGGTCTGAGCATTCCAGAAGTCTTCCGCAGTAGCGTTTCCGTAGAGATGGGCCTGGAGGTAGATGTGAACTCCCTGGCGAAAGACCTCTTCGCCCAGGTAGTTCTCGACCATGCCAAGGACGGCTCCTCCTTTACCGTAGGAGATACCGTCGAAGAGTTCGTTGATCTGGTCGGGGGTGTTGGTGTCGCGGGCGCGGATGGTATGCGTGGTGGGCTGCGCGTCGAGGTTGAGCGTTGCGTCGAGGGTGTTGGCATCGTCCTGCGGGTAGAGCCATTCGGGATGCCATTTGGCGACCGGCTTGGTCTCCATCCAGGTGGCGAAACCCTCGTTGAGCCAGAGATTGTCCCACCATTGCATGGTGACCATATCGCCGAACCATTGATGAGCCATCTCATGGGCGACGACGGAGGCGACGCGCTTTCTGGCGTCGATGCCAGCATCCTTGTCGACGAGGAGGTCGGTCTCGCGGTAGGTGATGCAGCCGAAGTTCTCCATGGCACCGGCCTCGAAGTCAGGGAGCGCGATGAGGTCGAGCTTGGGCATGGGGTACTTGATGCCGAAGTACTTGTCGTAGTAGGGAAGGATGTACTCAGCGGCTTCCAGAGCGAAGGGTGTGAGCTTGAGCTTGTCGGGGGTGCCGCAAACCCGGATGGCGATGCCATCGGCCTTGCCGGAGGTGCACTGGAAGTCGCCGACGAGGAAGGCTACGAGATAGGTCGACATTCTCGGAGTCGTCGAGAAGGTGAGGGTGTGCTTGCCGAGCGCAGCGGGTTTGTCCGAGATGAGGGCGCCGTTGGCGATGACGGTATCAGGGGCGTCGACGGTAAGCGAGACGTCGAAGGTGGCCTTGAAGGCAGGTTCGTCAAAGCTGGGGAAAGCGCGCCGGGCGTCGGTCGGCTCGAACTGGGTGACCGCATAGTTGCGGGCCTTGGTCTTGGAGAGGTAGAAGCCGCGAAGCTTGTCGTTGAGGATGCCCGTGTAGCGGAGAGCAAGCTGCGTTCGTCCCGCGGGAAGGGGCTGTTGGAAGGATAAGGTGACCTGCTCGTTCGGCAGGTCGTAGGCGATAGTTGCGGGCTGTTCGCGGGCGAGGACAGACGTGATGTCGAGCTCGGCGGAGTTCAGGGTGATGGTCTGGGACGGAGCGTCGAGGACGATGTCGATGGTCTCGGTTCCGGCGAAGGTAGCTGTCTTGAGGTCGGGGGTGAGAGCGAGAGTGTAGTGCTCAGGGTGAACGCTGCCGGGGAGGCGCTGAGAGCGAGCGGAGGTGGCGAGCAGGACGGCAAGAGCGGTGAGAAGGGTATTACGGAGAAGCATGGATGCCTTTCGGGCCTACTTGCGTGGGGAGGTTGCGGGATTGACGATCTGGCTTGAGACGCTGAGGTGATAGATCTCGGCGAGGAGGGATCGATAGGCGTCCATCGGCATGAGCATGATCTGGGCACGACGATCGTCAAGATGGGCTGGATCCTCGACGGCGAACATTGCCATCTGGCCGTTGAGGAACTTGAACTGGGTGCCGTAACGCTGCAGTTGCCCGGAGGCGACGAGCTCCTTATCGACAACGGTAGCGAGCGCTGAGCCATCGATCTTGCCGGAGTCGGAGAGGCTCTCCAGCTGTGGCAGAAGTTCGTGCTGGAAGGCGTGATCAGGAGAGTGTGTGAGGATGAGCAGCGCGGCATTGGAGGCATCGATGCCGACGAGGTGGATGGTTGGCCAGCCCTTGGCGTAGAAGATCTGCTTGAGTTCGGCGGTGAGTTGACGGTCGATCTCGGCGAGGTTCTCGACCTGGCGGTATTGATCCTTGTCGATGGGCTGACCGTTGCGGAAGCCTCGTGCGAGCTGGTCGCGGTCGCGCATGGCGAGGAGCTGATCGTGCAGGGCGGTATCGCTTCCTGGCCCATTGTGCGCGATGAGCGCATCGTGACGAGCTTTTGCCTCCTGCTCCCAGTTGGGACGAGACGCAGAGACGGGAGAGGCGGGTTGCTGCGGGGTGAGCAACGCGAAGGCGAGAAGGGCCGATGCGGAGAGATGCATCGTTTTAGTTTAGCGGTCCGGCTGGACTGCGTACGTAATCGGCTTGATGCGCGCGAGGGCGACTCTGGCGGGAAAGCTGGGCGGCCGAGGGCGACAGACAGCGACAATGCTTAGTCGAGGGAGGCGGAGGTAAGGGACGCAGCCCGCTCGGAGTGGCCGGAGAGCTCGGCGGCGCGGATCTCGGCGTAGCCCGCAGCCCCGAGGAGGGCGCAGGTTTCATCGAGGATGACACGGACGGGAATGGATTCGAGGATAGCCTCCATGCGGCCTTTGTCGAGGAAGGCTTGCATAAAGGTGCCGTTCTGGAGGGTTTTGAGAATTTTGGGGGGGATGCCTCCGCCGAGATAGATGCCTCCGGAGGCGAGGAGCTTGAGGGCGACGTTGCCGGCTTCGGCCCCGTAGGCGCCGGCGAAGACGCGGAGGGTTTCTGCGCAGAGCTCGGAGGAGCCATCTTCTCCGCAGTGGCCGATGACGGCGTTGGGGTCTTCGTGCTTCATCCGTTCGGCGAGCCAGGCGGGCTCTTCAAGGGGCTTGCCGCCGTTGTCGTCCTTGAGGAAGGCGTAGATGTTCTTGATGCCCAGGCCGGAGACGACGCGCTCGGTTGAGACGCGGCCGGCGAGGGTGCGGCGGAGGTAGTGGAAGAGAGCAACCTCCTGATCGTTGCGGGAGGCGAAGCAGCCATGACCGCCTTCAGACGGGATCGGGTTGTGGCGAAGGGCTCCGTCCCAGATGAGAAGGGCTTCGCCCAGGCCGGTGCCCGCAGAGACGAGGCCGCGGTGGCCGACGGCGGAAGGGTCGGACTCGTGGAGGGTGAAGATGGCTTCGGGAGCAAGTTCGGGGATGCCGTAGCCGTTCGCTTCGAGATCGTTGATGAGGAAGATGTGCTCGATGCGGAGGGAGGTCTGGAGTTCGCGGGAGTCGAGGGTCCAGGGCAGGTTGGTGAGCTTGAGATGTCCGTTGCGGACGGGGCCGGGGCAGCCAAAGCAGGCGGCGGCGACCTTCTGGCGGGAGGCGTCGTCATCTTTAAAGAAGTCGTTGACGATGTCTTCGAGGGTGGCGAAGTCGTGGGCGGGATATTTGTGCTCCCGAAGAGCCTTGAGGCGGCCATTATCGAACTGGTAGAGGGCCAGGTGGACCTTGGTTCCGCCTACGTCGCCTGCGAGGATCATGTTATTTCAGCTCCAGAGTGCCGATGTTCGAGGATGTGCCCTGCGCCTGGACTAACTGCGCGGCGGCAGCCTGATCGAGCAGGAAGAGGAGTTTACCACTGGCGGGCCGGATGAGCTGGGTAGGGTAGGTTTCGGGCTGGTAGGGGCCGGTGAGGACCTCTTTGAGGAGCTCGGCCTTGGCGCCGCCCTCGAGGAGGAAGGCGACCTGGCGGCCCTGGTTGATGACGGGCCAGGTGAGGGTGATGCGCCAGGTGTCTTTCTGAGGGACGTGGTTGGCGATGACGAGGCGGGAGATTTCCTGGAGGCCCTGGGTGTGAGGGAAGAGGGATGCGGTGTGGCCGTCATCACCCATGCCGAGGAGGATGAGGTCGAAGGTGGGGGTTTCGGCACCCTCGAGCTTGAAGCTGTTGCGGAGCTCGGACTCGTAGCGGGAGGCGGCGAGTTCGGGGTCGAGTTCGCCCTCGATGCGGTGGATGTGGGTGGACTCAAGGGGCACGTGGTCGAGCATGGCTTCGCGCGTCATCTTAAAGTTGGAGTCGGCGTCGGTGGGGGGCACGGAGCGCTCGTCGACCCAGAAGAGATCCAGTTTGTCCCAGGGTACGGTGGCGAGG
>CAXUNW010000162.1:0-782 GCA_964252505.1 uncultured Acidobacteriaceae bacterium
GAGGAGGATGGCGTGCTTCATGCGGGGGCTCCGGGATGGTGGGTGGGGCGGTCGGGAAGGGTGCCCGCTACTTTTCGCGGCGGGACATTCATTTGGCAGAGATCCCGGCCCGAACGTTACGCCGTGCCTGCAACGTTCAGGATCGTCTGCTTATTCTAGCGAATGGGCACATTTACTAGCCGTATTGTGTCTTGTCTGCTTTGTTGAAGGCGAAGGATCCTTGCTCCTGACGCGAAAATGAGGAGGAACGTGCGTCAGGAGAAAACGGGGACGTGCAGGACGCGCTCGAAGACCAAGTTTTCTCCACACTTCACGCGGGTTTCGGCGTGCAAACAACGTCAGAGTGATGTTTGGAGGTGCGTGAAGCGGTTGCCTCCCGGACGGGCAGAGAACCGAGATCGGCGCGATCAGGATTGAGGATGGGCGACTGGAAGGTCCCTGAGTTCAGAACGTCCGGGTGTCGCGGAGGGCGCCCAGCGGTGTCCCAGGCGGATGAAGGGTAACTCCAGCAGGTAGTAGCTGACGATCGCGCAGGCGAATGTAACGACGAGGCGCAGAGGCCAGCTCTGGAGGATGCCAAAGGGGTGCGCGCTAGGCAGGAAGTGCTGGGAGAAGAAGAGCTGCTGCCAGAGGTAGAGGCTGTAGGAGATGCGTCCGACGAAGCGAAGGGGCTTCCACTCGAGCGCTCGGCCGAAGAGGTTGTCGGGGTTGAGGACGGAGCCGAGGACGAGGCATGGGGCCAGGTAGATGACGAGCGAAACCTGCCATGCGGTGCCCTCACC
>CAXUNW010000162.1:792-6036 GCA_964252505.1 uncultured Acidobacteriaceae bacterium
AGGGAAGGGCGGCGAGGAGAAGGACGACAAGTACGGGCCAGAGGCGCAGGACGCGCCGGAGGATGGCGCGGATATCCGGATCGGACGCCAGCACTGCGAAGAGAGCGGGAACGAAGAGAGCGTCGAGGCGCGTTTCGGCGTGGGATTCGATCAGGCTCCACGGGCGCGTGTGCAGCGCCATGGCGCGGTGGACGGCGATAAGAACGCTGAGGAGGGCGAGGGTGGGGATGCGATAGCGCCTGGGGCTGAGGACGAGAAGCGGAGGCAGGATGAAGTAGAACTGCTCTTCAAGTGAAAGGGACCAGAAGTGGGAGGTGTAGTTGCCGACTGGACCGCCGAGGAGCGTAGGGTAATTTCGCAAGAAGAAAAGGGACTTGAACCACTCAGGAACGGAGATGGCGAGAAAGCCGAGTCTGGTGAGGAGCGCGATCGTCAGGAGGAAGACAACCACCGGGGGCAGGATGCGGCAGGCGCGGCGGATGTAGAACCTGCGCAGACTGATGGAGCCGTCTCGCTGCTCCTCATCAAGAAGCCGGGAGCAGATGAGGATGCCGCTGATGGCGAAGAAGACGTCGACGCCGACGTAACCGTAGGTGTTAGGCCACCGAGTGGAGAGGAACCCGAGAGAGTGGATGGCGTCGTGATAGCAGATGACGGCCAGGATTGCGATCGCTCTCCAACCATCGAGCGTGGGGAGATAGCCTGACCGGCGGAGGAGCGTGCTCATGGGTGTCCTTTTAGGGGCGCGGTATGTACCATGATGCCTTATTGCGGAACTGCGAAGCTGCGGTGGGGTCTTCGCGCGAATGCGGAAGGTGAGGGACTGTGTGGGACAGATCCGGGTTGCTGAGGTTGGGGATGCCGCGGCGATAGGGCGGGTGCATGTGGAGAGGTGGCGGACGACGTACGCCGGGATCGTTCCGGAGGGGTACCTGAAGTCTCTGGACGTGGCGGAGCGGGTGCTTTTGTGGCGGGAGTGGCTGGCGCGGGATCTGAGTGTGTTTGTCGCCGAAGTGGCGGGCGAGGTGGTTGGGTTTGGGGCGGGAGGTGCGGCGCGCGAGGCCGGAGAGGGCTTCGATGCGGAGCTGTATACGCTGTACCTGCTTGAGGATGCCCAGGGACTTGGGCTCGGGAGGAGATTGCTGGGGGCTGTGGCGGAGGCGCTGGCAGGAAGAGGATTTGAGGGCTTGATGGTTTGGGTGTTGGAGCGGAACCCGGCCGTCGGCTTCTACGAGAAGATGGGCGCGGTGCGCGTGATGCGCAAGGAGATTGAACTTGGGGGAGTGGAGTTGGTGGAGGTGGCCCTGGGCTGGCGGAAGCTACGCACGGTTGGGTCGCTTTGATAACGGGTGCACGCAGGCTACAAGGCGGGCTTTCAGCCCTTGGAGCTCTGGGTGGCCGCGCCCGGGCCTTCAACTCGGGCTGGGTAGGTGTCGCGCCGTTAGCGCTTGAAAGTGTTAGAGGACAAAGTCGCGGACCCACCGGACGACATTGATGACCTGGTCGACGGGGGTTCCGGGGACGATGCCGTGGCCGAGGTTGAAGATGTGGCCGGGGCGGTTGGCGGCGGCGCGGAGGATCTCGTCGACGCGGGCCTTGAGGACGGGTTCAGGGGCGAAGAGGGCAATGGGGTCGAGGTTGCCCTGGATGGCGCAGGCGGGGCCAACGGCGCGCCAACCCTCGGCAAGGGGGATGCGCCAGTCGAGGCCGAGGACGTCGGCTTCGGTCTCGCGCATGGTGGGGAGCAGGGAGGCGGTATCCACGCCGAAGTAGATGACGGGGACGCCGAGGGAGCGGACGCGGCGGATGAGCTCGGTGGTGGGGGCGAGGCAGTACTGGCGATAGTCGGTGACGGAGAGGGCTCCGGCCCAGCTGTCGAAGATCTGGATGACGTCGGCGCCGGCCTCGACCTGCTGCTGGGCAAAGCCGGTGAGAACGGTGACGAGCTTCTCCATGAGCAGGGGCCAAGCGGTTGATTCAGGGTCACCGGGCTGATGGGCGCGGTACATGAGCTTTTTGGTTTCGATGTAGTTGCGGCTGCTGCCGCCCTCGATCATGTAGCTGGCGAGAGTGAAGGGCGCGCCGCAGAAGCCGATGATGCCCAACTGGTCGCCATCCGGACGCGGCGGGGCGAAGTGGGCGGCAACCTTCTCGATGGAGCGGGCGACGTAGCCGAGCTCGTCGATCCGATCGGTCCGGAGGGCCTGGATGTGTGCGAGAGAGCGGACGGGGGTGTGGACGACGGGGCCTTCGCCGGCAACGAACTCGAAGTCGAGGCCCATGGGGGTGAAGGGGAGGAGGAGATCGGCGAAGATGATGGCGGCATCGACCCCGAGGCGCTCGGCTGCGGTGATGGTGACTTCGGCGGCGACGGATGGGGTGCGGCAGATCTCGAGGAGGGTATGGTGCTTGCGGACGGCCATGTACTCAGGCATGTAGCGGCCGGCCTGACGGAGGAACCAGACGGGTGTGCGGTCTACGGGTTGCCGGAGGCAGGCTCGGACAAAGCGGCTGGCACCAGGATGGGTCGAGGCGTGCGGAGCGGGGGCGAGCGGGTGGGGGATGGCGGACAAGGCGGGCGTAGGCACTCCAAGGTCAAGCGTAGCATCTTCGCCGCGGGTGAGATGAGGGCAGCGCCTGGTGGGCGTGGTCTTTCCGCTTTTCGGTACGGGGTGGCTGGACCATGGTCTGCACAGGGCTAGTGGGCGAAGCCATGGACGATGGGGAGGCGGTAGACGAGGCCGAAGTTGAGCATGGTGGGGTAGCGGATGATGGTGGGATCGGGGCGCCAGCGGGAGCCTTCGGCCTCAATCTTGGCCGACAAGCGAGGCGCCAGATCGAAGTCGAAGCCGCCGCCGAAGGTGAAGACGACACAGCGATCCGAGGCGTTGGGGGGAGCGATGTAATAGATCTTGCCGGCGCCTGCGAGGAAGTTGCCGTAGGGGCGGATGGTGCGGAAACGGGTGGACTCAAAGCGGAAGCCGGCGGAGACGACGCGCTGCCCGACGTAGCTGACGACGGGCGTATAGGAGGCACGGCCTTCGATGGAGGCTCCGAGGGCAAGTTTGGGAAGATATACGGTGTAGTCCGTTCCGGCGGAGAGGCCGGTCTGCAGGGGGCCGGCGTAATCGGTGTCGACGAGTGAGTGAGTGAGGAAGATGGAGATTTCGGTGAGTGTTTCAGCGGTGGGGGCGGCTTGGGCGTTGGCTGGGAGAGTGAAACACGCGACAGCAAGGAGGAGCAGGACGATGCGAATCAGACGATGGGCCACAGGGAACCATAACGGCAGATACCGTTGAGTTAGAGAGAGCGAGACGTGCGAAGGCACAGACGGTCGGGTGCCCGAAATGGGTCGACAAGAGGTGGCGACCTGGTGAGGGATCGCCTTTTCAGAGAAATGCTACAGGACCGTGCAGGCCGAGCGGTGATCTAAAACTCGAGGCGGGTGGTGAACTCTTCTATAACGGGATTGCTGAGAACCTCGCGGGCCAAACGCTCGATCTCGGCTTCCGCCTGGGCGAGATTGAGGGAGTCGTCGAGCGTAAGAACGAAGTATTTGCCCTGGCGCACGTCGGCGATACCGCGGTAGTTCATGCGTTGGAGGGCGTCGGCGATCGTCTTGCCCTGCGCGTCGAGGACGGTGCGCTTTAAAGTAACGTAGACATGAGCCTTCATCGTGACCGATTATAGACGTGGCACCCCCCGGAAGGGCTGAGCAGCAGCTGCGGGATCGCAGACGGGGAGAGAGCCAAGGTTTCCCGCGCGGTTGGAAGCATGTTCCCGGAGCTTTGGACCTTTGGCGACGGAGACTGCTGGATCGTACGCGCTCCCAGCGGGGCGACCCATTTTGAAGACGAGACGAGATGCCAGACTTTATGCCGAACTACCTTGAGTTGCCCGTCGGACCGCGTTCGCCGGAAGTCATCAATGCCGTGATAGAGATTCCTCACGAAGGCATCAACAAATACGAGTACGACAAGGAGCTCCATGTGTTCCGGCTGGACCGGAATCTGTACTCGCCGGTGCACTATCCAGGGGACTATGGGTTTATCCCTAGCACGCTGGGCGACGATGGCGACCCGCTGGATGTGCTGGTGCTGGTGGATGCGCCGAGCTTTCCGGGCTGCGTGATGGAGGTTCGTCCGATCGGGCTGCTGGAGATGATGGATCAAGGGCTTGGGGATGAGAAGGTGCTGTGCGTTGGGGAAGGCAATCCACGGTACAAGGATGTGTGGAACTTCTCGGAGATCTATCCGCATATGCTGCGAGAGATTACGCACTTTTTTGCGATCTACAAGGATCTTGAAGGCAAGCGGGTCGAGGTCAAGGGCTGGCGGGATGCGTCGTTCGCGCGGGCGAAGGTGATCGAGGCGCAGCAGCGGTTTATCGACAATAAAAAGGTCTAGGCGAGCCGGGGGCGACGGGCGATCGCGTACGCAAGGGGTCCGGCGGCGGCGATGAGAGCGGCGAAGACCAAGGCCGGAATGGGGCCGACCCGTTCTGCCCGCGCAGCCCAGATGGCGAAGACGATGAGCAGGGTGGGGCCGAGGCCTGCAAGGACGACGCCGAGAGTTCCGCCGGGGACACGGAAGGGGCGCGGCAGGTCGGGCTCGCGCGCGCGGAGCACAAGCAGCGCCACGAACTCCAGGACAAGCGAGCCGCCGTAGAGGACGAGGTCGATGGAGATGAGGCGCTCGAAGGTGAAGCCGAGCGCAAGCGCCCACCCGGCACTGCAGGCAAGGACGCTGACCCAGGGGACGCCGTTGGGCAGGCGACGCGCAAGTGCGGCGGGGGCCAGGCTGTCCGCGGCGAGCGCGCAGGGCAGTCGGGTAAGCGATAGGGTGAGGGCGTTGAAGGTGCCCAGACCATCAAACGCCCCGGCCAGCACTACGGCCAGTGCGAGCGCCGGCCCGCCGAGATGGCCCGCGGCGTCGACCCAGGCGCCGGTCGAGAAGCGATCCGGTGCGATGCCGGCCAGCCAGACGGCGGCAAGCGGGAGAGTGTAGACGCCCATGACAAGCAGGGCGGAGGCGAGCATGGCACGCGGATAAGCGCGCTGGGGCTGGTCGACCTCCTGGGCGATGGTGCTGGCGTTGTCCCAACCCATGTAGTTCCAGAGCGTGACCAGGAGGGCGCCCGAAAGGTCCGCGGCGGGCGGCGGCCCGGCGGCAGCAACGGCGTGGAGGCCGATGCGCGCCGCATGGGCAAGCGCGAGCCCGATGAGGATGACGAAGGGAGACAAGG
>CAXUNW010000163.1:0-6025 GCA_964252505.1 uncultured Acidobacteriaceae bacterium
GGTCTTCCCTCCCATACAAAACCGCCGCTGTCATCTCCGCCGTCACCTCTCTATCTTCTCACTTCAGCGGTATCGAAGGACCACTAAAGGGAGTACACCGCGAAGATGCGATAAGGGCCAGGTTCAGCTCTGACGAACGCTCCGTTCTCCAAACGCTCGACAGCTTCACCGAGCGATTCAAAGAGACAATGAACATTCGTCGGTACCTCAGCGGCCATGCTGTTACACGATAACGGGGACATTGGGGCGAGTTGCCATGGCTGTACGTGACAACGTCAAAGCCGATGCGCTCGCATTGAGAAGGCGGAACCACATCGGTCTCTTGAGCGCCTTTCAGCTCGAACGGTTTCCATGAAGCTCCGTCGAACTGTGTTGGATATGCCTCGTAGTAAAAGAGCCGAGTCCCCTCAAGATCGATTGTGTGCGTCCGCGCAAGTTCCTGAATGTCGCTGGGTGAGTTGAAAAACCAATGCCCATTGTGCTTCAACATAAGGATGTAGTCGGCAAAATCATCACTTACGCAGTTGCTCACGGAACACACATCCACCAGCCCGGGCGCACCGATCCACCCAGGAGGCGGAGACACCCGTTTCGCCATAAAGCCCATGGAATCATCTCCGGTCAGTCTAGCCCAGCCGAACGGCGCTTAGGCAATCCTAAGTCTTTTGCACTCCAAACCCCCTCCCCCGCATCTGATAGCCTGAAAACCAGATGCCGTTCATCTCCCCAGAGGCCTTCGCCAAAGACAAAGTCGCCGCCATCCAGGACTATTCCATCCTGGCCGGCCGCTCCTTCTCCAATCTCTTCTCCGCTCCACGCTACTGGGCCGACATCTTCACCCAGATGGACTCCATCGGCTTCGGGTCTCTCCCCATCGTCGTGCTCACCGGCTTCTTTACCGGCTGCGTCCTGGCCCTCCAGTCCGCCACCTCGCTCGAAGAGTTCGGGGCCGTCAGCATGACCGGCAACCTCGTCGCTCTCTCCATGGTCAAGGAGCTCGGCCCCGTCCTCACCGGCCTCATGGTCTCCGGACGCAACGCCTCCGGCATGGCCTCCGAGCTCGGCTCCATGAAGGTCACCGAGCAGATTGACGCCATGCGCGCCCTCGGCACCGACCCCCTCCGCAAGCTCGTCACCCCGCGCGTCTCCGCCACCATCTTCATGCTCTTCTTCCTCACCATCCTGTCCGACGCCGTAGGCATCGCCGGCGGAGCCCTCGTCTCCGTCTTTCTCCTCGGCCTCAACGCCAGCGCCTACTTCCATTCCTCCTACCGTGCGCTCGTCTACGCCGACGTCCTCCAGGGCCTCACCAAGCCCCTCTTCTTCGGCTTCATCATCTCCTCGGTCGGCTGCTACTTCGGCATGAATACCAAGGGCGGAACCCAAGGCGTCGGCCGCGCCACCACGCAGGCAGTTGTCTTCTCCTCCGTCTTTATCATCGTCATCGACTTCCTCATCTCCCGCACCATGATCGGCATCTTCGGCCGCTAGGCTGGTTTCTCATCCGGATCAGGCGCTCCCTGCTCCGGTCTCATCCCCTCCGGAACGTGCCGCAAATTCACCCGGATCCGGTACCAGACATAGGCACTCCCTCGCATCCGGTCGACCAGCACATCGTCCTCCGCCAGGTACCCGGCTGCCTCCGCGTGTGCTGCCTTCCACCGCTCCAGCCCCGCCATTGCCGCCTCTTTGTCAGATGAGTGTGCAATCACGACCAGCGGAAACTTCGGCTGCCGCCCCTTCGGCTTAGTCTCCGCCGCCCCTTCCTCCGGCCCCAAGGCCACGGCCTCGGCCGTAGCCTTGGCCCGCCCGCGAAACCGCTTCGCCCCGAACCCTTCGCCGATCTGGTCCGAGAACGCCTTGGCTTTCGACGGCTGCACTCGCTTCGGCTCTCCCTCCCCCTTGGCGAAGTGCGGCGGCCACGGAGCATCGCCCTGCCCCTCAGCCTCATCCCGCGCGGCAAGCTCCAGCAGCCCCTCCAGCGATCCAGGCCGCAGGCCAAACTCCGCATGCGGATCGCCCAGACGGTCAAACCGCCCCGGCATGGTCAACACCGTAAACTCCGCCGGATCGCACTCCGGAACCTCCGCCCAGGTCAGCGGGGCCGACACCCGCGCATCCGCCAGCGGCCTTACCGAATAGGCCGACGCCGTCGTCCGGTCCTTCGCATTCTGGTTGTAGTCCAGAAACACCCCATGCCGCTCCTCCTTCCACCACTTCGAGGTCGCCAGCGCCGGAACCCGTCGCTCCACCGCCCGCGCCAGCGCCAGCGCCGCCCGCCGCACCTCCGTAAAGCTCCACCGTACCTCGATCGGCACGTTCAGATGGATGCCCCGCGACCCGCTCGTCTTGGGAAAACCCTCCAGCCCAACCTCTTCCAGTAAAGCCTTCGCCTCCAGTGCCACCAGCCGCACCGTCGCAAAATCCACCCCCGGCCCAGGATCGAGATCGACCCGCAGCTGATCCGGATGCTCTAGGTCCCCGCTCCGTACAGGATGAGGATGCAGCTCCATGCACCCCAGGTTCACGATCCACGCCAGCCCAGCCGCGGTGTCTACCACCACCTCCTCCGCCGTCCGCCCAGAAGGAAACGAAAGCGTCACCGTCCGCAGAAATCCCGGCAGATCCGCCGGAGCCCGCTTCTGGTAAAACGGCTCCCCTTCCGCCCCATTTACAAACCGCTTCAACACAATCGGCCGATCCCGTATTCCCGCCAGCGCCCCCGGCGCTACGGCCAGGAAATACCGTACCAGCTCAATCTTCGTCAGCTGTACCTCACGCGAGAAGTACAGCTTTCCCGGATGCGAAATCCGCACTGTCTCCCCATCCACCGCAAGCATCTCTGCATCATCCGGCTTCGCCATCCCGACAGTCTACTCACAGCCGGGCATCCAGCAACAGTAAGTCAAGGCCGTGTTCGTACCCACTATGATGAGAGGTGTGTTTTACCGCCTCAACCATTCCCGAGATCGCAACCACCCCTTAATTGAAACGAGAGTCTTCCCGCCACCCCAGGCATCGTATTCTCATGGAGGCGAACTGACGCATGCCCGACCCGACCCCCGTCGTCGTCTTCGACAAAGTCACCATCTCCTTCGAGGCCGGCCCCGTCCTTGAGGACATCTCCTTTTCGGTCGCCCCCGGCGAGCAGCTCATCATCCTCGGACCCGCCGGCTGCGGCAAATCCGTCCTCCTCAAGCTCGTCGACGGCCTCCTCCAGCCGGACTCCGGCTCCATCTGCGTCTTCGGCGAAAACATCACCACCATGCGCGAGGTCGATCGCTTCAAACTCCGCGGCCGCATCGGCATGGTCTTCCAGGAGTCCGCCCTCTTCGACTCCCTCACCGTCGAGGACAACGTAGCCTACCGCCTCAACGAAGACCGCGTCCCCCAGCAGCAGGCCCACGACCGCGTCGCCGAGGTCCTCCAGTTCGTCCTCCTCCCCGAAGCCGCCGCCAAGTTCCCCTCCGAGCTCTCCGGAGGCATGCGCCGCCGCGTCTCCATCGCCCGCGCCATCGTCACCAAGCCCGACCTCATCCTCTACGATTCCCCCACCGGCGGCCTTGACCCCATCACCAGCACCACCATCGTCGAACTCGTCGTCAAGCAGCGCGACGTCTCCCACACCACCGCCCTGCTCATCACCCATCGCCTCCAGGACGCCTTCACCCTCGCCACCCACCGCTTCAACCCCGAAACCAACAAGATGGAACCCATCCCCAACGAAGGCATCGACGACAGCACCCGCTTCCTCGTCCTCCACGAGGGCAAGATCGTCTACCTCGGCGACACCCACGGACTCGTGCACTCCGAAGACCCCTGGCTTAAGCAGTACCTCGCCTAGCACCGGCTAACGCTCTCCGCCACGCAGCCGATACCTTAAAGAGGTACCGCGAAGCCCATGCGCAGTCATCTCGTCATTACAGACTCGATCCGGTCCATTCGCCTGCGGGGCGACCGCCTCATCCTTGGGCTATCCTGCATCCTCTGGTTCATCTCCCTCGGGTTCGCCACCCTGTATGGCGAGTGGATCGCATGGGCGGTCTGTGCTACGGCGCTCGTCATCATCGTCGCCCTGCTCTTCTATTTCATCCCCGGCACCCGTGGCTCCCGCATCGGCATAGGCCTCTGCCTCGTCGGCTTTGCCGCGCTGATGGTCCATGAGGCGCATGGTCTCATCGAAACCCATTTCGCCTACTTCACCCTCCTCGCCATCCTTATCTACTACCGAGACTGGCGTCCCATCCTCAGCGCAGCCTGCGCCATCACCCTCCAGCACCTTCTCTTTTGCTGGCTCCAGATGCATGGCTATCCCGTCTTCATCTTTGAGCAGCATCACAACATGAAGCTCGTCTTGGTCCACGCGGCCTACATCGCCTTTGAAACCGCCGTCCTCATCTTCCTCACTCTCACCATCCGTCTGGAGGCCCTCGAATCATCCGCCATCGCAGCCTTCGGCGAGCGTATCAGCGCCACCGGACTCCTTGACCTCAGCTTTGACTCCGACCGCCACAAAGGGGCCGCCGCGCGCGGCCTCACCAGTCTCCTCGCCGCCCTGCGCGCTACAACTCGCAACTCCACCGCCCTCGCCACCCGCATCGATCAGGTCTCCGAAAACATAGCCTCCGCCTCCACCCGCATCCTCACCCTGTCCAACACGCAGACCGCCGATGCAACCGGCATCCTCAAATCCGTACAGGTCATGTCCGAAGCCGGCGGGTACATCCGCACAGACTGTGCCGATGTCGTCCAGGTCGCCAACCACTCCACGCTCATCGTCTCCGAAGGCCGCTCCACCATCCAGCACGCCGCGGAGCTCATGCTTACCGTGTCAGAGACGGTCGGCAGCACCGTCGCTGAAATTGATCATCTTCAGGCTGAGAGCGCCCGCATCGACAGCATCGTTCACATCATGAACGACCTCTCCAACCAGTCCAGCCTCCTCGCCCTCAATGCAAGCATCGAGGCTGCCCGGGCCGGAGAGATCGGCAAAGGCTTCCAGGTCGTCGCTCAGGAGATCCGCACCCTCTCAGAGCGTTCCTACCAGTCGCTCGCCGAGGTCCAGTCCATCGTCGAAACCATCAGCCTGCGCGTCCGCCAACTGCACTCTCAGGCGCATCGTTGCCAGACCGCCGCCAGCGAGGGAGGCCACCACGTCAAGGCCGCCTATCAGGCCTTCACCCAGGTCGCGGAGCATCTGCCGAAGGTGGCGCAGCGCGCCAGCCGCATCGTCGAGTCCGCAGACCACCACGCCGAACTTCGCACTGAGGTCATCTCCGGCCTCACCCGCATCAGCGATGCTATCCGCAACAACGCCACGGAGGTCGGTCGCTTCGCCGCCCTCAGCCAGTCCCTCGAGCAAATGTCCGACGAACTCTCAACCAACGTCAACCAGTTCCACTCCTGCTAGCGCGCTATCCAGCCCGCTGTTCCTTCGGCAGATCGTGGTTCAGCATCCAGTGAACCCCATACCTATCCTTCAGCATCCCGAACCGAGCTCCCCAAAACATATCCTGCACCGGCATCGTCACCGTGCCACCCGAACTCAGCGCCGCGAATACCCGGTCAAGTTCCTCCACGCCATCGCATTCGATCGCCAGGCGCACGTTCTCGCCAACTCCAATCGGCCCCCGACCCGGAGCACAATCAGAAGCCATCAGCAGCCCGCCTCCGCTCGCCAGCCGAGCATGCATCACCCGGCCCGCCGCTCCCGGTGCCTGCTCGTCCGTAAAGTTGCTGACACTCAACTCCGCGCCAAGGCAATCCTTGTAAAACTCCACCGCCTCCCGGCAGTTCCCGTCAAACATCAGGTACCCATTGATCCACTTCATCGCGACCTCCCGAACCTCGCGTGCCAGCATAGCACCAGAGTCTGTGAGGACCACCCGAATCAGCGTGGAACGCCGTGCTTGTAGCTCCAGTACACCAGCCCCAGCGTGATCAAAGCGATCGCAATCTCCCCCAGAATCCCCACCGCCAGCGGCCGCCATACCTGCCCTACCACGTCCCCCACGTTAGTGCGCAA
>CAXUNW010000164.1:0-5996 GCA_964252505.1 uncultured Acidobacteriaceae bacterium
CAGCTATGCCCGACGCCGGCGATCGGGTTGGGGCTGGCGGGGCCTGCGGCGGTGGTGCTGCCCCCGGTGGAGCGGGTGCGGGCGGCAGGGGCGGTGCTGAACGGGGCCAAGAAGGTGACCATCCTGGCCGGGGCGGGATGCGCGATGGCCCGGGCGGAGGTGCTGGCGGTGGCGGAGCGGCTGCAGGCACCGATGGTGGTGGCGCTTCGGGGCAAGGAGTTCCTGGAGTACGACAACCCGTACTATGTAGGGCTGAATGGGCTGTTGGGGATGACGTCGGCGTACGAGGCGATGGAGGGCTGTGATGCGCTGCTGATGCTGGGGACGGACTTTCCCTACTCGCAGTTCTTTCCAGAGGGGATCAAGGTCGTGCAGGTGGATGTTCGGGGGGAACAGATTGGGCGGAGGACGACGGTCGAGGTGGGACTGGTAGGGGATGTGGCGAGCACGATGCAGGCGCTGCTGCCTCTGCTGAAGAAGCATAAGAGCGGGCATCTGGAGGATGCCGTAAAGAACTACAAGAAGGTTCGGAGGTCGCTGGACGAGCGTGCGGTGGGTGCCGCGGGGACAGCGCCGGTGCATCCGCAGTATCTGACGAAGTGGGTGAGCGAGCTGGCGGCTGAGGATGCGGTGTTTCTGTGCGATGTAGGCACACCGACGACGTGGTCGGCGCGGTACCTGAAGATGAACGGAAAGCGGCGGCTGCTCGGCTCGTTCAACCATGGGACGATGGCCAGTGCGCTGCCGCAGGCGATCGGAGTGCAGGCGTCGTCGCCGGGCCGGCAGGTGGTGACTTTGTCGGGGGATGGTGGGATCTCCATGCTGATGGGGGACCTGCTGACGCTGCGGCAGATGAAGCTGCCGGTGAAGGTGGTGGTATTCAACAATGGGGCGCTGGCGTTTGTGGAGCAGGAGATGAAGGCCGCGGGGATCGAGATGTATGGGACGGAGTTTGTGCCGCAGAACTATGCGGATATTGCGACGGCGATCGGGATTCGCGGGTTCCGGTGCGAGAAGCCGGAGCAGGTGGGTCCGGCGCTGACGCAGGCGTTTGCGCATGATGGGCCGGCGCTGGTGGATGTTGTGGTGGCGCGGCAGGAGCTGTCGCTGCCACCGACGATCAAGCTGGCGCAGGCTGCGGGCTTCAACCTGTACATGCTGAAGGCGATGCTGCATGGAGATGGGCACGAGGTCATGGAGATGGCGAAGACGAACCTGCGCTAAGGAGCAGGGCTACACTGGCGTGGGCGGGTTCGTTTGACGCGCTGGAGATTGCTGGATGCGTTTGGGTTGGTTCGGATCAGGGCTGTTGTGCAGTGTACTGGTGTGTACGGGAGGAGTGACGCGCGCGCAGAGTCCGCAGACTGCGGCATCGACGTCGCAGGTGGCGCCAGTGAAGAGCGGAGAGGCGTATACACTGCCCCCGGAGACGATGCGGAAGGCGGTGGCTTACTCGCGGGAGCGGGTGGCGCTGGGGTTTGTGGGGACGGCGTGGGGTGTGCTGCAGCTTCTGCTGGTACTGACTCTGGGGATCGCCTACCGGATGCGGAACGTGGCTGTGAACCTGACGAAGAAGGCGTGGGGCCAAGGGGCGATCTTCCTGCTGGAGTTTATGGTGCTGACGGGGCTGCTGGAGCTGCCGCTGGGGCTGTTCGGGCATCATCTAGCGGTGAGCTACGGTCAGTCCGTGCAGGGGTGGGGGAGCTGGCTGGGGGACCAGGCTAAGGGGTTTGTGCTGACGTTCGCGATCGGATTGCCGTTGATGATGCTGCTGAGACTGACGATGCGGAGATTTCCGACGCGGTGGTGGCTCGTGTTCTGGGTTCCGGCGATGTTTTGGGTGCTGGTTGGGGTGTTTGCAGCGCCTTATGTGATCGATCCACTGTTCAACCGGTTTGAGCCGCTTGAAGCTACGAATCCGGCGCTGGTGGCGCAGTTGGAGCGGGTGGTGCGGCGAGGAGGCGTGGTGATTCCGCCCGAGCGTATGTTCCTGATGAAGGCGAGCGCCAAGGTAACGGGCCTGAACGCGTATGTGACGGGGTTTGGAGCGTCCAAACGTGTGGTGGTGTGGGATACGTCGGTCGCGAAGGGCACTCCCGATGAGATCTCGTTTATCTTCGGCCATGAGATGGGACACTATGCGTTGGGCCATATACCGCGGACGCTGGTGTTTACCGGGGGGCTGCTGCTGCTGACGTTTTACCTGGCCTACGCGGCGACCGGAGGGCTGCTGCGACGGTACGGGAGGGTGTGGCGAGTTCCTGCGCAGAATGACTGGGGAGCACTGGTGGTGCTGCTCCTGGTGGCTTCGGTGGTGAGCTTTCTGGCGGAACCAGTGGCGAACGGCTTCAGCCGGATGCATGAGCATGAGGCGGATGTCTATGGGGAAGAGGCGGTGCATGGCATCGTGGCCGACCCACAGGGGACCGGGCGAGCCACGTTTCAACTGCTGGGGGAGACGTCGCTGGCGGATCCACATCCGAATGGGTTTGTGGTGTTCTGGACGTATGGCCATCCTCCCATAGGGGATCGGGCGGCGTTTGCCCGAGACTACGATCCCTGGACGCCGGGACGGACCCCGCAGTACTTCAAGAAGTAGATCGACTAGGGGGCTGAATGGAGTGTCTCTTTTGCAGGATCGCAGCGGGAACGGTTCCGGTGACACGGGTGTACGACGATGCCGACTGCATGGCGTTCGCGGACATCAACCCACAGGCTCCAGTGCATGTGCTGGTGATCCCGAAGAGGCATGTGGCTTCGGCCGCGGAGGTGACGGCGGCGGATGCGCTGGGTATGGGGTTGCTGCTGGTGGCGGCCGCGGAAGTGGCCCGATTGCAGGGGCTGGAAGAGGAAGGGTACCGGCTGGTAATCAACACCGGGCGAGATGGGGGGCAGACCGTGGGGCATCTGCATGTGCATGTACTGGGAGGACGGCCTATGAGGTGGCCGCCAGGATAGCGATGCAGGATCGGGATTCGAGGGTCAGATGCCCGCTGGTTTGGCGTCTTTGCAGCCGCGGCATGCGAGAGTGATGCGGGCGCTCAATGCAGGTGACCCGCGGTTGGGGCGCGGGCCGTTGTGCATCTTGAGCGGGTTGGCTGGAATTACATGTTGTAGTTGGCTTCCTCTTCTTCGACGATGCCGTAACGGCGGAGGAGATTGGGAAGGTTCTGCGAGAAGGCCGAGCGCGGGATGACGGTGTCGCAGCCGGCTTCGACGGCTTTGGCCTTGAGATCGCCCTGCAGATGGGAGAGGAAGCCGATGATGCTGGTCGACTTCTTGAGCTTCGTCTTGAGCTTCGGGATCAGCGTGAGCGGCTTGGCGTTGGCGTTGTTGAGATCGAAGACGATGAGGCTGGGGCGGTCGGCTTCCTCCGCGGAGGTAAGCGTGGCGATGGATTCCTTATCGTTCTTAAGGAACGCCACCTTGACGCCGAGCTTGCGAGCGGTTTCCTGGATCTTGGCCAGAAAGAAGAGGTCTTCGATGAAAAAGATAATTTTGGTAGGAGCGTCCTCAGCGATGGGGATGGCTCGGCCCTGCGAGTAGTCGATGGGCTGGGAGTCGGAGACGAAGCTGGGACGGGCGTGGCCGCGAGATTGAAAGTTTCCGTTGGCACGGGTCTCGATGGTGGAGGGCGGCGCTTCGGCGAAGTTGCCGTTGACGGCGCGATAGCTATGATCCATGGGTCCGACAAAGCTGCGTGGGCCGCGGTCGCGCTGCTGCTTGCCGCCGCCACCATTCGACCCACCGCCGCTACCTTTGCGCTTGTACCCTCCGCCGGCGTTATTGCCAAACTGATGAGTTTCGCTGGAGCGGAAGCCGCCGCCGCTGGAGGGCTGGCTGCCTCCGTTCGAGCCGGCGTTCTGGCTGAAGCCGGAGGATGAGGGAGCACTTTGACTGAACCCGCCACCGCCGTTGTTCTCGAAGCCTCCGGTACGCTGGCGGTCGCGAAACTTCTTCTTCCACCGCTTGCCGGTGGAGGCAGCACCGGCACCATTTGCGCCCTGAGATGAGACTGGAGCAGGCTGAAAGCTCTGCGTCGGCTTAGGCTCGGCGGAACCCTGCAGGGAGCCGACGACCTGAGCACCGGCATCGGCATGGTCGCCGCCTTCCGACTTAGACTTGCGCTTGCGGCGACGACGACGGCTGGATTTCGACTGCCCCATGCCGTGCGCGGTGTTGGAGGAGCTGAAGAGGGAGTCCTGGTGCGAGGCGGGCGGGGGCCCTCCCTGGGCGCTCTGCTGAACGTCGGGGCTGTTCTGATCTGAAGTCATGCATCCACTTCCTGAAGCTTGGGTTGGGTGAGGTCGGGCGCAAGCGCGGATGGCGCGGGCGAGGACAGTAGCGTAGAGATGTGCGCGCAGGCGCGGGGGGTGGTCGGCTCAATCCCGCAAGCGGGAGTGTGCGTACCATGCCGAATGTGTCTTTGCGGAGAAAACAGTCTCAAGTTTGACTCAACACGATTTGTATCGGCTGAATTTAGTTCCGTATATCGACCTGAACGTTCAGTACGCAGCGTTTTGCCTGCACTGGAACGTCGAACAGGCCAAGTCGGGACTTGTCCAGCCCTGTGTCACCCTGTGGGAGATTTTAACCTAAAGCCGATGCGCCGGCCTCACGCCCTTGGGGCAACGCCTTACTTCATGCCTGCCTCTCCCTGCCTGGAGATGCTGAAAAGCGCCAGAGACGACTAACTGTAATGCTCGGCTGCCCGGTCGGGTTGGCGGGCTGAGCCGGAGCGCACTCCGAAGCTACACGGATTTGCGTTTCCCCACACTTGAGAAGCGTACGACGTGAAGCTCGCTTTCCAAACGAGAACGGAGCCTGGAACCGATCTAAGGTAACAACCGCTCCGAAACCCTACAAGAATCCTATAGGCCAGCTGGATTTGTTTTTGTACAGATCACAACTCCAGCCTTCGGCCGAACGTGCGACCAAAGTCAGTCAGAATCTATTGGGCAAGTGTGACCGGCACCCACAGCCGTCTTCACAAGGCATGACGATCATAGCGCGGAAGGTCGCGCGGCGCAACTACTCTTTTCGGGGTTGGAACTAGAGTTGTGGAGCATCCCCTGTCGATGGGGGACAAGGGATGCTGTGGCCTGTCACGGCCTCCTGAAAAAGTCTCCCGCAGGACGAGCCTGGGAGACTGGAACTCGAGCCGGCAGCGAGGACCTCAATGGGTGCGCTTGTCCTGAGACCCGAGTACGGGCTACGCCGAATCCTGCATGCAGAAGCCAGCGTTAGGGTGAGCAATTGGCGGGCCAACGCTGCGGAGAGAACAACCTCGGGGGAAACGTAAGATTCCCAAGTTGGCGACACGCTACGATGACGGAAATTGGAAGAGTGTTCGGCGATGGCCTCCACAAAAATGGAGATGGAGCAAGGCTTACGCCTGCGAGAATAGGAGCCATGAGAGGCGTGGGACGGTGTGCATGGAGAGCGGCCTGGCTGGTCGGCGGGGCGCTGCTGACCGGATGCCGGACAGTGCCTCCGCCGGTTCCGCTCGATCAACTGAACGCCCAGCAGACGCATGGGCATGCCGTGTACCAGGCGCGGTGCGCGCGGTGTCACTATGAACGCAAAGACGCGCCATTGCATGGTCCATCCCTGGCGGGGCTGTTCAAGCAAAGGACCCTGCCAAGCGGGGCTCCGGCGAACGACGAGCGGGTGACCAGCGTGGTGCGGCATGGGCGAAATTCCATGCCGGCGCTGGGAGCTTCGATAGACGAGCAGACGATGGATGATTTATTGGCATATCTGCATACGATCTAGGTGGCGGGGAGGGTGGCATGGTGCAGGGAGGTGCGGCGGAGGACCGAGGGATGCTGCCGGGAGTCGCGGGCATCTGCATGTGGATGCTGGTGGTGGCGACGGTGGGGGTGTTCGGCGCGATACGCGGGGTGTATGCGGGGCATGCACGGTATGTGGTGCTTCCGGTGTGCACCATGATCGTGGCGGGCGTCTTTGGATTGCTGCGGCTGAAACGGTGGGGG
>CAXUNW010000165.1:0-5963 GCA_964252505.1 uncultured Acidobacteriaceae bacterium
CTACTGGGAAGACACGTTGAAGCACCAGCCGGAGTATGCGTCGATCCTGGGGGACAAGCGCTATGACGACCAGCTTTCAGACCTTTCGCCGGCGGCGGTGAACGCGGGACTGGCGCGGGGGCAAGGGTACATTCAGCGGCTGGCGGAGGTGGATGTGGCGGGCGTTCCGGAGCAGACGCGGCTGTCGGCTGAGTTGCTGCTGCGCACGCTGGTGGAGGACCAGGAGGGCGCACGCTTCAAGGAGTGGGAGATGCCGGTGAACCAGTTCAACGGCATCCACACGGAGCTTCCGCAGCTGGTGGGGCAGCTTTCGTTTGAGACGGTGGCGGACTATGACCACTATGTGGCGCGACTGAAGAAGGTTCCGGCGGCGTTCTCGCAGGTGATGACGAATATGCAGCTGGGGATCGACGAGGGGCGGGTTCCGCCGCGATACATTCTGGAGAAGGTTCTGGCGCAGGTGCAGGCGATTGGCGGACAGACGGCGGCGGAGAGCCCGTTTACGGGGCCGCTGAAGCGGTTTCCGAAAGAGATCGGGGCGGAGGATCGGAAGCGGCTTGCGGCGGAGGTGACGGAGGCGGTGACGAACGAGGTGTTGCCAAGCTATGTGCGGCTGGGGCGGTTTGTGGCGGCGGCGTATGTTCCGGCGGGGCGCAAGGAGCCGGGGGCGTGGGCGCTGCCGGAAGGGGATGCGTACTACGCGTTCAGGATACGGCAGAGTACGACGCTGACGAAGAGTGCGGCGGAGATTCACCAGATCGGGCTGGACGAGGTGGCGCGGGATGAGGCGGAGATGCTGGCGATTGCGAAGAAGCTAGGGTTCGGGGATCTAAAGAGCTTCAATGCGGCTTTGAAGGCGAATGCGAAGGAGCGGCCGGCGAGCGGGGAGGCTCTGCTGGCGGCGTATCGCGGGCATCTGGCGGACATGGAGGCGAAGCTGCCGGCGTTGTTCGGGCGGCTGCCGAAGGGGACGCTGGAGGTGGTGCGGATGCCGGAGTTTGTGGAGAAGGACCAGGCGGCGGCGTACTACGACCAGGGGACGGCGGACGGGAAGCGGCCAGGCCGGGTGGATGTGAATTTGTACCATGCGACGGAGCGGTCGCTGGCGGATGTCGAGGCGGTGTCGTACCACGAAGGGGTTCCGGGACACCATCTGCAGATTGCGCTGTCGCAGGAGATGACGGGCGTTCCGGAGTTCCGCAAGCAGAGCTACTATACGGCGTTCACGGAGGGCTGGGCGCTCTACAGCGAACGGCTGGGCAAGGAGATCGGCTTCTACCAGGACCCATACAGTGACTATGGGCGGCTGGAGGCGGATATCTGGCGGGCGATCCGGCTAGTGGTGGATACAGGGGTTCACTCGCAGCACTGGACGCGGCAGCAGATGGTGGACTTTTTTCACGATCACTCGGCGATCGACGAGACGAACGTGCAGGCAGAGACGGACCGCTATATTGCGTGGCCAGGGCAGGCGCTGGGCTACAAGATGGGGCAGATGAAGATTCTGGAGCTGCGGGCGAAGGCTCAGAAGGCGCTGGGGCCGAGGTTTCGCCTGAAGGACTTTCACGACGTGGTGGTGGGCGATGGGGCGCTGCCGATGGAGACGCTGGAGCAGGTGGTGGATGCGTGGGTGGCGGGCGGAGGCGGGGCGCGGAAGGCGAACTGACCGGGGCGAGGCATCGGAGGCGGGAACGTCGGCCATCACCTGGAGCGCGACCGTGTGACGGGGGCCGGTGGCGGAGCGGATGGCGGGTCGATTTCTGTCGATCTTCGGGAGTTCCTGGCTCAGCTTGACGGGCACTTCTGGTAGCGTTAACCGGATGACGGACACAGTGGTTGAGGCAGCGGTTCCCGCTCCGGCGTTGCCGGGTCTGCGCGTGGCGGTGCTGGGCGCGGGGAAGATGGGCGGGATCCTGCTGCAGGCATTCTTGAAGAACAACTTGCTGGCGGCTGAGCAGATCGTCGGTACGGTGCAGCACGCGGACCGCGCGCAGGCGCTCTCCGCACAGTTTGGCGTTGAGGTGGGCGTCGATAACCTAGCCGCGGCGCGCGATGCGGACGTGATCCTGCTGGGCGTGAAGCCGGTGCAGGTTCCGGCGCTGGTGGATGCGATCCGACCGGCCTTGACGAGCAAGACGCTGGTGGTGTCGATCGCGGCCTCGGTCAAGACGCGCTCGATCGAGGATGCCGCCGGGGTGGGGCTGGGCGTGATTCGCGCGATGCCGAACACGCCCGCGATGATCTCGGCGGGGGTGACGGCGCTGTGCGGGGGGCGCTTTGCGACGGCGGAGCAGATGGCGATTGCGACGCGGATCTTCCAGACGGTCGGGCGCGCCGTGGTGGTGGATGAGAAGCATATGGATGCGGTGACGGGACTTTCCGGTTCGGGACCGGCGTTCCTCTACATCATCATCGAAGCGCTGGCCGAGGCGGGCGTGAATGTAGGGCTGCCGCGCGACGTGGCGACCCTGTTGGCGGCGCAGACTACGCTTGGCTCCGCGCGCATGGTGCTCGAGACGGGCTACCATCCGGCGCTGCTGAAGGACGCGGTGACCACGCCGGCGGGCTGCACGGTGGACGGCATTCTGGAGCTTGAAGAGGGTGGGCTACGGGTTACCCTGATCAAAGCGGTGAAGCGGGCGACGCTGCGGGCCAAAGAACTGGCGAGCGGTTGACCCCGCGTCGGGTACGAAGAGGAAGGTTGGGAGAATGCTGCACACGTTTGTTGCCCTGGTAAGCGATAAGCCCGGCGTGTTGACGCGGGTTGCGAGCCTGTTTCGCCGGTTGAACATCAACATCGTATCGCTGACGGTGGGCGAGTCGGAGCGGGCTGACGTCTCGCGGATGACGATCGTCTGCGAGGCACCGGAGACGGCGGCGCACCGCATACGCGCCTCACTGTACAAGCTCGAGATCACGGTCGACGTGGACGAGGTGGGCCGCTCTGAAGCGGTGATCCGGGAGTTGTGCCTAATCAAGGTAGCGGCCGGTCCGAAGACGCGCAGCCAGATCTTCGAGCTTGCCAACGTCTTCCGGGCGCGCGTGGTGGATCTTGCTCCGGAGTCGATCATGCTGGAGATGACGGGCGCGGCCTCAAAGATCGAGGGGCTGATCCAGGTTCTGAAGGAGTCCGAGTACGAGATTCTGGAGGTTTCGCGAACGGGTCGCATGGCGATGCGCCGCGGGCATCACACCAGCCGCGTCCTGAAGGCGCTGGGCACCTACGCAGCGGACGGCACGGCACAGAAGACGTCGGATTTCCCGGACAAGCCCGATCCCGAGACCATCCTGCCGAATGAGTTCCCCAACGTGCATGAAGAGGAAGAGTACGACCTGACCGAAGCGATGGAAGAGCATAACGCCGACCACGGCGAAGAGGCCTGAGGGGCACTTCGCATGCGGGCCCAGACAAGGCAGACCAGCTAGAATCAAAACCAAAACAAAGGAAGAGACGACCCACACCATGGCAAAGACTTACCACGACGACGACGCGGACCTTACCCTGATCCAGGCCAAGAAGGTGGCCATCATCGGCTACGGCTCACAGGGCCACGCGCACTCGCTCAATTTGAAGGATTCCGGCGTCGACGTCCGGGTCGGGCTCCGGGCTGACAGCCCGTCTGTGGCGAAGGCCAGGCTGGCCGGGCTCACGGTCTTGACTGTGGCCGAAGCGACGCAGTGGGCAGACGTCATCATGAACCTGACTCCCGACCAGACGGCTGCGAAGGTCTACCACGCGGAGATTGCGCCCAATTTGACTCCGGGCAAGACGCTGATGTTCGCCCATGGCTTCAATATCCGCTTCCGCACCATCAACCCGCCAGCGGGGGTCGATGTGTCGCTGGTGGCTCCCAAGGCGCCCGGACACCGTGTGCGTGAGGTGTTCACCGAGGGCGGCGGTGTGCCCGGCCTGGTGGCGGTCGAGCAGGATGCGAGCGGCCACGCCCTGGCGCAGGCCCTCTCGTACGCGAAAGGGATTGGATGCACCCGCGCCGGGGTACTGGAGACGACCTTTACCGAGGAGACGGAGACTGACCTGTTCGGCGAGCAGGCCGTGCTTTGCGGAGGCACGGCGGCGCTGGTGAAGGCCGGCTTCGAGGTGCTTACGGAGGCAGGCTACCAGCCGGAACTCGCTTACTTCGAAGTACTTCACGAACTAAAGCTCATCGTGGACCTGATGTATCGCGGTGGTCTGGAGTACATGCGGCACTCGATCTCCGACACCGCCGAGTGGGGCGACTACGTGGCCGGACCGAGGATTGTGACACCCGACGTGAAGAAGGCAATGCGGAAGCTGCTCGACGAGATCCAGGACGGGAGCTTCGCGAAGAAGTTCATCGAAGAGAACGAGACAGGGCGGCACGTGTTCGCTTCCACACGCAAAGCCGAGGCGGCGCACCCGATCGAGACGGTGGGCGCGGAGCTGCGCCGATCCATGCCGTTCCTGCATCCAGTAAAGGTGGAGAACGGTTCGGTGGTCAAAGCCTGACGGCGGGCGGGCCATCGGCACACAGAGCGTCCGTGGCCGCCGCTTCGCTAAACTGGTGGAGATGCCGCAAACCCGTTCGCCGTTTTACGTCACGACTCTGATTGCCGGCGCGTTCTTTATGGAGAACCTGGACGGCACGATCATCGCCACCGCGCTGCCGCAGATGGCGCGCAGCTTCCACGTAGGCGCGGTGAACCTGAATATCGGGATGACGGCCTACCTGCTGACGCTCGCGGTGTTCATCCCGGTCTCCGGCTGGGTGGCCGACCGGTATGGGGCCCGCACGGTCTTCGCGTCGGCGATCGCCACCTTCACGCTTGCTTCCCTGCTTTGCTCGGCGGCGCACACACTGACGCAGTTTACGGGCATGCGGGTGCTACAGGGGATGGGCGGCGCCATGATGGTGCCGGTGGGCCGGTTGATCGTGCTGCGGGCCACGCCGAAAGCGGACCTGACGCGGGCGATCGCGTACATCAGCTGGCCGGGTCTTGCGGCGTTTGTCATCGGGCCGCCGATCGGCGGCTTCATTACGACGTATGCAAGCTGGCAGTGGATTTTTCTGCTCAATCTGCCGGTCGGTGTGGTCGCCTTTGTGCTGGCACTGCTCTGGATTGAGAACACGCGCACCCCGGCCGAGGAGCATCACGGCTTCGACTGGATGACCTTTCTCCCGGCCGGCGTGGCGTCCACGACCTTCGTTGTGGCGCTTGAGAAGCTGGGCGGTGACCCGGGGCACTGGCGGCTGCCATGTTGCCTGCTGGCGGTGAGCCTGGTGTGCAGCGTTGCGGCGCTGCTGGCGGCACGACGCATGGCGCACTCGTTTATCGATCTCGAATCCATGCGGTTGAAGAGCTTTTCGCTATCGGTGTATGGGGCAAGCCTGTTTCGCATCGCCGTATCGGTGCTGCCGTTTCTGCTGCCGCTGATGTTCCAGATTGCGTTCGGGCTGAACGCCTTTCACTCCGGACTGTATCTGCTGGCGCTGTTCGGCGGGGACTTTGCCATGAAGTCGGTGGTGATCCAGGTGCTGCGACGGTTCGGCTTCCGCAGGATCCTGATCGTCAATGGGCTGATCGTAACCGGCTCGATTGTAATGTGCGCGGCGCTGGGCCCGGGGACGTCTTCCGCGCTGATCCTCGCGGTGCTGTTAGTGAATGGGGCCTCCCGTTGGATTGAGTTTACCTGGCTGACGACCTTGGCGTATAAGTAGTTTCCGGCGGCGCGGATGAGCCGGGCGAACGGTTTCCTTTCGGCCGTGATGCAGCTTTCGCTGGGGCTTGGGGTTGCGGTAGGGGCGCTTACGTTGCGCTCTGTGGCAGCGCTGCGCGGCCATTCTGCCGCCGCGCCGATGCTGGCGGACTTCCACTTTGCGATTTTGTGCGCGGCGGTCCTTTCCCTGGGGCCGGTGGTGGACGCGTTGGGGCTGGCCCCCGATGCAGGCGCGGCGACCAGCGGGCATCTTCGGGTGGAGACG
>CAXUNW010000166.1:0-5930 GCA_964252505.1 uncultured Acidobacteriaceae bacterium
GCCCTGGTCACCAACTGCTCCAACAACTACGGCCCCTTCCAGTTCCCGGAGAAGCTCATCCCCCTTGTCCTCCTGAACGCCCTGGCCGGCAAGCCCCTGCCCGTCTACGGCGACGGCCGGCAGGTCCGCGACTGGCTCTACGTGGCCGACCACTGCAGCGCCATTCGCACCGTCCTCGCCCACGGCCGCCCCGGGGAGACCTACAACATCGGCGGCGGCAACCAGCGCGCCAATCTCACCGTCGTCGAGACCCTCTGCGATCTGCTCGACGAACTCCGCCCCACCGCCACCCCTCGCCGCACCCTTATCCGCTTCGTCCAGGATCGCCCCGGCCACGACCGCCGCTACGCCATCGACGCACGCAAAATCGAGACTGAACTCGGCTGGCACGCTGCCGAAAGCTTCGAAAGCGGCCTCCGCAAGACCGTCCAGTGGTACCTCGACCATCCGGACTGGATCCAGTCCGTCACCTCCGGTGCCTACCAGCAGTGGCTTACTCACAACTACGCCACACGCACCACCCTCGCGGAGGCTGAATGAAGGGCATCATCCTCGCCGGAGGCTCCGGAACCCGCCTCCACCCCGTCACCCAGGCCGTGTCGAAACAACTGCTCCCCGTCTACGACAAGCCCATGATCTACTATCCGCTGTCGGTTCTTATGCTCGCCGGCATTCGTGACATCCTCATCATCTCCACGCCCGCGGACACCCCCCGCTTCGAGCAGCTCCTCGGCACCGGGGAGCAATGGGGCATTCGCCTGCGCTATGCCATCCAGCCCTCCCCGGACGGCCTCGCCCAGGCCTTCCTCATCGGCGAAGCCTTCCTCGCTGGCCAGGGCTGCTGCCTCGTCCTTGGGGACAACATCTTCTACGGCCACGACTTCGCCAAGACCCTCCGCGAATCCGCCGCCCACACCACTGGGGCTACCGTCTTCGCCTACCCCGTCACCGACCCCGAACGCTACGGCGTCGTCGAGTTTGATGACCGGGACGGCCAGCGCCGGGCCATCTCGCTCGAAGAGAAACCGCTCAAGCCCAAATCCCGCTACGCCGTCACCGGCATCTACTTTTACGATCCCCGCGTCGTCGCAGTCGCCCGCTCGCTCAAGCCGTCTCCGCGCGGCGAGCTTGAGATCACCGACGTCAACCGCTGGTACCTCGAACGCAACGAGCTCCGCGTCGACGTCCTCGGCCGCGGCATCGCCTGGCTGGACACCGGAACCCACGACTCGCTGCTCGATGCCTCCAACTTCATCCAGACCATCGAGCATCGCCAGGGCCTCAAGGTCGCCTGCCCGGAGGAGATCGCCTTCAGGCTTGGCTACATCGACGATCCCCAACTTCGCGCCCTTGCCGCCAGCATCGCCAAGAGCACGTACGGGCAGTACCTCCTCAGCCTCCTTGAAGAAAAGGTCTACTGACCCATGGCCCGCATTCTCGTCACCGGCGCCTCCGGCCAGGTCGGCGGCGCGCTCCTCCACGCCCTCGCCTCCTTCGGCGAAGTCCTCGCCCCCACCCGCGCCGAGCTCGACCTCGCCGCTCCTTCCACCATCCCCGCCTATCTCCAATCCACTAAACCGCGCTGGATCGTCAACGCCGCCGCCTACACCGCTGTCGATCGCGCCGAGTCGGAACCAGCCCTAGCCGAAGCCATCAACGCCACCGCCCCCCGCATCCTCGCCGAACAGGCCCATCTTCTCGGCGCCACCCTCATCCACTTCTCCACCGACTACGTCTTCGACGGCCAGTCCCCCCGTCCCTACCTCGAGTCCGACCCCACCAACCCGCTGGGCGTCTATGGAGCCACCAAACTCGCCGGCGAACACGCTATCCTGGCCGCCACCCCCGCCGCGATCATCCTCCGCACCAGCTGGGTCTACGGCGCCACCGGCAAGAACTTCCTCCGCACCATCCTCAAGCTCGCCCGCGAGCGCCCCGACCTACGCATCGTCGCCGACCAGCATGGCGCCCCTACCTGGAGCCGCGACCTCGCCCGTCTCACCGCCCACATCATCACCCAGACCGCGCCGCCACCCGGCATCTACCACGCCACCGCCGCCGGCGAAACCACCTGGGCCGGCTTCGCCACGGAAGCTCTGACCCGCCTCCGCCACCCGAACATCCCGCTCGCCACCATCGTCCCCATCGCAACAGCCGAATATCCTACCCCGGCCCGGCGCCCGGCCAACTCTCGCCTTAACTGTCGGAAACTCCACAACACCTTCGCCTGGACCATTCCGCACTGGCGCGAATCCCTCGCCGCTGTGCTCGCCGAGCCGGAGTTTGCCTGAACAGCCAGCCTTGCCCGTGTATCATCAAGCCGTTTCCTCGGAGAAGCCCATGGCCTGCCGGAACAGCCTTCGTCTGCATGCCCTTTGCCTTACTGCCCTCATCGCCTGGGGTGCCATCGCGCAGACCCCCGCGCACCCATCCTACGAGACCGATCCCAAGTACCTCTCCGCCATCAAGGACGCTAAGGAATGTACTCGCAAGCATGAGTACCCCTTCGCCGTCGATGCCTACAAGAAGGCGAACAGAATCGCTGCCGGGCAATGCGCCTCCTGCCTCGACAGCGCCTACGCCCTGCAGATGAGCCTCGGCAACTACAAGGACGCCGCCGCCCTCGCCACCCAGGCCGAAGCCCTCGCCGTCGCCCCCGCCGCAAAGTCGGTTGCGGAGAGCCAACGTGCCACGGCCCTCCTGCACGCCGCCGGCGACAAGCCCAAGCCCGCCCAGCTCGAGGCGGTCCACGCCACCTACCAGGCCGCCCTCACCACCTACCCGAAAAACCTCTCCGCCCGCTTCAACGACGCCTGCGTCCTCGCCCGCATGGGCAAGCTGGACGATGCCGCCCATGAGTTCAGCGCCTGCGCCGAAGCCGCCTCGCCGACTGACCCGGCCCGCATCCGCGCCCGCCACTTCGCCGAGAACCCCGCCCTCTCCCTCTCCAAAATGGCTCCTTCCTTCACCGTCACCGCTCTCGATGGCTCCCGCTTCACCCTCGACGAGATGGGCGGTCGCGTTGTCCTCATCGACTTCTGGGCCACCTGGTGCGGCCCCTGCAACCAGGAACTCCCCCACCTGCGCAAGATCGCCCGGGAGTTCGCCGGCCAGCCCCTTGTCATCCTCAGCATCAGCTGGGACGACGACGAGACCAGGTGGAAGACCTTCCTCGACAAGAACCAGATGACCTGGATGCAGTACCGCGACGCCGACCACTCCCTTAGCAAGCGCTTCGGCGTCGAAGCCATTCCGCACTACTTCACCATCGATTCTGACGGCGTCCTCACCGCCGAAATGCTCGGCTCCGGCTCCGACGTCGAGAGCAAGCTCAAGAAGCTCATCGCCCGCGCCAACGCCGCCAAGCCCCCGACCATCCCCGTCGCCGCCGGAAACTGACCCGGTTTCGCAGAGTGCCTGCCATCTGGTAGCTTTCTCATGCAGACGCACATCCACGGATCGGACGACCCAATGAATCTCCCCATGAAGGCCCGCCTCGGCGCCATGATGTTCCTCCAGTACTTCATCTGGGGCGCTTGGTATGTCACCCTCGGCACCTGGCTCAGCGCCTCCCTCCACTTCTCCGGCCAGCAGATCGGCTGGGCCGCCGGAGCCACCGCCGTCGGTGCCATCCTCTCCCCCTTCTTCGTCGGCCTCGTCGCTGACCGCCTCTTCGCCACCCAGCGCGTCCTCGCCGCTCTCCACGCTCTCGGCGGCGTCCTGCTCTTCCTCGCCTCGCGTCAGGCCGCCTTTGTCCCCGTCTATGCGCTGCTGCTCGTCTCTTGCCTCTGCTACATGCCCACCCTCGCCCTCACCAACTCGCTCGCCTTCCGCCAGATGACGCGGCCCGAGCTCGAATTCAGCCCCATCCGTGTCCTCGGCACCATCGGCTGGATCGTCGCCGGCCTCCTCATCGGCTACCTCAAGCTCGAAGCCACCGCCATCCCCATCCAGCTCGCCGCCTCCGCCTCCCTGGTCATGGCTGGCTACTGCCTTACCCTGCCCAACACGCCGCCCCTCGGCAAAGCCACCACGGTCAGCGTCTCCAGCATCTTCCCCCGCGAGGCTCTTGGGCTGCTCGCCAACCGCACCATGGCGGTCTTCGCCATCGCGTCGCTCCTCATCTGCATTCCGCTCCAGTTCTACTATGCCTTTACCAACCTCTTCCTCAACGAGATCGGCGTCCAGAACGCCGCCGCCAAGATGTCCGGCGGACAGATGTCGGAACTCTTCTGCATGCTCCTCATCCCCTGGTTCTTCCGCCGGCTTGGCGTCAAGTACATGCTTGCCGTCGGCATGGCCACCTGGGCCCTGCGCTACCTGCTCTTCGCCTATGGCTCCGCCGGCACCGGCATGGGCATGCTTTGGGCCGGCATTCTCGTCCATGGCATCTGCTACGACTTCTTCTTCGTCACCGGCCAGATCTACATCGACCGCCGCTCCCCGCTGCACCTCCGCGCCGCCGCCCAGGGGCTCATCACCCTCATCACCTACGGCCTCGGCATGTTCGCCGGCTCCTGGATCTCCGGCGCCGTCGTAGACCGCTACGCCTCCGCCGCCACCGGAACCCATGACTGGCGCTCCATCTGGCTCGTCCCCGCTCTCGCCTCCGCCGTCATCCTGATCCTCTTCCTCTTTACCTTCTCCGACAAGGAATCCTCCCCGGCCACCGCCGCCGAACTCACCGGAGGTCCGGCCCTGGAGGCGCCTGTCCTCTAGTTCCGCCACCCTTCTCCTATAGGATGTGGGATATGCCGCCCACCCAGAAAGAGTTGGCCAAGCTGGCCGGCGTCTCCTCCGGCACCGTCTCCAACGTCATCAGCGGCGTAACCGGCGTCAGCGAGCGCTCCCGCCGCAAGGTCCTTGAGGCCATCAAGACCCTCAACTACCAGCCCAACCTCATCGCTCGCAGCCTCCGCACCAACCGCACCAACACCCTCGGCATCGTCATCCCCGACATCACCGTACCCTTCTTCGCCCGCGTCATCCGCGGAGCCGAATCCGCCGCCCGCGAGGCCGGCTACTACCTTACCGTGCTCGACTCCGAGAGCAACCACGCCCGCGAGACCGCCATGATGGGCCTCCTCCGCTCCCAGCGCGTCGAAGGCATCCTGCTCGTCACCGCCGGAGGCCATAAGTGGTCGGCCGAGGAGTCCGCCACTCTGCTCGCGGGGGTCCCTATCGTCTGCCTGGACCGTCTGCCCGCCGGCCTCGATGTCGATTCCGTCTGTGTCGACGACTGCCGCGCCGCCGAGATGGCCATTGAGCACCTCATTGCCCAGGGCCACACCCGCATCGCCATCATCACCGGCCCACAGGCCCTCGAGAACGAGAAAGAACGCCTTCGCGGCTATCGCCAGGCCCTGCAGCAGGCGGGCCTCGCGGCCCCCGCGGCTCTCATCTGGAAGGGCAGCTTCGAGCAGGATGTAGTCGCGAAGCTCTGCCGTGAGGGACTTGCCGACCCGGCCCACCGGCCCACCGCGCTCTTCGCCACCAACGGCGTCACCGGCCTCGCCGCCATGCGCGCGCTCTACTCCTTCGGCCTCACCACCCCCGACGACATCGCCTGCGTCACCTTCGACGAGCTCACCTCGGAGGACTTCTTCCGCCCCGGCATCACCTCCATCGTCCAGCCCGCCTACGACATCGGTCACCGTGCCGTCGAGGTCCTCCTCAAGCGCATCGCCGACCCTGCCGCGCCCCGCCCGGTAGAAAAGGTTCGCCTGCCCGCGGATCTTGTCGTGCGCGAGTCCTCCGGGCAGCCTCTCGTCCGGCCAGGCCAGCGTCCCGCCCCTCCGCCGCCTCGTGCGCGCATCGGAGCCGCTCTCCATTGACAGCTCCTTTCCCGGGCGTCTACTATTCTGCCTACGAATGATACGTCTCAAAGCCCCACGATCCTTCTCCCAGCACCCCCACCGTGCCCCCAAGCT
>CAXUNW010000167.1:0-5912 GCA_964252505.1 uncultured Acidobacteriaceae bacterium
GAAAGAAGATTCTGGCGCGGATGGCGCATGAGCCGGGCGGACGGCTTTTTGAGATAACGAAGAAGCAGACGGTGGAGCAGATTTATACCGAGATCGGGCAGGAGCTGCGGGCGCAGTATCGGCTGGGGTTTACCCCGGACAAGGAGATGGCGGCCGAGGGCTACCATGAGGTGAGCCTGGAGCTGAAGAGTGCAGATCAGAAGAAGCTGACGGTGCAGACGCGGGATGGGTACTACACGGGGGAGTAAGTCGGCGTGGCCGCGCCAGGGATAAGATAGAGGGTATGGCAGCTCCAACGAAGCGTGTGCGTTCCGGCAACCAGCCTCCACCCCGCAAGGGATTTCCTGTTTCGCTGCTAGCGGGTGTGCTGGCGCTGGTAGTGGTCGTTGGCGCGGGAACCTACCTGTATTTGCGGCATACGACGTCGGAGAATGCTCCGGCTGGGGAGAGTGTGCCGGCGGCGGCGGTGCAGCCGGAGGTGGCGCCACAGGCTCTGCCGAAGAACCACATCTATTCCGAGACGGACGATCCGCATGCGGACATTGCGGCTGCGCTGAAGCAGGCCAAGAGCGAACACAAGCGGGTGTTGCTGGATTTTGGCGGAGACTGGTGCGGGGACTGCCAGGTGCTGGATCTTTATTTCCACCAGGCGCCGAACAGCGAGTTGCTGGCGGATAAGTTTGTGCTAGTGCATGTGTTTATAGGGCGGATGGACAGGAACCTGGATGTTCCGGCGAAGTACGAAGTTCCTTTGAAGAAGGGGGTTCCTGCGTTGGCGGTGCTGGATGGGAGCGGAAAGCTGCTGTACTCGCAGCAGACAGGTGAGTTCGAGAATATGCGGCATATGGACGCGAGCTCGGTGACGGATTTTCTGAACCGATGGAAGGGTTAGGCAAGGCGGGACGGCGCCGGGGTGGGGTGCCGGTCCGGGAGGCGATGGAGTCGGCTCGCTGGTGTGTGCGAGCGGCGATGCGGTTTTCTACTTTGGCGCGGCATACGACGTTGCGGGTGATTGAGCATGACTGCTTAAACGTGGCGCAGTCGGCGGCCTATTCGGCGATTTTCGCGCTGTTTCCTGCGTTGATTGTGATTGCGGCGGTGTTGACGCTGCTGCCGTACAGCGCGCCGATTCGGATGGAGGTGGCGCACTTTTTTAGCCGGATGCTGCCAGCGGATGTCCTTCCGCTGCTGGAGACGTATTTTGCCGCGCATCCGAAGACGCCGCAATCGACGCATGCGATTGTGGTGGCGGGGCTGGTCAGTTTTTCCGGGGCGGCTGGGGTGATCGCGACGCTGATGGAGGGGTTCAGGCGTGCGCACGACCTACCGGAGACGTGGGGATTCCTGCAGCGGCGGGTACGGGCTTCGGCGCTGGTGGTGCTGTCTCTGATTCCCTTTGTGCTGGCGAGCGGGCTGGTGGTGTTCGGTCACTGGCTGACGATGGTGCTGGCGGCGCATGTGGGCGCGTCTGTGCGGGGCCCGGTGTACGTGGTGGCGCTAGTGGTGCGCTGGACGCTGGCGCTGCTGGGAAGCGTGGGGTTGATCGGGTTGGTGTATCACATGGGAACGCCGATGCGGCAGGCATGGCACAGGACGCTGCCGGGGGCGGCGGCGGCAACGGGGATGTGGTTCGTGACGACGGTGGTGTTTGGGTGGTATGTGACGCGGTATGCGAACTACGGGCAGGTGTACGGGTCTCTGGGTGCGGGCATTGCGCTGCTGTTCTGGCTGTACATCACGTCGCTGAGTGTGCTGTGCGGGGCGGAGTTTAACGCACAGATAGCGCGTGAGCCGGGGCGGCCGGGAAGAAAACGCTGACGGGTCGGCTGGATGGGGCGGCACTGGACGAAGGGCGCGGGTAGAATGGCCTTCGGAGTGGAACAAAGCAGTGTACGAAGACCGTGGCATGGCCGAGGCCGCACGGCGGAAGGATTGGCAGCGGCGATATGAGCACATTTGGAGCAGGCGGGATAGGGATGGAACGGGCACGGCGCGCCAAGATCGTGGCGACGCTGGGGCCATCGTGTCGAGAGATCGGGGTCTTTCGCGAGTTGGTGCGTGCGGGGCTGGATGTGGCGCGGTTGAACTTTTCCCACGGCACGCACGAGGAAAAGAGCGAGCTGATCGCGATGATCCGGACGGTGGCGAAGGAGGCGAAGAAGCCGATCTGCATCCTGGCCGATCTGCAGGGGCCGAAGATCCGAACGGGGAAGCTGGTGGACCGGAGGCCGGTTCAGCTTGTGGCGGGAGAGCTGCTGACGATTACACCGCGGGAGATGATGGGAACCGCGCAGCTGGTGGGGACGACGTTCAAGACGCTGGCGGAGAATCTGGAGCCGGGCGCGCGGATCCTGTTGTCGGACGGGCTGATCGAGCTGCGGGTGGAGCGGCTGGATGGGCTGGATGTGGTGTGCGAGATCATCAACGGCGGCATGCTGGGGGAGAACAAGGGGATCAACCTGCCGGGGATTCCGGTGAAGGTTCCTTCGCTGACGGAGAAAGATGAAGAGGACCTGATCTTCGCCGTGGGTGCGGGGGTGGATGCGATCGCGGTATCGTTTGTGCGGACGGCGCATGACGTGCGGCATGTAAAGGGAAGACTGACGGCGTGCAAGTCGGATGCGTGGGTGATTGCAAAGCTGGAAAAGCCGCAGGCGATCGAGCATCTGGACAGCATTCTGGAGGTTGCGGACGGGATTATGGTGGCGCGTGGGGATCTTGGGGTGGAGGTGCCGCCGGAAAAAGTGCCGGCGATCCAGAAGCACATTATTCGACGAGCGGGAGAGTACCGGAAGCCGGTGATTACGGCGACGCAGATGCTGGAGTCGATGATCGAGAATCCGCGGCCGACACGGGCGGAGGCATCGGACGTGGCGAATGCGATCTACGACGGGTCGGATGCGGTGATGCTGTCGGGTGAGAGCGCGGCGGGGAAGTATCCAGTGCAATCGGTGGCGATGATGGCGAAGATTGTGTCGGAGACGGAGGAACAGATGCGGATTGACCCGCAGCCACAGCGGAAGAAGCCGCGGGGGGCACGTCTTTCGGTGGCGGAGACGATCTGCGAGTGCATGGCGCACGCGGCGGAGGATCTCGATCTATCGGCAATTGCCATCTTCACGGAGACGGGGAGCACGGCGCGGCTGCTATCAAAATATCGGCCCGAGCCGCCGATCTATGCGATGTCGCCGTTTGAGGCGGTGATCAACCGGGCGACGATGCTTTGGGGGACGTATCCGATCCTGTGCGAGCGGTTCAGCGACACGGACAAGCTGGTGAGCATGGCGGAGATCATCCTGGAGGAGCGGGGCCATGTGCGGCAGCGGGAGGTTGTGGGGATTGTGGCGGGCACGCGGACGCTTTCGGGCGCGACCAATTTTATGCGTCTGCACATGGTGGGGGATCGGGATGTGAAGGAGAGCTAGCGGGGAATGGGAGCGAAGGTTGCCGCAGCCAGAGGCGTGAGGACGGGGGTCGCGACGCCGACGAGCTGGGTGAGGGTTCCGCCGAAGCTGTTCGCGACCCAAAGATTGCCGGAGGCGTCCACGGCGGTAGATCCGACGCCCTGGAAGCTGGGTGTTTGGAGGCCGTCAGAGGGATCGATGAGGTTTCCGGCCGGGTCGAGCCGGAGGATAGTGTCAGGCAGGGAGCTCCCACTGCCGGGGCATCCGGCGCGACAGTTCGGCAGCCATGCGGTGTTTGAACCATCGAAGGAGATGAGAATAGTTTGGAAGAGGGTGGCGTTGGTCAGGTAGCGGCCCAAGGGGGTGCCATTGTTGGCAATTTCCCCGACGCTGTTTGTCCCGACATTGTAGGTCCAAACGTTCTGGCTGAAATCCACCGAGATGGAGGAGGGGACGGAGAGGACGTTGGCCTGGTAGCCGCCGATGGGTTCTCCCGTGGGGAGCGCGGCTGATGGGTTGAGCTTGAGGATGGAGCTGGTGGCGGCGGAGGCGACGAAGAGGTTGCCGGCGTTGTCAAAGGCGAGGCCGGCGGGGGCGCTTATGCCGGTGGCGGCGGGAGTGTAGGGGCTGCCAGCGGCTTCTGCGACCGACTGGTTGAACTTGAGCAGGTTGGAGTTGGCTGAGGAACTCACCCAGGCGTTGTTGGCGGGGTCGATGGCGACGTCGAGCGGGGCGACGAGGTCAGGGCCGCTGTAGGTGGCCGTGACGACTCCGGTGGGGAGCATCTGGGTAATCTGGTCCGGGGCGGTGGTGGTGGCGGCGTTCACGGTCCAGAGATTGCCGTTGAGGTCGAAGGCAATGCCCTGCGTGGAGTGAATGCCTGGGGCGGTGTATTGGGCGACGAAGTTGCCGGTCGGGCCGAACTTGGCAATGGCGTCGGCGGCGCCCGGAGTGGCGCACGATCGGCAGCTGGCGGTCCAGAGGTTGCCGGCCGCGTCAAGGACGAGGACACCGGGCTGCACAAGGTTGTTTCCGGTGTAGGTGAGGGCGATCGAGAAGTCGTTGGGGGCGGCGGCGAGGGTAGGCTGGAACGGAGCCGCGGGGGTGACGAGAGAAAAGAGGTTGGCAACCTGTGCGCCGGGGGCGCGGGCGATGTTGAGGGCGGCGGCGAGGGTGTTGTTGGGTGCGACATCGCCCGAGGCCGTGTACTGGAAGAGAGCGGAGCAGCCGCTTGTGCCGGGGCCGGTGGAGTTGGCGCAAGGGGCAAGAATGTCCGCGAGGGTATGGATCTCCGCCTGGGGGACGAGGCCGTTGCCGCCATTGGCTGGGGGCGTGCGGGCGAGGGCAAGCCCGGAGCCTGGATTGAGAAGGTTGCCGTAGACTCTAACGGCGTTGGTGAGGCCGAGGAGATTGCCGGAGCTGGTGCCGATGTGAGTTCCATCGAGAACGAAGGCCTGGAGGGCGGTAGCTGCGGCGACGGTGGAGACCTCGTTGATGGTGACGGAGGCGGACCCGGTGACGCCGCTGCACGGGCCCAGGGGAGCAAGGAACTGGATGGCGGCATTATCGGTGCCTGCAGCCTGGCCAGGGTTTCCGCCGACGGAAAGGAAGTAGAGCTGTGGGTTGCCGGCGGGGCAGGTGACGCCAAGGCCGACGAAGGAGAAGCTGCCCTTGCTATCTGTGGTGACGAAGCCGTTATTGGGGAGGAGGTTGGTGGATGCGGTCTTGTAGCCGGTGGTGGACATGGCGTAGAGGTAAACGCGGGCCCCAACGATGGGCTGCTGACCGCCGTGGACGGCGCCTGTGGGAGGGGTTAGCGTGGCGGCATCGGGCAGTGCGGTACCGGTGAAGCCGCTGCAGCCGGTGAGCAAAGCGGCCCCGGCGAGCGCAGAGGCGAGGATTGTTGGCCGGAGAGGCAAGGTGCGGTACACGGGAGCTCCTGAAGTCTCCAGCGGCCGGTGGCGGGAGACGGGCGGGTGGTTGGAGGTGCTGACTGAGAGACGGTCCAGGATGAGCACGAGATTGGACTCGGCATGGATTCCGGTGTTCTTCGCTGGAGGGTCTCTGGCACCGCCGTTGCCGGCTTCTACGCACTGTATACCATCGGGAGCGTGTCGCCGAGGGGATTGTGCAGGGCCGTCAGCACTTTTGGCGACGTAGAATCAGAGGATGGGGCGCATCCACATCTTGTCCGATCAGGTGGCGAACCAGATTGCCGCAGGCGAGGTGGTGGAGCGGCCTGCCTCTGTGGTGAAGGAGCTGCTGGAAAATGCGATCGACGCGGGGGCGACGCGCATACGGGTCGAGGTGGAGGGCGGCGGGCGGAAGCTGATCCGCATTGTGGATAACGGATGCGGCATGGTGAAGGATGATGCGCTTCTTGCGTTTGAGCGTCATGCAACGTCGAAGCTGCGTACGTCGGACGATCTGCTGGCGATTGCGACGCTGGGCTTCCGCGGGGAGGCGCTGCCGAGTATTGCCTCGGTCGCCCGGGTGATGCTGGAGACG
>CAXUNW010000168.1:0-5851 GCA_964252505.1 uncultured Acidobacteriaceae bacterium
GTCCAGCCCTTCAAGTACCGTGGTTGTCATGGCCAGGCGGCGGTCCACCATTACCCCGGCACCGGCAAGAGCTCGTTGATCTTCGCCGTCGCCACGGAGCTTGGCCTCGGCAAGGTACTCACCTGGCCGATCAACTCAAATTCCACCCTGCGCGAGGCGCTTTATAGCTACGACGCGCTCGCCCGCCTGCAGTCCATCCAGGAGCGCCAGGCCCGGGAGTCGCCCTTGCCCGGCACTCCGGCGTCGGTAGACGAAGAAGTGGGCCTTTTCATAACGCTTGGCCCGCTCGGCACGGCGCTTGCCTCCGGCTCCACGCGCCGAGCGCTGCTGGTCGACGAGATCGATAAGAGTGATGTCGATCTGCCTAACGATCTGCTCAACGCCCTGGATACCGGCCGCTTCACAATTCCGGAGTTGCGCCGGGTTCGAGGCCAGTCCATCGCCGTGACCGATTGTGAAGGCAGCAAGGTCACCGTGCACGGCGGCGAAGTTTCCTTTGCCGAATTTCCCTTCGTCGTCATGACCAGTAACGGCGAACGCGACTTTCCCGCGCCCTTCCTGCGGCGCTGCGTCCAGTTCGACCTGCCCGATCCGGGCGAGCCGGAGTTGCGCCGCATTGTGCTGGCGCACTTTCGCCAGCTTGAGGAAGACGACGCCGATCTGACCGCGAAGGACGGCTTGTTGGCCCGGTTCATCGACAAGCGTAAGGATCTGCCGCTCAGCACGGATCAGTTGCTGAACGCTGTGCATATGCTGCGCTTCGCCGGCGCGAGCTTTACGCCTACCGAGAAAGAAGCGTTGCTCAAGACGCTCTTCCAGAAGCTGGGCTGATGGGAACGCTGGTCGATGGCTCCCGCCTCGACCGTGCCCTGGCCATCCTGCGCCTGGGCCCTGATGCGGCGGCGACCTCTCTGGCAGAGGCGCTCTGGCTCGCGAGCAAGTTGCCCGCCGCACCCGAGCTACCCGCCGAGGAGCCTGCCGCCAAGCCTGCTGAAAGGCCTGCAAGAACCCAGAAGGAAGCTCCCAAGGCGGAGGCGGGCGAGAGGAAATCACCTGCCCGGACGGACAGCAAACCGAAGCTGCGCGACAACCCTGATCCGCGTCGGCTATACGCTCCGGAGACCGGCAAGCCGGAAGCCGCATCCATTCCCGCCACCTGGATCACCGTCCCCACAGCCGATGCGCTGCCGAGCCGCCTGGCCATCGAGCGTGCATTAAAGCCCTTTCTCAAGCGATTTCCTTCCCGCAGGCTGTGGCAGCTGGACACCGCAAAGACAGCCGAAGCGAGCGCGGATCGTCGCGCCGTCACCCCGGTCTTCTCCCCGCTTCCGGAGCGTTGGTTCAGCGTCCTTCTTCTCGTCGAGCAGACCGACGCCATGGAAGTCTGGACCGACACCGTACGCGAGTTGCAGATGCTGCTCGGCCGCCATGGAGCGTTCCGCCATGTGCGCATGCTCCGCTACGCGGTGACCCGCCAGAACCCGGAGACCCTCTCCCTCTTCAGCGCCAGTGGACAGCCCGTCGCCGCCCGCGCGGCGTTGGACCCCGAGGGTCGCAGCCTCTGCCTGATCCTGACCAATGGCACCTCGCCGGAATGGCGGCGGCGGCCGCTCCTGGATTTCGTCCAGGCGCTGGGCCTGCGAACCAGCGTCGCCATCATCCAGATGCTGCCGCGCGAGCGCTGGAGTCATACCGCGCTGGGAGACGCTCTCGAACGGGTGCATACGGCTACCCCGGGCGCCCCCAACGCCGCTCTCCGGGTCGAAGACCCCTTCTCGGGTATCGACCATCGCGCCGAGGATGCCTCGTGCGTGCCGATCCTAACGCTCGAGCCGCGCAGCCTGACCCAATGGGCCGGGTTCCTGATGTCCTCCCGGCGCGAGGTCCAGCCCGCCATCCAGCTTGCGCGGCGCGAGACGTCCCCCGTGGAAGTTCCCCAGGCGCGCACCCCGGCAGAGCGTCTGGCGGCTTTTCGCGGGACCGCGTCGCAGCAAGCCTTCCAGCTACTGCGGGTGCTCGCCGGCGCGCCACTTACCATCCCCATCATGCGTCTGGTGCAGCAGTGCGTCAGCGCCTCCCGCGAACGGTTCCATCTTGCGGAGGTCATGCTCAGCGGCCTCATCGAACGCGTCACTCCGGCCGACGCTCCGGCACTGCCCGACGAGGTGTTCTACGACTTCGTTCCCGGCATCCGCGACCTTCTGCTGGGCACCCTCTCCGGCGGCGAGTCGCAATCGCTCGACGACGCCATGGCCCCGGCCCAGGAGAAGCTTCGCGCGTTTGTCGAGGCCCATACCAGCACCGCCATCCGCGACTTCCGCGCCCTGCTCTCCGATCCGCTGGGAGTGGAACGGCTGCCGGAGTCTGCTCGTTTCTTTGTCGAGGTTAGCCGGCAGATCTATGTGGGTCGTGGACTGCTGCCGCCTGCTGAATCGACTGCGGAGTTGCCCACGGCGGAGAGGGAGTTGCCCTTTGGCATTCTGCGGACGCAACTGGCAACCGGGCCGTTCGATAATGCGGTCGTGAGCGGCCAGGGAGAATATATCGCATCGCTTAAGTTCGGAACAGCCCAATTCCTTTACGTCTGGAATCGGGCTACGGCGCAATTGCAATCGGATCAGGAAACGCGGACCAGGATCACAGGCGAAGACTTCTTAGACAGGCCCGACCGGAAGATTCGTATCTTCCCGGCCGCCGACACGGATCAACTCTACGCGCGGATCGACCGTTTTCTTATACCTCTGGTCACCGTTTTGCCGCCTGCGCACAGGATCGAACTGGCAGAACTGCATGGAGCCGCCTTCAACATCTCTCCTGACGCCGCCTGGGGAGTTGCCGTCACCCGCGGTCTCACCCAAGTCTGGAGTCTGACCACCGGCGAGCTTGTCGCGACACACCCGAACAGCTTCGACGTCGACAAAGCCTTCGGCCACCCAACCGTCACAGCCGTACCTCGAACCGGCCTCGTCATACGTGCTGACCACATGCTGATCGGCGACAGCCACGGCTTCGTCCGCATCCTTAGCGCCTCATTCCGCGCCCCCAATTCCATCGTCAGCATCAAGATCTCCGCAGACGGCCTCAGCAACCTGATCCTTGACGCCTCCGGCTCCGCTTTCACCCTGGACGCCGAAACCCTCGCGAATCCCGTTTTCCTGAGCCAGAGCGGCGTCACCGCGATCGCCATGAACGCCGAGGCCTCGCTTGTTGCGACCGGCGCTGACGACGGTACCATCACCCTCTGGGACTTCGGTAGAATGGCCCAGGTCGCTACCTTGCAACACGGGCAGGCTTCCGTCCGGAGCGTCTCGCTGAGCGCTTCGGGCGCGTACCTCGTCTCCGCCTCCGAAGATGGACTGACTTCCTGGGACCTGTCGTCGCTTCTCCAATCCGGCGCGGTCACGGTGAGGAAGCCTAAGCCGAAGATAGGCCGCGTTCGGCCGCCCCGCGTTCAGCTTACCTACGACGTGCAAACGGGCGACGCGATCGAGTTGCGGGAAGTCCCCTTCATCGTCGGCGTCCTGGCAAACCTGTCGGGCGACCTGGAGAACCCGCTCCCCGAGCTTCGCGAGCGTAAGTTCAGGGAGATCGATCCGGACAACTTCGACCCCCGCCTGCGTAACGAGCGACCGCAGCTTAAATTTACCGTGGAAGACAAGTTCAACGTTGGAGCCAGGCTGAAGATCGATCTGCTTTTTCAGTCCATGGAGGATTTCTCGCCTGGGAACGTGGCCCAGCAGATAGCACCCTTGCAGCAGCTTCTCGCCTCGCGCAATCTCCTGGTGGAGCTCCGCCAGGAGATTGAAGAGAATCATAAGCTCGGCCCGATGCTCCATAAAGCGGTTACCACGAGGGCCTCCCTGGAGCGCCTGTGGCGGGAGAGCCCCTCGCGGCAAATCGATCCAGATCTCGCCAACGAACCTCTCGCGGCGGCGGAGACATTCGAGTCGTCAACGGGGCCCAGGAGAGTGGAGGAACCGTTCCTGCGGCCGATCTCGCTGCAGGATGAGATCGTCAGAACAGGGTGGTTCGGCCGCGAGGAGAGCGCCGCTGCTCACGGGAGCGAACTGGTCCAGAACCTTGTCGATCAGGTCCTACGGGGGACGCTGACGATCTCGGGCGATCTCGAAGCGAGCATCACGGCGCGGGTCGTAGAGATTGACCGGCTACTCTCGCTACAGCTCGATGAGGTGCTGCACCATACCACCTTCCAGGCCCTGGAAGCGACGTGGCGCGGCCTCCGCTACCTCGTCGACCAGACCGAGACCGGACCGATGCTCAAGATCAAGGTGCTGAACGTCAGCAAGCAGGAGCTCCTCAACGACCTCCGAGAGAGCGGCGAAGCCTCTGAAGGGAGCGCCTTATACCGAAAAGTATGCGAAGAAGAATACGAGATCTTCGGGGGAATCCCGTTCGGGGCCATCGTAGGCGACTATACGTTCGGCCGCTCGCCCGAGGATATCGATCTGCTGGAGCGCATGAGCCATGTAGCCGCCACCGCGCATGCTCCCTTTCTCTCCGCTGTCCGACCCGAGATGTTTAACCACAAGTCTTTTCGCACCCTCGACCGTACACGCGACCTGGCGAAAATGTTCGACGGTACGGAATTTGGCCGGTGGAAGGATTTCCGCGCATCAGACGACTCCCGCTATGTCGCACTGACCCTGCCGCATATGCTGCTGCGGCTGCCGTATGGGCGCGATACCCACCCGGTGGAGGCCTTCGACTACGAAGAGCGGCAGATGCCGAACTATAACCTGGACTACCTGTGGGGCAATGCTGCCTATGCCCTGGCTGCGCGTCTCACCCATGCCTTCGCGATGTATGGGTGGTGCGCCGCGATACGCGGCGTCGAGGGCGGCGGCGTGGTCGAGGGCTTGGCTACCCATCACCTCCGCGATGCCGAGTCCGGCGAGGTCTTCCTAAATTGCCCCACCGAGGTGACCATCACCGAGCGACGGCAGAAAGAACTTGCCGGTCTGGGCTTTGTGCCCTTGGTGCATTGCAAGGGCACTGATTACGCCGCGTTCTTCGACGAGCCCACGGTGCATAAGGCGGCGGCTTATCAGGACACGACCGTCGGTTACCACAACACACGTCTCGCCGCCCAACTCCCGTATGTGTTGGTCGTCTCACGCTTCGCCCACTACCTCAAGGTGCTCATGCGAGATAAGATCGGCTCGTCCATGAACAGGGCGGAAGCCGAGATGTACCTGAACTGGTGGCTGGCGCACTACGTACTCGCCGACGACTCAGACTCGCAAGAAGCAAAAGCACAGCGGCCACTTCGCGAGGGCCGCATCGACGTTCAGGAGGTACCTGGGACGCCCGGAAGTCTGCGTGCGGTCGCCTTCCTCAGGCCCCATTTCCAGCTCGACGAGCTTACCGCGGACCTGAGACTAGTTGTGGATCTTCCTTCTTCCGCCAAATACTAGAAGGTCTATAACACGCCTGCAAGTACGACTCGACGACGTAGGAGTCAGACATGCCAGAAAAATCGAAGGAAGAGGTGACATCGGCTTAATCGATAAGCGCCAGGAGAACCCTGGCGATTTTTGCTCTCGGAGCAAGCATTTCAGTCAGCTATGTCCTAATCAAATGCGTTCGGATGCCAGGTTCTAAGGGCGGGTAGGATACAGATGAGCGGGCGCTAGAAATTCTCGTTGAACGAGTTCTGTAGACTTGAGGGGCTTTACTTGGTCTTGCATTTAGACGTCAGAAGGCGATACTCCTTCGGGGCCGGACCATTCGTAGGTCTTTTTTACATGACTTGGCTTGAAGAACTGCCATAATTCCGGCGTCGTTCCACTCGTCGGATGCGCCGGAAACCCTTGACCCGACTGTGCAGAAA
>CAXUNW010000169.1:0-5835 GCA_964252505.1 uncultured Acidobacteriaceae bacterium
GGGCGGTTCGGCGGACGCCTGGTCCTCGTCGCGGGCACGGCGCTGGCGGCGCTGTTCGCTCCGCGTCTGGCGATGCACTTCGGCTGGCAGCATGTGTATGGATTCGCGGCGGCGATGATGCTTCTTCCGTTGTGCGTGATGATCTTCTTTGCGAAAGAGCCGCCGGATGTAGAGCATCAATCGCTGGCGGGGCACTTGAAGTGTCTGGTTGAGAAGGATGGGTGGTACTTCAACCTGGTGTACATCATCACGTTCGGCGGTTTTATCGGGCTGGCTACGTTTCTGCCCACGTTTTATTACAGCCAGTTCCACATGACGAAGGTGCAGGCGGGAAGCTACACCGTGTTGGCTACACTGACGGGGAGCGCGACGCGGGTGCTTGGCGGGTATTTTGCGGATCGGGTTGGAGGCATTACTACGCTGTCAGTTGTATTTCTTATTGCGATTGCCGGGTTGTTCGGGCTGACGGGGGCACCTAACCTGCTGGTGACGACTCTGATGTTTATGCTTTGCTTTGCGGCGCTAGGCGCAGGCAACGGAGCTACGTTCCAGATGGTTCCTTTGCGTTGGCCGCTGACGACGGCGGTTGCAGGCGGGATGATCGGTGAGATCGGGGCACTGGGCGGGTCAATTCTGCCCCTGGTGTTGAGCCAGTCCAAGCAGCATACGGGGTCGTACGCGGTGGGGTTCACGCTGTATGCGGGGCTTGCGGCATGTATTTTGCTGATGCTGCGGGTGGTGTCGCGGAGCTGGACGCGGACGTGGGTTGGGCCGGGAGGAAGGGCGCTCCGTGCGGTCTCCAAGGCGCCGCAGGCGAGCTCGGCGGCAGACCTTGCAATGTCTGCCTAGCCTGCGCCGTGAAGGCGGAGGGAGGAACGACCGTCAAGCAAGCAACGGCACTTTCTTGGCGGTCCTTCCCCGATGGAGTGACGAACGGTCAGGTAGACTGCGAGAGATCCAGCTCTTATTCTGCTTGGGGTGTTTCTCGAAAGGTTTATCGATGAGGCTTTATGCGGCGTTCGTGTCAGTGGGTCTGGCTTTATCCGCTGTCATTGCACCTGGGCAGACAGCACCTAACGCGACCGAGGACTTCGTGCGGGAGCACTATGCGAAGTTCGAGTATCGAATTCCAATGCGGGACGGAGTAAAGCTGTTTGCGGCAGTGTATGTGCCGCAGGCCGGGTTCAAGGATCATGGGCCCTATCCGTTTTTGATGACACGGACGCCGTACAGCTGCGGGCCATATGGGGAAGACAAGATGCCGACCCGGCTGGGCGTAAGCCCCGAGTTGCTGGAGTCCGGGTACATCTTTGTATGCGAGGACGTGCGGGGACGGTACCAGAGTGAAGGTGTGTTTGTAGAGATGGCGCCGCACATCGATGAGAAGAAGGGGCCGAAGGATGTCGACCCCTCGAGCGATATGTACGACACGGTGGAGTTTCTGCTGAAGCATGTGCCCGGGAATAATGGTAAGGTCGGCATCACTGGGATCAGCTACCCCGGTTATTACACGTCAGCAAGCATTGCGGATTCGCATCCGGCTATCAAGGCGGCTAGTCCGCAGGCGCCGATGACGGACCTCTTCTTCAATGACGATTCCTATCATGGCGGAGCATTTATGCTGGCGGCGAACCATGGCTTCTACGTGAGCTTCAAGCCACAGAAGACGCCGGTGCTGCCGACGCCCGGAGAAGGGCGTTTCGAGTTCGGTACATCCGACGGCTACGAGTACTACCTGGGTAAAGGCAATGTGGCGGGGACGGATACAGCGGCGAGCGGGACAAACGCGCTGTATCACGATCAGGTCATCCATGACACATACGACGAATACTGGCAGCGACGGGATATGTCGAGGCACATGAAGAACGTGACGGCAAATGTGATGACGGTGGGAGGATGGTTTGACGCCGAGGATCTTTCCGGGCCGTTCAAGACCTTCCATGCGATCGACCGGCTAAATCCGTCTACGGCGGGCGGGCCCGTCAATACGCTGGTGGTAGGGCCCTGGGTGCATGGCGGATGGGCGGCCCAGGATGGAGACCGTCTGGGAGACATCGGCTTCAACTCGAAGACCGGAGTGTTTTTTCGCAAGGAGATCCAGTTTCCGTTTTTCGAGATGTATTTGAAGGACAGAAAGGGTGAACCCCTGCCGAAGGCGTACGTCTTCGAGACGGGATCGAACGTGTGGAAGAAGTACGATGCGTGGCCTCCAAAGCAGGCTGTTACGAAGACGCTCTACTTTCGCGCCGGTGGGCGGCTTAGCTTCGACGCGCCCGCGGAGCGAGAGGGTATGGACAGTTACGTGAGCGATCCGGCGCATCCGGTGCCTTTCGTGAGTTACACGACGAACACTGTGCCGCAGCGGTATATGGATGACGATCAGCGCTTCGCGGCGCGGCGGCCGGATGTGCTGGTCTATGCGACCGAACCGCTGGTGGACGATGTGACGATTGCCGGGCCTGTCAAACCCATGTTGAAGATCGCTTCCACCGGAACGGATGCGGACTTTGTGGTGAAGCTGATCGACGTGTATCCGAATGACTACCCGAATCCTGCATCCGCCGATGCCGGCAAGAGGATTCTCGGGGCAATGCCTTTGCTGATGGGCGGCTACCAGCAACTGGTGCGTGGCGAGCCGATGCGGGCGAAGTTCCGCGATAGCTGGGAGAAGCCCGCGGCACTGGTACTGGGAAAGGTGACCGCAGTGAACGCGGAGATGCCAGACGTGAACCATACGTTTCGAGCAGGGCACCGGATCATGGTGCAGGTGCAGAGCTCATGGTTTCCCTTGGTCGACCGCAACCCGCAAACGTTTACAGACATCCCAAATGCCCGACCGGAGCAGTTTGTAAAGGCGACTGAGAGTGTCTACCGGAACGCCCGGAACTCGAGTGGTGTCGAAGTACTGGTGGTTCCACAGCCTTAGGCTGGTTGACCGACTATCAGGGGGCAAGCAACTCCGGAGCGCGAAGTTGTGCCATTTCAGAGGGACTGTCTTCGACGGCGGACCGCACACGGCGTGGGAAGAGGCTGTCGCGGACGCGGAGCATAGGAAGTTCAACGAGCTTCGTCATAACGATGCCGATACCAACTCCGGCGATCGGAACCCCGATGGCCAAGAAGAGCTTGTCAAATGGGTGGGGAAGACGGTGTGCCAATCCGGCGGCAAACCGGAGAACGGCCACGCTCCATAGATAGATCCCGTAGGAATAGAGGCCTATCCATGCAATTAGGCGATAGGGCCAAATACGGTGCTTTTGCGAATGATGACGATAGACGAGCATAAAGGAGCTGACGCCGATGAGGTCGCTCATGTCGATCTTAATGGCTTCAGTCCACGGATGTGATCCATGAAACCGCAGGAAGGCCAGTGCCCCAACGATGGCAGTGATCCACAGCCAACGAGGCTGCTGCATGCGGCGAAAGGTATCGGGTCTGCAGTGAAAGAGGATGGCGAGCATGACGCCGTAGAAAATGGCGGCGATGCGGGAGTGAGTGGGGGCGAAGAGCGGAAGATTGCGTACGCTTAGAAAGACGCGCAGCGAGACGACGATAAGGCAGAGCGCCGCAAGCACGATGAAGATGCCGCGCATGGACATTTTGAGGCGCCAGGCAATAGCCAGGAGAAGTGTGAGCAGCAGGTAGGCGTGCTCTTCCACAGCAAGGCTCCAAAGATGCGCCGAGTTGGCGCTGGAGCCGCTGACATAATTCTGAACATTGAGAAGCGCAGGCCACACGGCGCCGAAGCTACGATGGCCTGTGACGAGGTTAAGCAGAAGGAAGAGATAAAACTGCGGCCAGATCTTGAATCCTCGGCGGATGAGAAAACGTTTGCTATCGACCCGTCCGCGAGTTCGCCACTCTTTGATGAGGAGCCCGCCGACAAGGAACCCGCTTAGGACAAAGAAGATGTTGACGCCGAGGGTTCCGGCGGACGGGAAGCCCACAAGTGCGAAAGGATAGGTAAGGACCCTGACCGGTGCGTGGAAGTCCACCACCGCGAGAATGGCTATGCCACGCAAGAAGTCGAGTTCAACTTCTCTGCGCGGCGCCGGGGCTGGAACGGGGGGCACGAGACCGATTATATGGGCCTCGTAGGGGGAGAGGACTCGGCCGGTAAGTGCCACGGCCGTGCATTTAGATTAGGAGAGGAGACACACGACGATGGTGACGTTTGAAGAGCATGTGCTGCGACAGGATGAACGGTTCGGGGCGGACTTCGGTTGGGTTTTGAGCGGCCTGGTCCTGGCCGTGCGGCGGATCGAACGGGAGATCCGGTCTGCCGGGTTGAGCGGCGGGTACGGCGCGGCGGGCCAGCAGAATGTGCAGGGAGAGACGCAGCAGAAGCTGGACGTCGTGGCCAACGATTTGATCAAGGACTGCCTGCGGGCCCGCGCGGCTGTGGCGGCGCTGGTCAGCGAGGAGGACGAAGGCCCCGCGGTTGTGGACGGAGACCCGGTGACCGGGAAGTACATTGTGATCTTTGATCCCCTGGACGGCTCGTCCAACATTGACGTGAACGTGAACGTCGGGACGATCTTCAGCGTGCACGAGCGGGCGGAAGGTACGACGCTTGAAGAGGCGATGCTGCAGGTTGGAGCGGAGCAGGCCATGGGCGGATACGTGGTGTACGGCCCTTCAACGGTGCTTGTATACACAACGGGACGAGGGGTGCATGGATTCACGCTTGACCCGGCTTCCGGAGCGTTTGTGCTGACCACCGAGAACATGCAGATGCCAGAGGCAGGACCCTACTACAGCGTGAACGAAGCGAATGCGACGCAATGGCCGGAGTCGTTCCAGGCGTATGTGGAGCAGCTGCGGGGAGGACGGCTGGGAACCGCGTACAGCTCGCGATATATTGGGAGCTTGGTGGCGGACTTTCACCGGACGCTGCTGAAGGGCGGCGTCTTTCTGTACCCACCGACGACGAAGCAGCCGGGGGGCAAGCTGCGGCTGCTGTATGAAGCAAATCCCCTGGCATTTGTAGCGGAGCAGGCAGGCGGCATGGCGACGAGCGGGTCGGCCAGAATACTGGAGATCAAGCCGCGGCAGATCCATGAACGAACGGCGCTTTGCGTGGGGAGCCGAAAGGAGATGGAAGCCCTGGTAAAGGCCGTGGGAGGCGAAGTTTGAGCGTGGCGGAGCGGCTATACTACGCCGCGCAAGACCTGCTGGAGTTTACGGCAGAGGTCACGGACATCCGGCTTGAATCGCAGACTGGAGGGAGGAACCGGTGGCAGGTCTCGCTGGACAGGACGGCGTTCTACCCGGAGAGCGGGGGCCAGCCATGGGATTTGGGTAAGCTTGAGGCGCTTTCGCGAGGGGGAGCGCGGCTGGAAGTTCCGGTGCTCGCGGTGATTGAGGACGCGGGCGAGGTGTGGCATGTGGTGGAGAAGCCCGTTGGTGCAGGGACGAGGGTTTCAGGCTTTATCAACGAAGAGCGGCGTCGGGACCATATGCAGCAGCACACCGGACAACATCTGCTATCGGCGGTGTTCCTCCAGGAGCTTGGCGCGGGAACTCTGTCGTTTCACCTTGGAGGGGAGAGCTCAACCATCGACCTGGAGCTGACCAAGCTGGAGCAGGAGGACCTGGTAAGGGTCGAGGAGGCCGCGAACCGGTTGATCGAGCAGGACCGGGCGGTAGAGGTACAGGTGGTGCAGCGGGCGGAGGCCGAGGGAATGCTGGCGCGGGGAGACCTGCGGAAGCTGCCGGAACGAGAGGGGCCGATCCGGCTGGTGGAGATCGATGGAGTGGAGTGGAACGCTTGCGGAGGGACGCATGTGGACTCGCTGGGGAGGATTGGGGGTGTGACGCTGCGCAGCGTGGATC
>CAXUNW010000170.1:0-5784 GCA_964252505.1 uncultured Acidobacteriaceae bacterium
TCAAGTTCGCCACCGATATCACTGAGCAGAAGATCAAGAACGCCAACTTCGAGTCGCAGATCAACGCCATCGGACGCGCCCAGGCCGTCATCGAGTTCGACCTCGACGGGATCATCCTGACCGCCAACAACAACTTCCTCTCTGCGATGGGCTACACCCTCGACGAGATCAAGGGCAAGCACCACAGCATGTTTGTCGATCCGGTCTACCGCGACTCCGACGCGTACAAGCAGTTCTGGGCCAAGCTCAACAAGGGCGAGTTCCTCTTCAACGAGTACAAGCGCTTCGGCAAGAACGGCAAGGAGGTCTGGATCTCCGCCAGCTATAACCCCATCTTCGGCATGGACGGCAAGCCCACCAAGGTCGTCAAGTTCGCCACCGATGTGACTGAGCAGAAGATCGCCACCGCGAACTTCGAAGGCCAGATCAATGCCATCTCCCGCGCCCAGGCCGTCATCGAGTTCTCGCTCGACGGCAAGATCCTCGCCGCCAACGAAAACTTCCTGAAGACCATGGGCTATACCCTCGACGAGGTCAAAGGCCAGCACCACTCCATGTTTGTCGATCCCGCCTACCGCGAGAGCGCCGAGTACAAGGACTTCTGGGCCAAGCTCAACCGCGGCGAGTTCTATGCCGACGAGTTCAAGCGGGTCGGCAAGGGCGGCAAAGCCGTCTGGATCCGTGCCAGCTACAACCCCATCTTCGACCTCAACGGAAAGCCCTGCAAGGTCGTCAAGCTCGCCGCCGACGTCTCCCCGCAGGTCAAGCTCCGCGAAGAAGCCGCCGCTCACGAGTTGAAGGAAAAGCAGGTCGCCGCCGACCTCCAGCTCCGTGTCAACACCCTGCTTGAGGTCGTCGCCGCCGCGGCTCAGGGCGATCTCACCCGTAAGATCACCGTCTCCGGGGACGACCTTGCCGGCCAGATGGCCAAGGGCCTCGACACCCTCATCAGCGATCTTCGCGTCAGCGTCGCCAGCATCGGCCAGACCGCCATGGGCGTAGCCTCCTCCTCCGAGGAACTCTCCGCCATCTCCCAGCAGCTCACCTCCAGCTCGCAGGATGCCGCCAAGCAGGCCAACGGCGTCGCCGCCAGCTCCGACCACGTCTCCGCCAACGTCAGCATCGTCGCCGCCAGCTCGGAGGAGATGCTCGTCTCCATCCGCGAGATCTCAAAGTCCGCCACCGAAGCCGCACGCGTCGCCAAGACCGCCGTCAGCATGTCCGACGAGACCAACAAAACCATCCACAAGCTCGGCATCTCCAGCCAGGAGATCGGCAAGGTCGTCAAGGTCATCACCTCCATCGCTCAGCAGACCAACCTCCTCGCCCTCAACGCCACCATCGAAGCGGCGCGCGCCGGAGAAGCCGGAAAGGGCTTCGCCGTCGTCGCCAACGAGGTCAAGGAGCTCGCCAAGGAAACCGCCCGCGCCACCGAAGAGATCGGCCAGAAGATTGAAGCCATCCAGGCCGATACCAACGCCGCCGTCAAGGCCATCGCCCAGGTCGGCGAGATCATCGAGCAGGTCAACGATATCTCCAGCACCATCGCCTCGGCGGTCGAAGAACAGACCGCCACCACCAACGAAATCGGCCGCAACGTAGCCGACGCCGCCCGCGGAACCAGCGAGATCGCCCAGAACATCTCTCATGTCGCTCGCGCCGCCGAACAAGCCACCGCAGGGGCCCGCGATACCGAAACCGCCGCAGCCGAGCTCACTCGTATGGCGGCCGAACTCCAGTCGCTCGTCCATCGCTTCAGACTCTAGCCCTGTGGCCGCGGCGAACCCAAGCGGTCCTCCGCGGCCTGAAGCGCGCCCTACCCACAGCGAGGAACCCTCCATATGAAAGCTCTGATCGTCGACGACTCACGTGCCATTCGCGGCATCCTCGGCCGCATCCTCACCCGCAACGGCTTCACCGTCTGCGAGGCCGGCGACGGACTTCAAGCCCTTAAAGCCATCCAGGGAGAAGCCGCCGACATCTCCCTCCTCTGCGCCGACTTCAACATGCCCGAGATGGACGGCATCGAGCTCCTCAAAGCCGTCCGCGCCATGGACAAGTTCAAGTCCCTCCCCTGCATCATGATCACCACCGAGACCCACCTCGAAACCGTCTCCGCCGCCCTCCAGGTAGGAGCCGAATACATCATGAAGCCCTTCACCTCCGACATGGTCGTCGAAAAACTCCGCATCATGGGTGTCCTGGAAGCGGTCAGCGCATGATCGAAACGATGACACCGCCGCGGCGTCTCAGGACCGAGCCCAAAACCAGGCTCAGCGTCCTCGTCGTCGATGACTCCGTCGTCATGCGCCGCATGCTCGTGCGCATGCTCACCGAAGATCCCGTCTTTGAGGTCCTCGGCTCCGCCCGCGACGGCATGGATGCTCTCACCAAGCTCGAATCTCTCCGTCCGGATGTCGTCACCCTTGACGTCGAAATGCCTCATCTCGACGGGATGGAAACCCTCAAGCTCATCCACGAGCGCTACCCTGCGATCAAGGTCATCATGATCAGCAGCCTCACCGCACGCGGGGCCGCCATCTCCATCGATGCCCTCATGCAGGGGGCCAGCGACTACATCGCCAAGCCGGACGGCACCGTCATCGCTCCGAACGCCTATCAGGATCTCGCCCAGGAGCTGAAAAGCAAAATCAAGCAGCTGTTCGATCTCGCCGGCCAGCCCGCCTCTCTCGCGCCGTCCCAGACGCTGCCCGGCCGCCCCTTCGCGCCGCTCCAGAGCAAACCCGCCCGGCTCGCCCCGCAGCTACTGGTCATCGGGGTCTCGACCGGCGGCCCGCCCGCTCTCGCCGAGCTCATCCCGATGATCCCGGCGGACTTTCCGCTGCCCATCGCCATCGTCCAGCACATGCCGCCTACCTTCACCCGGCTGCTTGCCGAGCGCCTCGACAGAATCGGCAAAATCAACGTAGCCGAAGCCACCCAGGACATGAGACTCCGGCCCGGCCTCGCGGTCGTTGCCCCCGGCAACTTCCACATGCGCGTCGTCCGCAGGCTCGGCCATCTCCAGGTCGCCCTCAACCAGGAAGAGCCCGAAAACTCCTGCCGGCCCGCCGTCGATGTGCTCTTCCGCTCCGCCGCCGAACTCTTCGGAGGATCTGCCATCGCCGCCATCCTCACCGGCATGGGCCGCGATGGATGCAACGGTGCCCAGGAGATGAGAAAAGTCGGCGCTCCCATCCTCGCCCAGGACCGCGCCACCAGCGTCGTCTGGGGCATGCCCGGAGCCGTCGTCGAGGCCGGGCTCGCCGATGCCGTCCTTCCGCTCAACAAGATCATCCCCGAGGTTATGAGTCTGCTATGGCAACGATGAGCGCCCTACCCCGTCCCGGTGCGGCAGATGAGGCTTCGCGCTCCGCCGGCGCAAGCACCCTCTCTGCCAAAAACTACGCCTTCCTGCAGCAATACATCCACAACGAGTCGGGCATCGTCATCGACGAAGGCAAGCAGTACCTCCTTGAAGCGCGCCTCATCCCCCTGCTCCGCGAGCACAATATCGACTCCCTCGATGGCCTCGCCATGCGCCTCTCCATGCGTTCCTCCTCGGTCGCCATCGGCAAACAGGTCATCGATGCCATGACCACCAACGAGACCCTCTTCTTTCGCGACCAGATCATGTTTGAGGCGCTCCGCGCCACCCTCATCCATAAGCTCAAGGCACAGATCCTCACCGGCCGTCCGCTTCGCATCTGGTCCGCAGCCGCCTCCTCCGGACAGGAGGCCTACTCGCTCGCCATGATGCTCCTCGACATGGGCTTTCTGCCCGGCTCCGTCGAGATCCTCGGAACCGACCTCTCCGACCAGGTCCTCGAGCGCGCCCGCCAGGGCATCTATGTCCAGTTCGAGGTCAACCGCGGCCTCCCCGCAGCCAACCTCGTCAAATATTTCCTGCGCAAAGGCATGCAGTGGCAGATCAAGGATGAGGTTCGTCGCATGGTCCGCTTTGAGCCGCTCGACCTGCGTCAGCGCCTCACCCACATGGGAACCTTCGATCTCGTGCTCTGTCGCAACGTACTTATCTACTTCGACGTTGCCACCAAGAAGGAGATCCTCACCTCCATCAAGAAGGTGCTCGCCCCCGGCGGCATCCTGCTGCTTGGCTGCGCCGAAACCATCGTCAACGTCTATGACGGCTACCAGCGCAACACCGCCGGCCAAACCACCTACTACACCGCCTGAGAGGGGAATCCCATGCTTGCATCGCTCGTCACCCCGGAATGCCTCGAAGACCAGACCACCATCGTGCAGAACATCTTCGCCATCATGGTCGACATGGAGATGCATCCCACCCCCGCCGACGCCCACTTCGACCAGACCGTCTCCTCCGCGCTCTACTTTGAGCAGGCGTCCAAGGGCGTCATCCTTGTGGAGTGCAGTGAGGAGCTCGCATACATCTTCACCGCTCGCCTGATGTCCATCGACGTCCCCAGTTCCGTCGACGCCGACGTAACCGATTCCATGGCCGAACTCGCCAACATGATCGGCGGAAACCTCAAAGGCCTCATGCCGGCGGAAACTCACATCTCCATGCCTGTGGTGCTGGAAAAACAAGATGTCGCCGCCGTCGTCGGCAACCGCACCCTCCTGACCCAGCTAAGCTTCGCCGGCGAGTACGGTCTCTGCCGCATCACCCTCTTCGACGCCGACTAACCAAATCCCGTGGCTGGCTGAAGGTACTCCTTATTTCTCCTCCACTCAAGGCAGTCTGCCGCAGGTTGCCGTCGCTGGTTGACCCCCACAGGCCTTATCCCTTTCCCGGCCAGTTCACCATTCCACCCCGCTTGTAAGCCATATTCCCGATATGCCCCGCGCGCGCCGCCGCGACGCCTGCCTCGACCGGTGCATGCGGCTCCGTCCGGCTCTTGACGCACGCAAAGAAGTTGGCCATATGCGCCACCGTCCCATCCTCGAAGCTCTTCTCGCTCATCACCGGGTTCACCGCATCCTTCACGCCTTCCCGATATAAGCTCATCCCGCTGCGCGTCAGCTTCAACGTCCCATCCGTTCCCCGAAACTCAAGCCCCCCATCGTCGATCGACGAGCTCATCATTCCCTCGTACACCACATCGAAGCCGGGGTACCGGAACGCCGCCTGGATCGTATCGGGGCAATCCCATTCTGTAAAGACGTATTTGTCTCCCATCATCATCGCTGCCGTTGGCGCCTCCACCTTCATCGCCCACTGCACCACATCAATCCAGTGTGCAAACAGATCAGTCATCGCACCCCCGCCGAAGTTCCAGTACCACCGCCAGTGGCTATACTTCTCCAGGCTGAACGGTTGATCCGGGGTTCCTCCCAGCCACCGATTCCAATCCAGCGCGCCCGTATCGATTGGTTTCGGTACCCAGCTCCGGTTGTAGTTCTGCCACCAGTACGTCCTTACCTGCGTCACCCGCCCAAGGCTTCCTCCCTGCACCAGGTCCACGGCGTTCCGGAAGTGACTCCAGCTTCTCTGCTGCATCCCGCACTGCATCACCCGCTTGTTCGACCGTACCGCATGGATCAGCCCTGCCGATTCCTCGATCGTGTGCGTCACCGGCTTCTCGAGGTACACGTCCTTCCCGGCCGAGCAGGCATCTGTCCCTACCCGCACGTGCCAGTGGTCGGGCGTCGCCACCAGCACCGCATCCACGTCGTTCTTGCCTAGCACCTCGCGGTAGTCCACATGCGTCGTCGCCGCCCCGGTCGAGCGCGCCTTCACCCGGTCGGCATGCGGTCCATAAACATCGCTGACCGCGACAATTTCATAACCTCCCACCTTGT
>CAXUNW010000171.1:0-5736 GCA_964252505.1 uncultured Acidobacteriaceae bacterium
AGGGGCTGACCCGATGTAAACGGAAAGCTGGGCAAACGACGGGACGGAAAGCGTCGCCGAAAGGATGAGGCCTGCTAGAGCTTTAACGTTCATGATCAATCTCCTTGCTTCTACTGCTGTCTGATGCCACTTGACTGCTCCGCGCCGGCCTGTTTGCGCAGAAGTGGCTGAAGGTAACGCAGGACATTCCGAGCGACGACCTCATTGCCCCGAGCCGTGGCATGAGTGTTGTCGGCCTGCATGAGGCCAGGTACACCGTAAACGTCCTGCAGTAGGAAAGGCAGGACCGGAATGGAGAACTGCTTACCGAGGGAGGTGTAAGTGGCAGTGAAGGTGCGAACGTAATCGGGGCCGTAATCCGGGGGAAGGGTGATGCCGGCGAGTAAAACTTTGATGTTTGCTTGTTTGAGCGCGACGATGATCTGGGCGAGGTTGTCTCGGGTCGTTTGCACCTTCAAGCCGCGTAACCCGTCGTTACCGCCGAACTCAAGCACCACAAGTGCCGGATGCAGGGCGAGGATGCCCGGCAGACGCTCTACGCCGTCCTTGGTGGTGTTGCCGGAAACACCTTCGTTGACGACGCGGTAGGGATAGCCGGACGCATCGAGATCTTTTTGGAGGAAGTCAGGATAGCTGGCGCCTGGGTCTGCTCCAAAGCCGGCAGTGAGGCTGTTGCCGAAGCAGATGAGAGTGGGGCGGGAGTCGCTGGTTGGCCGAGCCGCCGGCGGGGAAAGAGCAGAAGGCTCACCTTGAGGAGAATCCTGCTGCTTCTCCGAACGGCAACCGGTGAGACCGGCGAGGACACCGGCTAGAATCAGAGGACCGAAGAGGCGCATTCCTCCAAAGTACCAAACGGCTTCGTGGAGAGGAGGGCGCGTTTCGATTGAGGGTGACAAAAACGGTGAGTCAGGATGCGATGATCTCGGTGGTGGGTTTGCGCAAGTCGATTCGCAATGGTGCGCGGACCGTCGACATTTTGAAGGGGATCGACTTTGAGGTGGCACGCGGACAGTTTGTCGCCATTATGGGGTCCTCGGGGAGCGGCAAGTCGACGTTGTTAGGACTTCTGGCGGGTTTGGACACGCCGACGCACGGCAATGTCCGGCTGAACGGCGTGGCCATCTCGTATCTGCCAGAAGATCAACTGGCGCAGGTGCGCGGCAGGACGATCGGCTTTGTCTTCCAGTCGTATCAATTGATTCCGACCTTAACGGCGCTCGAAAACGTGTTGCTGCCACATGAGTTGAACGCAGATCCAAAGGCTGAGGGTGGATCGCAGAAGGATGGACTGGCGCGCGCGCGTGGGCTGCTGACAAGCGTGGGACTAGCAGACCGGATGGATCATTATCCTGTGCAGCTTTCGGGGGGGGAGCAGCAGCGGGTCGCCCTGGCGCGAGCGTTTGTGTTGCGGCCGCCGATCGTGTTGGCAGATGAGCCGACCGGGAATTTGGACACCGTAAACGGAACTGCAGTGCTGAACCTGCTACTGGACTTGAACAAGCGCGAGGGAACGACACTTGTGCTAGTGACCCATGACCCGGTGCTGGCGGATTATGCAGGGCGGCGCATCACGCTGAGGGATGGAACCATCCTGAGCGACGAAACCAGACCAGTTGAAGCTGGCCTGTGACGTTGCTTTTGCAACCGGGATCAGTTCACGGGCTCTCGGATTGGCACCTGCCTAGCGATGAAGAACTGAACCTTGACGGAAGCATGGGCAGTGGCCAGGCAAACGAGGACTTTCTTGGAAGGGCCTGTAAAGCCATATCTCACATGAGCGACGCCATCCGGATCGATCCGGGTGACGACCGGAGGGTTGGGGTTCACCTCGCGAACTTCCGTAGTATCGATCAGAAATGCTGTCGCGCCGACGACTTTCTCGTGGAAGGCACTCTCTAGGGCGATCGGAACCTGGAGGTCAGGGTTCTGGCTGATTTGGTTACAGCCGGCTTCAAGACCCGCGACAACGTTTCCCCGCGTCACCGTTTGATCTTCAAGGATTGGGTTGTCGCGGTAGACGCGGCGAAAGAAGTCGTATGCGGAAGACGAATGGTCAAGCGGTCGAACCATGTGGAGATGATCTGCATGAATCTCCTGCGGCGGAGTGGTTACATCACAGCCGTAGGTCGCGCTGAAATAGCTGACCACACGCGTGTGCGGACGCAGGTAGCGGGCCAATCCTTCGTCGGGCATTGTATCCTCCGACTCATACGCACAGAAGCGGTGAATGCCGTTTACTGAAGCGTTGCCGCGCCAGCTGCTTTCAAGCTGTGTCAGGAAGTTGTTCCCGCCGGCATCGCTTAGATCGTTGAGGAGAGGATCTTTGTCGTAGATGGAAGCGATTCTGGCTACCATGGACCCCTCGTGCGGCGTGCCGTAGGAGACGACGAACTTAACCCTGGCTGCCTCGACCGGGTGCCTGAGCAGCATCTCCTCGACGAGGATGCCTCCGAGGCTATGGGCGAGGAAAACAACCTCGCGGTGCTCCCAGACATGATCCTGGCGCAGGCGGCTCCAGAGGGTTTCGGCTAGTTGAACACTGGACATCTTGCCGTTCGATGAGGGAGATGGGTATTCGGCAACATCAACGTCTGAGTAGGCAAAGCTGCGGTCCGCGCGGATCATATCTGGCCAGTAGGCGTTGTTGGCGGCACGCCAAGATTCCCGGGTACCGTGCAGACCGTGGACGAAGACGATAACCCTTGCCCGAGGCGAGGAGATACCCTGCGGCGGGCCGGCTTGGGCAAAGCACCGTGACATGGGCAGCAGTAGGGTGACAAGGATGAGCAGAAGCTGAATCAGGATGTTTCGTTTCGGGTATCGCCGCATCGTGACCTGGGTTTCAGGATACCTTGCGGCCGCGTTTGGGTGAACCCCGTGGCGTTGTTGCCGGATGGCGCGCCATCAAAGAGGGTCGACCGATCTGCTAGCAGGCGGCATGCTGGACCATCGCCGACCGTTCTGCTGATAGGTTTAGAGGAGGTATGGCAACACTATCGTATCAATCGGCCGGAAAGATCGCGTATCGCGAGATGCATGCGTCGCGGGGCAAGTTCTTCTTCGTGGTGCTGTCGGTCGCGATCGGGGTGGCAGCGCTGACAGGCGTTCGAGGCTTTTCGAGCTCGTTTCGCGCAACGCTCCTCACGCGAGCTCGGTCGATCCTCGCAGCAGACCTTTCAGCACGGGCAACTGGTCAGCCGACTCCGGATGAAGTGGCTGGGCTGAACGGGATCGAGCGGGAGGGCGTACGGGTGACGCCGGTGACGGAGCTGCTCTCGATGGCCTCGGCGCCGGTTGCGATGGACCCGCTGCTGGTCGCCGTGAAGGCTGTGGATCCGACGCGATTCCCCTTCTATGGTGCAGTCGAGTTAGAGCCCGCAGGAACGCTAGCGGAGGTGCTGAAGCCAGACAGCGTGGCGGTGGGGGATGACCTGTTGCTGCGACTGCACCTCAAGCGTGGCGATGGCCTGAAGATTGGGAATAAGGTCTACCGGATTGCGGCGACGGTGCTAAACGAGCCGGATCGGCTAAGCTCCAACTTCTCCGCAGGGCCGCGTGTGCTGATGTCGCGTGAGGGGCTGGAGGCTTCCGGGCTGCTCGCACCGGGATCGCATGCGGGACAGCGCTTCCTGTTCAAGATGCCACAGCATGGGCCGAATGGGACTGTGGACGACGCGGGTGTGGCGGCGATGAAGGTGCGGCTGGAGAAGCTGCTGCCGGAGTCTCAGATCGTCGACTACCGCGAGACGAATCCGGCGCTGACGCAGGGGCTTGACCGAGCGACGAGCCTGCTGAGCCTGATGAGCCTGGTAGCGCTGGTTCTGGGCGCGATCGGCGTGGCGATGGCGATGCGGGCGCATCTGCAGCAGCGGCTGGACACGATTGCCATCATGAAGTCACTTGGAGCGCGGTCCAGCGAGGTGATCAAGATCTACCTGATGCAGACGTTGCTGCTCGGGCTGATTGGGGGGCTGTTGGGAGTTGGGCTTGGTGTTGGTGTGCAAGTGATCCTTCCACTGCTCCTTGCGAAGCTCATCAACGTTGTGCCGGATCTGCATCTCGACCTTCGATCGGTCGCGACAGGGCTGGGCGCGGGAATCCTGACGACGCTGCTGTTTACGCTTCCCCCGCTGCTGGACATCCGGAATGTTCGGCCGATCCTGATACTGCGGCGAGCGATGGATGAGGGATCGGACGATCCGTTTGTCTCGGCCATCGTCGCGAAGATCACCAAGAACTACGCACAGATCCTAGCGGCTGTGTTGATTCTGGGCGGACTTGCGGCGATCGCGACGACGTTGTCCGACTCACGAACGGTTGGGAAATGGTTCACATTCGGGCTGGTGGTGGTGCTGGTCATCCTGCTTGCGGCTTCCTGGGCCGTGCTGCGGGCGCTGCGGTACTTCCTGAGCAAGACAAGGCTGAGCCTGCCTTCGTCGCTGCGACATGGTCTGGCGAATCTGTATCGTCCGGGAAATCCCTCCGCGGCGCTGCTGGCTGCTTTGGGCATGGGCGTGATGCAGATAACGACGGTTTACCTGGTGCAGCAGGCGGTGGTGAACGAGCTGCATATTGCGTCGGCACCAAACCTGCCGAATGTGTTCCTGGTAGATATGACGAACGAGGAGATCGGTGGAATCAGGGCGCTGCTGAAGACAGCTCCCGGCGTGACGAAAGAGCCGGAGATGCTGCCCGTGGTGCAATCACGGGTTGTGGAGCTGAATGGGATTCCAGCGGCAGAGGCGAAGCTAACGAACATGCCGAAGCGAATGCTGCAGACGATGTCGCTGAGCTGGTCGTCAACGGGACAGTTGCCGGACGGTACGAAGGTGGTTGAAGGAGCGTGGTGGACAGCAGCTCAAGCAGCAGAGGCGAAAGAGCATCCGCTGGTGGCGATCGACAAGCGGCCTGCGGACCGCATGGGGCTAAAGGTTGGGTCGACGATCACGTTTGCTGCGCAGGATGCGAAGTTTACCGCGAAGGTCGCGGCGCTGACGCGAGCTGATGGACAACATGCTTACGGACGAGCAGAGTTCATTCTGCCGCAGGAGGCGTTGAAGGGTTTACCGGCGGTCTGGTACGGAGGCGTTCATGTAGACCCAGCGCAGGTTGGGGCTTTGCAGAGGGCGCTTTATGCGGCTTATCCGACCGTAACGGTGATCAACGTAGCGGCTGCTCTGGAGACGGTGCGCGCGGTGGTCGTGCAGATTACGTATGTAATCCAGTTTCTGGCCGCGTTTTCGATCTTCGCGGGAATCATCATCCTGGCGAGCTCGATTGCGGGAACTCGCTACCGGCGAATCCGCGAGGTTGTGGTGCTGAAGACGCTGGGTGCGACTCGGGGGCGGATCGCAACTATTTTTTCGATCGAATGCGCGGTTCTGGGGCTGGTGGCGGGAGTGGTGGGGGTAGGGTTTGCCAACCTGATTGCCAATCGGCTGCTGCACTCCTTGAACGTCGATGCGAAGGCTCCGGTGGGCACCTCCGTGGCTGCGGTGTTGCTGATCGGATGCCTGACGGTGGCCACGGGCTGGATGGCGAGCCACCGGATTCTAGGGCAGAAGCCGCTGGAGGTTCTGCGGGAGGAGTAAGGCTACGCGCGCCCTTCCGCGGCGATCTTTTTGAGTCTGGGCAGGACTTCGCAGAGCGAGACGGGCTCGGCGTTCGTGGTTCCCAAGGCGAAGTAGACGGAGCGGTAGAGTTGGTAGAGCTGCTCGTAGACCTGGACGGCGGCGG
>CAXUNW010000172.1:0-3903 GCA_964252505.1 uncultured Acidobacteriaceae bacterium
ATCCGCAGCAGCCGCTGCAGATACCCCTCCGCCGAGTGCCACGGAACCCCGCACATCGGCTGCTTCCGCTCCTTGTCCCGCGCCGTCAGCGTTAGCTGCAGCAGCCGCGCCACCAGCACCGCGTCGTCGTAGAACAGCTCGTAGAAGTCCCCCATCCGGATAAACATCAGGCAGTCCGGGTGCGCCTCCTTGGCGGCGAAATACTGCCGCATCACCGGCGTCTGCGCCCCTGGGTCTACCCCTGCAGCCGCCAACCCGAACCCCATCGCCGATGTCTTCTCGTCCACCACCGCAGCCGCCAGAATACCGTACCCCACCGAGCGGTCTGCTGCCCTCAATGCCCCAGGTGCCGATCCATGAAGCTCGTGATCTCCCCGAACGCCTCCCGCGTCTCCGGAATCCGGTCGTCTACCTGATACTGGGCGTGCGACATTCCCTCGAAGACCTCAAGCTCAGCCTCCACCCCCGCCGCACGCAGCTTGCGATGCACCCGCACCGTATTGCTCAGCAGCAGATCCCGCGTCCCCGTCGTCAGGATGGTCGGCGGAAAACCATGCATGTCCCCGTTCACCGGCGAAAGCAGGGGATCGCTCAGATCATGCCCATGCGCATACACCACCGCCGCCGCATCGCAGAAGCCGTCCCGCGAAACCAGCACATTGTCCACCATCTCATTGGTGTAGAAGCTGTCACCCGTCTTGGTCACATCCGCCATCGGCGTTCCCGGCGCGATCGCCCCCGGCATCGCAAGCCCCTGTTGCCGCGCTCGCAGCATCATCTCCAGCACCAGCGCGCCCCCGGCGGACGTGCCGAACACCCCCATATTCTTGGCCGCTGTGTTCTTCCCGACCGCCCGGTAGACCGTCATCGCATCGTCCAGCGCAGCCGGAAAGTAAGCCTCCGGGGGCATCCGGTAGTCCACGGAGATCACCTTGTAGTGCCCCAGGCCCGCCATCAGAATCGCCTCCCCGGTCCCTGCCTCACCCGGCGAGAGCACATAGCATCCGCCATGCACATGCACCAGCACCTTGTCCCGGTGCTCTGGCGGCATTGTGTCCGGCGTCACCACGAACACGCGCACGCCATCCATCACCTCCGGCTTTACCGTCACATGCAGCCGTTCGCGCATCGCCGGCAGCGTCGCCATCGTCTTGGCCGCGGCTGCGTTCGCCGCCACCCGCCATTGCTCGCCCGTCTTGTACAACACGTCCCAACCCGCGCGCCGCGGCGCCTTGATCAGCCTCTGCAACTCCGGACTCACATCCTGCGGCACCGGCAGGTTCCGCGCCGGCACCTCCATCGGCGCGCCGCTCTGCCCCTCGGCCTTCGCAAGCATCAACAAACCGCAGGCCAGCATCGGCATCAACCTCAAACGCATCGGCATCATCCTGTTCCCCTGCCTCATTCTAAGCACCGCGTCCTCCGCGGCTCCGCTTGCCCGCGGAACTTTCCCCTCGCCCGCCACGTATCCCCGAACCATGATCCTCTCCCCCGGCGGCCTCGGTGGGCTCTGCCTCCTGTCTGCCTGCGCCTTTGCTTTGGCCCAGCAACCTGCCGCCCCCTCCGCTGAAGCCATTATGGCCCGCGTCGCCGCCAACCAGGACCGCGCCGAGCAGGAGCGTGCCCACTACCTCTACGTCCAGCACGCCCGTGTCATCTCCCGCAAAGGCTCGACCGTCATGTGCGAGGAGATCACCGACACCCGCATCACTCCATCCCCCACCGGCTCCCAGGCAGCGCTCCTCAAGCTCAACGGACGCCTCCTCCAGAAGCACCAGTACCTCACCTACACCGAGCTGCCCGCCAACCCTGCAGCCCTGGCCAAGGATGATCACTCCCTCAACGTCTCCCTCGGCGACGACACCACCGACCGTGATCTCGTCGAGAACATGCGCGCCAACCTCCTGCACGACCGATCCCGCGACGGCCTCGACGCCCGCCTCTTTCCTCTCACCACAACCAACCAGGCAGGCTACCTCTTCCATCTGCAGGGCAGGGAACAGCGAAACGGCCGGGACGTCTTCCACATCACCTTCAAACCAAAGCAGAAGGACGACTACGACTGGCAGGGAGACGCCTACATCGACGCCGCCGCCTACTACCCCGTGGTCATCCGCACCGACCTTGCCCACAAGGTCCCTCTCGCCGTCCGCACCCTGCTCGGCACCAACGTCCCCGGCCTCGGCTTCACCGTCGTCTACGCTCCCCAGCCCGACGGAGTCTGGTTTCCCGTCAGCTTCGGCACCGAGTTCAAGATCCACGTCCTCTTCTTCTTCACCCGGCAGATCATCGTCGACGCCCAGAACACCGCCTTCGAGAAGACCCATACCGGAGCGACCATCGTTGATTCCGCAGAACAGCCCACCCCGTAACGCAAGTGCCCGCCTCTGTCTCCGGAGCAGGCTGCATCCCCGGCCGCAAGCGGCTCCCTCATAGGGTGGTCTTCCCGCAGCCTCCCGATGCGATACTCTAACCCTCCCGGCGAAATCCGCCGCGGGCATGTATCCCGATTATGGCAACTCCCATTGCCGCCATCACCAACCCGATCGCTCTCTGCGCCTATGTTGTCTGCGCCGTCTTCGGCCTGCTCGCCCGGCATTGGAACAGCCGCGGCGACCGACCCCGCGACCGCCGGCTCTTCTATCTTGCCGCCTTTCTCGCCGTCGGCGCTCTGGCCGGCGGCTTGTCCCTCGCCTGGCACCAGACCGCCAAGCCTCCTCAACCCGGTCCGCCCGCGGGGCCCGTCGTCCAGCAATCCAGCGGCGACCAAAGCCCAAACATCAACTCCTCCGGCTCGGGAGCCGTCTCCGTCCAGATCGGCAACCCTCCACCACCCCCGGCTAAGACAGCTCCCGAACCCGCAAAACCGGACCGCGCCAAGCCTGCCCCTAAATCGAAGCCATGAGAACCGTCTGCCTTCTCCCCTTCGCGCTCCTCGTGGCCGCCCGCTCTCAGACGCCTCGCACTGACACTCAGCTCTCCTCCGGCAACTGCAGCCCCAACATCGTCAACACCGGCAGCGGCAACGTCACCGTGCAGGTGCCCGGCGGCTGCACCGCCATCGACCCCCGCGCCCTGGCTACGCTCAACCAGACCCTCAAGCAGTTCCTCGCGCAAAATCCCCGCACCATCGATAACCTCAACGACCTTCTCAGCCGCACCCGCACTGATCTTGCCCAGAAGACCCAGGAGGTCGATCTCTGGATTGGCAAATTCAATCAGCTCCAACTTCAGCTCCAGCAGCAACCGCCGTCTGACTCTCTCAGCCGCGATGCCGCCGAGGCTCTCAAAAACGGTGATCTTGCAAAGGCTGAGAAACTCCTGACCGACCTCCTCCTCCAGCAGGAAAAGCAGGTCGACCAGACCGCCCGCAGCCAGCACCAGATCGGCCAGCTCCTCGAGTTGCGCTTTCAGCCCGTTCAGGCCCTCGAACACTATCGCCTCGCCTTTCAGTACCGCCCCGACACCCTCCAATACGCCCTCGACTACGCCGACCTGCTCTACTCCCAGAATCGCTTCAGCGACGCCGAACCTATCTATCGCGCCTCGCTCGCCACCGTTCGCGATCTCGCCCGTACAGACCCACAGTACAGCCGCGAGATCGCCATCATCCTGAACAACCTCGGCATCCTCTATAGCGATACCCAGCGGCCCCGCCAGGCCGCAGACGCCCTCCAGGAAGGCCTCGTGGTCTGCCGCCAGCTCTCCCCCACAAACCCCGAACTCTACCAGCCCCTCATCGCCCGCAACCTCAACAACCTCGGCAATCTCTACGTCAACCTCCAGCGCTACCCCGAGGCCGAGGCCGCCTTCAACGAGTCCCTCGCCATCTACCTCAACCTCGCCCGCGCCGCACCAGGCCCTGATAAACATCTCCGCGCCCACGACCCAAGGCATGATCGC
>CAXUNW010000172.1:3913-5719 GCA_964252505.1 uncultured Acidobacteriaceae bacterium
CGCCATCCTCTACCGCTCCACCGAGCGCTTCCGCGAGGCTCGCGCTGCCTACCAGCAGGCTCTCGCCACTAACCGCAGCCTGCCCTCATCCGTCCCCGTCCAGGATGAGATCGCCCGCATCCTCAACAATCTCGGAACCCTCGACCGGGACACGATGCGTTTCACCGAGGCCGTCGGCGAGTACACCGAAGCCCTTGCCATCCTCCGCACCCTCGCCCAGACCAATCCCGCTGTCTATCGCCCCCGCATCGCCAACACCCTCTCGAACGTCGGCGTCGTCAACCGCTCGATGCTTCGCTTTCCCCAGGCTCAGGCCGCCGAGAAGGAGTCCCTCGAGATCAGCCGAGACCTCGCCCGCGCCGCTCCCGCCGCCTACCGGCCCGACGTCGCCCGGACCCTCAACAACCTCGCCCTGCTCCAGGACGCGATGCTGCAGCCCGCCCCGGCCATCGCCAACGCTCTTGAAGCCGTCGCCATCTACCGCGACCTCGCCAAAACCAACCCCGATGCCATGCTGCCCTTCGTCGCCGCCGGCCTCAACAGTCTCGGCACCATCTATCTCCACAGCCATCAGCTCCCCGAGGCCAGGGCAGCCTACACCGAATCCCTCCAGATACGCCGAGACCTCGTCAAAGCGAGCCCCTCCACCAACCTCTCTGGCCTCGCCGAGGCCCTCAACAACCTTGGAACCTTCTACCAGGAGGCCGGTCGGTACCAGGACGCCGCCGCGACCTTCGCCGAAGCCTCCGCCATCTATCGCGACCTCGCCCGCGCCAATCCCGATGTCCACCAGGCCAACCTCGCCTCCACCCTCAACAATCTCGGCTCTGCCCGCATGAGCCTCATGCAGTTTCAGCCCGCCGGCGACTCCTTCCGCGAGGCCGTCGCCCTCCGCCGCGAGCTCGTCAAAGCCAATCCCACCATCTACGAGGCCGATCTCGCCCTCTCGCTTCAAGACCTCGGCTTCATCTTCTTCCGTCTCAACCGCCTCCCCGAAGCAGCCGCCAACCTCGCTGAGGCCACGCCCCTCTACCGCCATCTTGCCGAAGTCAACCCCACCGCCTATCTCGGCCGCCTCGCCACCAACCTCCTTACCCTCGGCGCCGTCTACCAAACCCAGGCCAACCCCAGCGAAGCCATTGTCGCCTTTACCGAAGCCCTTAAGGCTGAGCGCGTCGTTGCCGCCGCCAACCCCAACGCGCTGCCTTTCCAGGCCCTCGTCTTGGACTCCCTCGGTCGCGCCAACCTCGCCCTTCACAACGATACCCAGGCCGCACCCTTCTGCGCCGAAGCCAAAGACATCTACACCCGCCTCGCCGCGGCGAATCCGGCCCAGTACGCCCAGGCCGCCCAAAAAGTCTGTACCTCCACCCCGTGAATAGTTTTGCAATAAGAACCGGAAGCTGGGTGAAGAGACACCCCGACACAACAAATCCGGAACGATATACTGAGAAGTCGCCAGTCTCGCCCGCGCCCACCATGTCCCTCCTCTGGCTCAGAGTCGCCGTCCTCCTCTACAGCATCGCGTCCCTCGCGGTCCTGCCGGCCGCGCTCTACGACCGCCCCCGCTGGCGCCATCTCGCCATCCCCGCCACCATCGCCGCTCTCCTCTTCCACTTCGTCTCCTTCGCCGAGACCCTCAACGCCGCCCACCACCGCCTCCCCGTTGATACTCACGAAACCCAGTCCCTCTTCGCTCTTCTCCTTGCCCTGTCCTTTCTCCTCGTCTTCTGGCGCTACCGCACTGTCTCCCTTGGCGTCTTCCTCCTTCCCATCACGGTCCTGCTTCTCCTCGTGCCTGCCTTC